>CAZAIM010000071.1:0-12814 GCA_964485215.1 uncultured Bacteroidaceae bacterium | reverse complement strand
ATTTTTATAGAGGAGGGGGACCGCTTGCGGTGGAGGAGTAAAATTATATCGAACTTACGTAATTATAGGTGTAAATTTGTATATTTTCGCAAATATTAATATCTTTACGGCCGATTATTATGGGGTACTGTGCTGAGGCTTCACGGCTGCTTTGCCGGCGGTTTCTGCCAAGTGCCGTCCTATGAAAATTTATTTAACATAATACTAACCTTAATTTGTTTTACCTATGAAGAAATTTTTCTCCTTTCTGTTAGCAGCGGTGTGTCTCTCGACACAGGCGTATGCCGACAAGGTGACAGCTTCGACAACATTGCCCGAGAACGGCAAACCGGAGCATGTCTACACAATGGTGAACGGTAACGGCGCGTATGCAGGCCCTACCACAGCACCGGCAACAGATGAGAACGGCCTCTTCGCTTTCTATGCAGTGGATGGCGTTGACGGTGCGTACTACATCTACAGTTACAATGGAAAGAAGTGGCTCAGTTACACAAAGGCTTCCAGCTATGACAATGGCAAGGGCTTTGTGACTCTCTCCGACACCAAGGTCGAGGGTGCATACTTCAACGTGAGCAACTATTCGGGCGACAACTATCAGATTGCGCCTTACAACACAACAGGTGTTGCAGGCAAGTATCTGAACTGGTACCAGGGTGTAAGTGCCAATGCCGGTACTACTCTTGGCCTTTGGCAGGATAACGGTACAGCCGATGCCGGAAGCAGTTATACTTTTGCCGAGTACGTGATTGTTGAGCGTACATATACTATCACCGTTCCCGAGGGTGTTACCTTGAAGATTGGCGGTGTAGAGTATGCCGACGGTTCTACTATCACAGTTGAGGGTTCTCTCGACAAGAGCACAGTTACTGTGACAGCAGGCGAGGGACAGTTTGCAGTGGTTTCTGTCGATGACGTAAACAACACTATCACTGTAAACGTTGCAACACTTCCTGTTCAGCCTTCTTGCGAAACATACGAGAATGCATGGGTTTATCCTAAGCAGCAGGAGAATGTAGGTGCAGCGCAACTCGTAGAGGAGAATGGCGTTTATACACTCAGCAACAATGTGCTTGCCGCAAGCTTTATGAAGGTGGGCAACGCTCTCTACTTCGCTGGTTCAAATGCAATGAACCTTGTTGCAGGTACTGAGCCTTTCACAGTTGCTTTCGGTGCAGGTGACAATGTTCCTGCTTCGGTAATGACACTCAAGAGCGTTGAGGCCGGCACACTTGCAGCAGAGCCAACAGCAATCGGAGGTGCAGAGCACTTTGCCGGTGTCGAGCTTGTTGCAGAATACGGATATACATATAAAGGAACTGAGATTGCAATCGTATGGCGTGCGGTACTGCGCGACGGCAGCCACTATCTGCGTACCGAAATGGAGCTTACAGGTGTAAATGATGTGGATATGTATAATGTTATCCCTATGATTTACAATGTCGACACTGAGGCTGCCGGCTCAACTCCTGCCGTTGTGGGCAACACTCGCGGTGCGGTGCTTATGAGCGACAAGATTTTTGCCGGCCTTGAGACTCCTACTGCATACAACACTGTTGGCGGTGCTTCGGGAGGAGAGGATGCTTGGAATCTTACCGAGACAAAGACGGCTTCTCTCACAGCATCTTCTTGGACTCAGGTTGCCGAGAATGATGTTCCTGACCGTGTAACAGAGGCTACAGGCGCAGAATATCCTAACGTGTACGCATATGATATGGCGAACGTTGCTCTTGAAAAGGGTCAGAAGGTTTCAATCCTTGTGAAGTATACAAGCGGCAACCACCGTTTGAATTTCGGTGGTGCAGTCTTGCTCGATGCCAATGGTGATATCGCTGCAGTAGATTACCACAGCGGATATTCAGGTGGTCAGCACAGCAACAATACATTTACTTTTGTCGCTCCATACGACGGTACATTCGCAGTTCGCGTATTCGTTGAGAACAAGACAGAGGAGATTGATGCGTCAAGTACAATGACTGTTGATATATATACAGCTAAGGAGGGTGTTGTCATAAATACTGCTATCGTTGGTATTCAGGGTCTTTGGAGCCGCAATACAACTCTTGCTGCAGGCGAGACCTGGAAGGTTGCTTCTGTTGTGGGTCTTGTGGCACAGGACGGAACACAGAGCAATGCAAATATCCACGACACACAGAAGCGTCGTTCATTCCTTGCATACAGCGAGCGCGAGCGTGCAGTGCCCTGGAGAGCATTCCCATGCTATATCAGCTGGTACGAGCTTAACATCAACAGCAACAATGCAGCTCCCGGCAGCGAGTACAATAACTTTACGGCTGCCGATATCGAGGCTGTAATGAACGTTTGGAAAACAGAATTCTACGACAAATACGGTGTGGCTCCTGCTGCCTTCGTTATAGATGACGGTTGGGACAACTATGGTACATGGACATTCCACAGCGGCTTCCCTAATGGAATGCAGGGTATGTCTGATATTGCTGATGATATGGGCTCTGGTATCGGTGCATGGTTAGGCCCTGTTGGCGGTTATGGCCAGAGCGGTAACTATCGCCGTGCATATTGGAGCAGCAATGGCGGTATGCAGCTTTCTAACCCGTTGTACTACCAGACATTCCTTGATGCAGCCGAGAACCTTGTATGCAACCAGGACGGTACAACAGGCTTTAATGCAGAGACCGATAACTATCTGTTCTTCAAGTTTGATGGTATCTCAGGTCAGTTCTCTGCTGTAGGTCCCGATGCAGGCGACACAGGTAACGAAAATGCCGAAGGTATCATCCGTCTTGAACGCTATGTTCGCGAGGAACTGCGTGAAGATATCTTCTTCAACACAACTGTAGGTACTTGGGCTTCTCCATTCTGGTATCAGATTACCGATGCTACATGGCGTCAGGAGAATGACTACGGTGAAGCAGGTAATAACTCTATCGACCGCGAGAAGTGGATTACATACCGCGACCGTCTGGTTTATCAGAACTATGTGCAGAACTCTCCAATCTGCCCTATCAACACCTTGATGACTCACGGATTCATCCTTACCGGAGACCTGACTGATAGTTCGAGTACACGCCCTGGTGGCTGGAATTGTTCACGAAATATCGATTATGGACATGTGTTGAACGAAATGCGTTGTGCATTCGTTTGCGGCTCAGGTATGGTTGAGCTTTATAACGACTACGACCTGATGAACAGCATCAACGACGGTCAGCTCTGGGCAGACCTCGCCGAGTGCATTGCATGGCAGAAGAAGAATGCTGATGTATTGCCCGATGCTCACTGGGTAGGTGGCAATCCATGGACAGGCTCAAAGGCTGAGGTTTACGGTTGGGCTTCATGGAACGGTGCAAAGGCAACACTTGCTCTGCGTAACGGCGCAAACGACGAACAGACCTATACATTCACACTGCGTGAGGCTCTTGAGATTCCTGCAAACATAACAGGTGCCATCATCCTTACAAAGTCGTTCAACGTTCAGGATGCTCTCAGCGGTTTGACCGAGGGTATGGCTATCGACATTGACCAGCAGCTCACTGTTACTCTCCCCGGCAGCACTGTATTCGCATTCGACGGTGTGAACGCCGACCCTGCACAGGTTCCTTTCGAGGTTATCGGCAGAACACCTAATACAGGCGTTGAGGCTATTGAGGAGATTACTCTTACTTTCAACAGCTCTGCTGCAGGTGAGTTTGATCCTTATTCAATGAACCCTATGAAGTTCAAGCAGGGCAACAATATTGCAGGCGCAATTTCAAACTGGGTTGTTGAGGGCAATGTGCTCACTGTGACTTTAGAAACCAAGGTTAACACTCCCGGTGAATATACACTCGTTATTCCAGAGGGCCTTATCACACGTGAGAGCGACGGCAGAGCTTTTTCAGGTGAGTTTGCATTCACAGTCGTAGCTCCTGCTCCGCTTGAGGTTGTGAGCGTTGAGCCTGCTGAAATGGTAAGAGAACTCAGCGAAATGACACTTACTTTCAACAGTGAGGTGGCTGGTGAATTCGACCCATACGAGATGATGAACTTTATGAAGTTCAAGAAAGGCAACAGTATTGTAACTCCTATTTCTAATTATGTTACAAATGGCAAGGTGCTTACAGTTACTCTTGAACAGACAATAACAGAGGCCGGCGAATATACACTCGTTATTCCTGAGGGTCTTATCACACGCGCAAGCAACGGTGATGCTTTCTCCGGTGAGTTTGCATTCGAGGTTGGTGAGCCACCGGTTGACTACACTCCAAGAAACAATGGCACAAGAACAAATACCGGCCGTGTAATAATGGGTATTACTCTTACTGCTGCTTCCGGAGTGAATGAATATACGCTCACTTCAACAGAGCAGACACAGGATTATACCGATGCAACTGAGAATGTTACATTTACTGTTGAGCCTGGTGAAGAACTTGCAATTACTTTCAACAAGACCGGTGAATGGATTCATCAGTTCGTGTACATTGATTTCGATGCCGATGGCTTCACAGCAAGCATTGCAGAAGGCAGTACATGGGCTCCGGCAGAGGATCTTGTGGCATACTCTTTCTACAATAACGATGGTTCAAGTGATGAACTTGGCTGGAACAGTGTAGGTACTTCAATCACTGGCAACAACCGCAGCACTCCTGCAGTTCCTGCGTTCACTGCTCCCGAAGAAGAGGGTACTTACCGCATGCGTATCAAGCAGGACTGGAGCAATATCGACCCGGCCGGTGATGCTGACGGTAAGTTCGGTGACTTCAAGGCTAACGGCGGTCAGATAATTGACGTTCTGCTTAAGGTTGCCTATCCTACCGGCATTGAGAATGTGATGGGCGAGAATGAGGCTGTGAAAGGCATTTATGACTTGCAGGGCCGCAAGATTGAGCAGATTACAGCTCCCGGTCTTTACATTGTAAATGGCAAAAAGGTTCTGGTTAAGTAATTGGCCTGAATAAATAAGAGTAAATCCCCTTTGGATGATTCCAAAGGGGATTTATTGTGAAAATAGGTGTATAATAGAATAAAATTCACAAAAAAAGAGAATTTGTGGCGAAATTGCTTGTTTTCGTGGAAAAAGGTTCTTATGTTTGTGTACGGTTTTGCTGTACCGATTGACTGGGAAACTCATCAATTATTATCGAAAACCGAGTAAGCTTCGAATTGTCCAATGGCGGGCCACGCCTTCGGGTAGCTTTAGAGAGCCGGTGGATTACAAAGGACAGGAGCCCTCAAATCTTGTATTCTCGGAGTTTCGTCGTTCTCTTCTGTACAGCAAAACTTTTTTTTTATCCTCCTGTGCCGGAACCTTTTGCTTCTTTTCTGTTGTTGGTGGGGCGATGTCCTTGAAGGTTTGCTGTAAGGAGAAAATCTTTATTTCCGTTCTATAATTTCAAAAGGAACTCTGACAGAGACTCCGCTTTTCATTAGTTCTGTTATATTGGGGTAGATGCGCTGTTTGAAACTTTCCCAGCTGCGCTGTCCTATGTTGCTCCATCCGGCTTCGGCTATGGCCATGGCACGTGGAAATGCCATGTATGTCACACGGTTTATGTCCTTTATGGCTTCGCCCCATAGCGTTCCCATTACGCCTGTGATGTGTCTTTGTTCCTCTGCGGGCAGTCCATAGCCTGGGTCGAGCCTGTAGCTCTGTTCAAGCGTTGTTACGGGCATTCCCCAGTTGTTGAATTCGGGCAGGTCGCCCGGGTATTGAGGGTAGTCGAGGTAGGCGTGCTCGCCGGGTGCCATAATGAGCCTGTGGCCGTGCTTGTGTGTAAGTTCGATACATTTGGGCGTGAGTGCATTGCGCCAGGTGACAAGTGTGACATCGGCAGGGTAGGGGAAGAGGTATTCGTTTGCCGGCGGCCACATGTTGTCGAGTTCGCACCACAGAATGGCTTCTTTGCCGCAGCTGCGCACGATGTCGAGCATTCTGCCAAAAAAGGGAATCATCAGCTGTGACGGCTTTTCGAGACCCAATTCCTGCATCATGGCGTTGCACTGTGGGCATTTGGCCCAGTTCTCCTTTACGGCTGCTTCATCGCCGCCCAGGTGTATCTTTTCCGAAGGGAAGAGTTCTGCAATTTCTTCAAGGATGTCTTTGTAGATGGTGTAGACATCTTTGTTTGCTGCACACAGCATCATATTTGTGGTGCTGCCCAAGTCTTTTGTCTCGCCTTGACGGAACGGACATCCCAGCTCGGGGTGTGATGCGAGTATGGCTACGGAATGTCCGGGTATGTCGAGCTCGGGGATGACTTCTATGTTACGCTCTGCGGCGTATGCAATGATGTCTTTTATATCCTCTTGGGTGTAGTAGCCGTTGTCGGGGCCTTGGCTGTTGCCTGGCTTGCGCTGTGAGCCGATGGCTGTCAGTTCCGGGTGGCTCTTGATTTCTATGCGCCATCCTTGGTCGTCGGTGAGGTGCAGCTGAAGAACGTTGAACTTGAAACGAGCCATCTGGTCTATGAAGAACTTTACGTCCTTGGCCGGTAGGAAGTGGCGTGCGGGGTCGAGCATTATGGCACGGTGGGAATATCGTGGCTGGTCGTCGATTGTGATATGTTCTACTTTGCCGGCTATGGTGTTGCATATGTCGCCAATAAGTATCTGGTCGAGTGTCTGCAACCCACAGAACAGTGCTCCTTCGGTAGCTCCTTTGATTGTGATGCCTTTTCTGTCGACTTTTAGCGTGTAGTGTTCTCTCCCTTGCAGAGTGGTGTCGATGTCTATTTCAATGGTGTTGCTTTTGCGGCTGTTGTCTGTCGGCGGTGTCAGTTGCAGGCGTTGCTGCAAAATCCGGCGCAGCTCCTGCAGGGTGAAGCTTTCTTCGGGCAACCGGGTCTTTATCGCCGTTTTGCCGTTGAGCTGCAAGGTGGTGCCTTTTGCGCACTGTTCTATGATGTTGGGCATTGGGACAAGTGCTGCGCAGTTGTCTTGCGCGGCTGACAGCAGGGTTGAAAGGGCTGCAAGCAGGGTGACGATGCTTCTTCTCATTTTCTTATGTTTAGTTTGTTGAGTGCCTGTTGGTAGCGGCGTGCGTTGGCATTGTGCTCGCTTAATGTCCTGGCAAAATTGTGACGGCCTGAAAGGTCTTCCTTGGCGCACATGAACAGGTAGTCGTGTCTGGTGTGGTCAAGAACGCTCTCAAGGGCTTGCTTGGTTGGGATGCGTATGGGGCCTGGGGGCAGTCCTTTGTGCTTGTAGGTGTTGTAGGGCGATTCTACTTCGAGGTCCTTGTTGAGTATGCGCTTGCGCGTCGGGTCGCCCAAAGCGTACTTAACGGTAGGGTCGGCCTGCAACGGCATCCCTCTCTTCAGACGGTTGATGTAGAGACCGGCAACAATGGGCTTTTCGGCATTGCTGTTTGTCTCCTCGTCAACTATGGATGCAAGCGTGGCTACCTCTTCGGGTGTCATTCCAAGACTCTTTGCCTTTGCCTTGCGTCCATCGTTCCAGAAAGCCCTGCGCTCCTTCATCATTCGCTGAATGAACTCGTCGGGGGTGATGTTCCAATAGACTTCATATGTGTCGGGGATGAAGAGGGAGGAAAATGTCTCGGGCGTGTATCCAAGACACGAGATGTATGTGTTGTTGTCTGTGAGGCTTGCAAGCTCGGTCGAGTCCATCATGAGGTTTCTTGCTACAGTGCCGATGACCTGGTCTATGGTTCTTGCCGATGGTATTGTTATTCTGACGGGTGTCTGCTCGTTACCCACAATGCGCCTGTATATGTCCTGCATGCAGTCGCCGTCCTTTATGGCGAATTTTCCGCTACGCTGGCGGCTGTCGAAATTGTTGTGGTCGGCAAGCAGCGCAAAACCTTTTGTCGACTCGGGGTGTGCTGCGGAGTCTATCTTCTGCATTATGCTGGCCGCGTTGTCGTCGGGCGTTACATATATGTACACCGTCTCTTCGAGGCTTACTTTCTGCATCTTTACATGGTAATAGGGTAACCCTAACAGTATTAGCCCGGCTGCGGCCATTGCAATGAGGGCGATGCCGGCTATAATGAATATCTTTTTACCTTTTTTCATATTTGAACAGATTGTTATATTCTGCGAATATACTCTTTTTGGCCGTAATGGTCAAACGGCTGAATCTTTTTTGTTTTGTGTCTGTCTAAAATTTTGCTAAAATGTGGCAATTTAGTTCAAACTTTCATATCTTTGCAAAATGAATTAATTTTGGAATGCTGTGCGGTGCAGCTGTGCTCCGTTCCTTGAATATTATATGCTTTTAACTATATGAGAATCAGGAATCTTTTCTTTTGTGTCTGCCTTTTGTCGCTGTTTCTGGCTTCTTGTACTTCTTACAAGAGGGTTCCTTATCTTCAGAACAGCAGTGAATTTGCATCTATGCCGCAGTCTGTAGGGACTTTCGAACCAAGGATTCAGCCGCAGGACTTGCTGAATATAACTATTGTGAACCCTGAGAATCTTACGACTTCTCTTGCCTATAACCTTACGGCTCCAATGGATATGAGCAGGACACAGGCAATGACATCGCAGCCTACGTTGCAGAACTATCTTGTAGATAGTGAGGGCTGTGTGATAATTCCAAGTGTGGGAAAGGTGAAGGTTGGCGGTATGACAACAAAAGAGGCCGAAGAATTCCTGTTCGGGAAGGTTGAGAATGCTTTTGCTGCTGTGCCTGTGGTGACTGTGCGCTTTGTGGATTTCAAGGTGTCGGTGCTTGGTGAGGTAAATTCTCCAGGAACATATACGGTGAAGAACGGAAAGGTGAATGTCTTCCAGGCACTTGCTCTCGCAAGGGATCTTACAGTGTATGGCATGCGCGAGAATGTGAAGCTTGTCAGGGAGAGCGCGGCCGGTGAAAAGGAGATTGTTGAGCTCAATCTCAACGATGCCAATATACTCAACTCGCCCTACTATTATCTGCAACAGAACGATATTGTTTATGTTACACCAAACAAGTCCAAGGCAAAGAACTCTGACATTGGCAGCTCTACTTCGCTTTGGTTCTCGGCTACATCGATACTTATTTCATTGACTTCCCTAATGTACAATATTCTTAAATAAGCGGCTATGCAGGAAAATGACAATTTTGCAAATACCAATGAGGAGGGCGGCTTCGGCTTGAGGGATGCTGTCTCATATTTCTTACGTTACTGGAAACTGTTTGCACTCTCGGTGTGCGTGTGCCTGGCAATCGCCTATCTGCATGTGCGCAGTTCTGTGCCGCAATATCAGGTAACTGCGAAGATTCTTCTGCAGGATAAGGAGAAGGGTTCTTTCTCCAGCCAGGCCGATATGCTTTCCGACTTCGGTCTCGCATCGCAGACAAGCAATATAGACAATGAGATTGAGGTTATAAACTCAATGTCGGTTGTGCGCCGTGCAGTTCTTGTGTCGGAACTCTATGTATCATATGTGGTACCCGGTTTCTGCGATGTTCATTTGTACAAGGATGCAACTCCTCTACGTCTCTCTTTTGACCAGGATTCGCTTGGTAATCTTCTTGCCCCTGTGAATGTGTACTTTGCATTCTCGGGTAATGCGACACCTACTGTCCGCTACGATTATATAAATGAGGGAATGGGTATTGAATACAGGTCGGAGGCTGTGGCTTTGGACAAGTTCCCGTTTGTACTCTCTACCGTAGCCGGCGATGTTGTCATTGAACGTAATGAGAAGGTTGCAATGCCCGAAAAGGGTGAACTGAATGCATGTATAATGCCTTTGAACAGTGCTATGTCGAGGTACAAGTCGTCGCTCTCTGTCGCTCCGGTTTCCAAGACTTCTTCTGTGGCGATACTTGCGGTGAGGAATCCGCTCGTGCAGAATGGCGTGGATTTCCTGAATGCTGTTATGGAGAGCTATAATTTTGTGACCAATGAGGACAAGAGACAAGTTGCGCGCAAAACGGAAACATTTATACTTGACCGCATCGATTCGTTGAGCGTTGAACTTGAGGCTATGGAGATTCGTCTTGCCGATTATAAGAAGAAAAACCAGCTCATTGATGCAAAGGTAGATGCACCGCTGATAAGCCAAAATAAGACCCAGTATACCAAGCAGCTCGAGGAGATTGATCTTATGATAGCATCTTCGCGCTACCTGAACGAGTTTGTCAATAACCCGGCAAATGACATGAAGGTTATTCCAACAACCTTCGGCTTGACCGTTGACCAGGCATTGGCTGCGCTTATTGCAAATTATAACCGCGAGGTTGTTGCGCACGACCAGTTGGCACGTACCGTGACTAAGGATAACCCTAACTTGAAGATTTCTTCATCGAACATAAAGACAATGCAGGACGACCTGCGCGCGGCGTTGAAGGCTCTCGACAAGTCTCTCACTGTGCAGCGCAAGGCTATAGCAGCCCTTGTTGACAACTATACAAACCGTTTCCTGATGTCGCCGGATATTGAACGCGAACTGCTGACGATTACCCGCGAGTGCGATGTCAAGTCCGGTCTCTATGTGATGCTGCTTCAGAAGTATGAGGAGAATGCCTTGAACCTTGCCGTTACGGCCGACAACCTCCGTTGCATCGATACGCCTACAGGTGCAGGCATGGTATCTCCTGATGCCAATAAGATATATATGCTGGCGTTTGTGATTTCTCTGCTCATTCCTGCGAGCTTGCTGTATCTGCTCCATATGCTGAATGTCAAGATTTCTTCTGTTGACGAGGTGCAGAAAGAACTGAATATTCCTCATGTAGGTACAATCCCTGACAAGAAGAACAAGAACAAGAGCAAGAGCCCGATTGTTGTGGAGAAGGATAACAATGATGTTATGGCCGAGGCGTTCCGTGCTTTGCGTACTAATCTGCAGTTTGTTATGAAGAAGACGACCGGCAAGATTGTGATGTTCACTTCAACAACTTCGGGCGAGGGCAAGACATTCATTGCCAGCAACCTTGCAGTGAGCACGGCACTCCTTGGAAAGAAGGTGCTTCTTGTGGGGCTCGACATACGTCGTCCGCGTCTTGCCGAGGCTTTCGGTTTCGACGTAAAGGCCGACGGCCTAACGTCGTACCTTGCATCGGATGTCAAGAACGTGGAGATGCTCGACAGGTGTATCGTTCCTTCGAATGTGGTTCCCGGGCTCGATGTCCTTGCTGCCGGCATTGTTCCTCCGAACCCGGCCGAGCTGCTTTCACGCCAGAATCTTGACAGGGCATTTGAATACCTGAGCCAGAAATATGATTCGATAATCCTTGACACGGCACCTGTCGGCCTGGTTTCCGACTCGCTTATTGTGAGCCGTGTAGCCGATGCGGTGGTTTATGTTCTCCGTCTCGACTATACTCTGAAGGAGGATATTCCGTATATAAAGTCGCTTGTTGCCGATGAAAAACTTGAGAATGTGTCGATTGTTGTCAATGGTGACAAGGTGATGAAGAAGACTTACGGATATACCGGTTATGGTGCATCGAAGCATCGTAGCGGCTATGGCTACGCGCCCAAGAAAAGGCGTAAATGGTAGTGGCTGCCGAAAAAAACAGGTAAAACATTGCAGGGGTGAAAAAAAAGAAGTACCTTTGCAGCCAAATACGAGATAAACTAAAAGATAGGGTCTTGTAATGTTCAGTTTGCTGAAGGTTTCCCTGTCTTTGAATAAACAGACAACACTATGAGTTTATTAAAAGAGAAATACGCAAAATACGATTTGCCGCAGCGTTTTATGGCTATGGGCGTTTACCCATACTTCCGTTGCATCGAAAGCGAACAGGATACAGAGGTGCTCATGAGTGGCAAGAAGGTTCTTATGTTTGGCTCTAACTCTTACATGGGTCTTACCAACCATCCAAGAATCAAAGAAGCAGCGATAGCTGCTACTCGTAAATATGGTACAGGTTGCGCGGGTTCTCGTTTTTTGAACGGAACAGTAGACATACATTTGCAGCTCGAGAATGAACTTGCCCAGTTTGTGGGAAAGGACGAGGCTTTGGTATATTCTACCGGTTTCCAGGTAAATTTGGGTGTATTGTCTTGTGTTACAGGCCGCAAGGATACCATTATATGTGACGAGTTAGACCATGCGTCAATTGTTGACGGACGTCGTCTCTCGTTCTCTACAGTGCGCAAGTTCCGCCACAACGACATGGAAGGTCTTGAGAAGGAACTTCAGGCTTGCGACCCGGCTACAATCAAGATGATTGTTGTTGACGGTGTCTTCAGCATGGAAGGCGATATTGCCAACCTGCCCGAGATTGTACGTCTGAAAAAGAAATATAATGCCAGTATCTTTGTCGACGAGGCACACGGTTTGGGTGTTCTCGGTACACAGGGTCGCGGTACTGCCAATCACTTTGGCCTGACTGATGATGTCGACCTCCTTATGGGTACATTCAGCAAGTCTTTGGCTACAATAGGCGGTTTCGTAGCCGGTGACAAGGAGGTTATAAACTATATCCGCCACAACTCACGTTCATATATCTTCAGTGCAAGCAACACGCCTGCCGCTACAGCTGCTGCGCTTGAGGCACTGCACATCATTCAGGAAGAGCCTGAGCGTCTTGAGAACTTGTGGAAGATTACAAACTACACATTGAAGAATTTCCGCGATTTGGGCTTCGAGATAGGTAACACATCGACACCTATTATACCGATATACATCCGTGATACCGACAAGACATTCCTTGTGACCAAGATGTTGTGGGATGCAGGTATTTTTGTCAATCCGGTTGTACCTCCTGCTTGCTCTCCACAGGATACTCTTATCCGTTTCTCTCTTATGGCTACACATACCAAGGAGCAGATTGACAGAGCTTTGGAGGCTATGGTACCAATCTTCAAGCAGTTGGAGATTATTAAGTAACACAGAAATAAAAGTTTTCGGGGTGTAGCGCAGTTGGTAGCGCATCTGGTTTGGGACCAGGGGGTCGCAGG
>CAZAIM010000070.1:0-12985 GCA_964485215.1 uncultured Bacteroidaceae bacterium | reverse complement strand
CCTACACTGTACGCTACATTGCGGAAACGGACAAGAATATAGAAGAAGATTGCTACAAGAGCCAAAATGACCGCAATTACAGCACCGTCACGAATATCCTTAGCAATACTTGCACCTACCTTCTGTGAACCCATAATAGAAGCTCCCTGACCTTTCTCGAGAGTACGGTTACGGAAATCCTCAAGCTTGAGCGAATCGCTTACAAGACCACCGTCCTTCAAAGCATCGAAGAGGAATGCCTCAATCTTCTCATCTGTACCGGCAGCAGCTGTGTCGTTAATCATATAGTTCGTTGACACACGAACCTGATTGCCGTCTGTACCATACTGGATAGCCTGCACATTGGCATCGGTAATCTTCTGCTTCAACAAGTCGCGAACCTGGTCGGCAGAAACCTTTTTCTCGAACTGCACGATAAAGTTACGGCCACCGGTAAAGTCGATGCTGGGGCTGACACCACGGACAACAATAGAACCAAGCATCACGACTCCTACAACAGACAAGATAATTCCGGCCTTCTTGGACGCGCCAAGGAAGTTGTAGTTATTGTCGCGCATAAGGTTTCTTGAGAACTTGGTTGTGAATGTCAGGTTCTGCCACTTGTTCCTGTTCATGAAGTGCTCGAAAACAACACGCGTAACGAATACAGCTGTAAAGAATGAGCACAACAGACCGATAATCAATGTTGTAGCAAATCCCTTGATTGGACCTGAACCGAAGTAGAACAGTATGACACCGGTTATGATTGATGTAAAGTTAGAGTCAAAGATTGCCGAGAAAGCATTCTTGTAACCGTCGGAGAGTGCCGCACGCACCTGTTTTCCTGCACGGAGTTCCTCTTTGGTACGCTCATAGATGAGCACGTTGGCATCGACAGCCATACCAAGAGTAAGCACAATACCGGCAATACCGGACATTGTTAACGCAGCCTGGAATGATGCAAGGATACCCAATGTAAAGAAGAGGTTCAGGAACAGAGCCATGTTTGCTACTGAACCCGGGATAGCACCATACATTAAGCACATATAAATCATCAGCACAATAAATGCAACGATGAAAGAGATGAGACCCTGATTGATAGATTCAGCACCAAGAGAAGGACCGAGAACCTGTGCATCGACAACATTCATTGGCGCAAGCATCTTGCCGGAACTGAGGACATTTGCCAAGTCCTGTGTATCCTCAACGGTAAAGTGGCCGGAAATGACACAGCTTCCACCGCTGATTTTCTCATTCACGGTAGGTGAACAATAAACCAGGTCATCGAGAACAATTGCCACGCTGCGGCCTCTGTTTCTCTCTGTTATGTTGGCCCAAGTGTGAGCATCCTTAGAGTTCATCTTTATATTAACGCAAGGATCATTGTTCTGGAAATCGGCAGACGCGTTTGCTATGATGTCGCCCTGCAAAGGAGCATTCCCGTCATTGTCGACATCCTTTATAGCGTGAAGTTCCAGGAACTCCTTCTTGCCGCCATCCTCAAATGCTGTAGGCTCTACAGCCCAGAACAGTTTAAGGCCTCTTGGCAGCTTGCTTGCCTCTGGCTGAGCCAGGAGCTTGTTTATATTTTCGACATCGCTGATATGGAAATGACCGACAACTGATGTTGCAGAGTGATACTGCGGGTTTGTGTACACACGAATCATTCTGCCTACAGCCATTGCACATGTATCCTTCGGAAGCACTCTCTCTGCAAGATTGCCAAGCGCAGGGATTACAATTGAATTAATTTCTGCAAGGTTGTATGTTTCCCAGAACTGAAGGTTAGTTGAACCCTTGAGAAGGTTGAGGATACGATCCGGTTCCTTTACTCCGGGAAGTTCCACCATAATACGGCCTTGACCGCCAATCAACTTCTGGATATTGGGCTGTGCAACACCGAAACGGTCAACACGTGAACGTACTACAGTGTACGAGTTATCTACAGCCTCGGCCAGTTTCTTGCGCAAAACGCTGATAACCTCATCGTCCGATGATGAAGCATTCACTACGTCCCTCAACTCTACGGTTGCAAACAGTGCTGCCAACTTCTTGCCGCCGGATTTCTCCTTGTAGGTATCGACAAACAATGCAATAGGGTCACTGACACCGTCTACCGAGTTCATCGCATGGCGCACAGTCTCAACTGCAACGTTGAAATCCTCGTCTGCCTTGTTGCCCGAAAGCGACTTGAGAAGGTCGGGAACCGACACCTCCATTGTAACACTGAGACCGCCCTGAAGATCCAATCCAAGACCAATCTCCAACTCCTCGCACTGCTGCAATGTGTATATGCCGAGCCACACTTTCTTCTCTTTGTCGACCTCACCGGAATAATGTCTGGTAACAAATGTGAACGAGAGGTAGAACATACACACAAGTGTAAGCAGTACTGCAAAAACTTTTACAAATCCTTTGTTCTGCATTTCTATTAAAATTTATTATGATTTATTTGTTCCTTTTAAAAACGCGCAAATATAGTGTTTTTTTCTTAAACCACACCGGTTTTTCCCGTTTTTCTTTATTATATGAGTAAAAATCGTGCGGTTGCGCCCGCGCACACCCACCAATTTCCCCCACAGACAGGCTTTGGACTACTTGCCCGAGGCATCAAAAAGACGCTTTTTTTCCTCCTCGCTGAGCGAAGCGTAGCCGCCTTTCTTTATTTTCTCAAGAATCTTGTCAATCTCAGCCTCATCGGCACGTTTTCGCGCATTGTACTGATAGTCCGAGGCTCTGCCGCCGGTGCCACAGTTTGCCGTATACCTGAATTTGCTCTTTTTCTTCTTTGCAGCAGGCCGCCTGCGAAAGATGCACGACACTAAATCAACCGGTTTGTTCACAATTTTTGTCAAATCGGTTCCCTTCCCCATCAGATATGCGACGAGCCAGCCAGCGAAAGCACCGCCAAGGTGCGCGAAATTACCGCCAGCATTATTGCCCGAAATCATAAGAAACGAAATCAGCACAGTCACCAAAGCAAATGTGGAAAGTTTTACACTGCCGAAAAAGAGAAGATTTATTCTATAGCCCGGGCTACGGACAGCCGCACCGACAACAATCGCCAGTACCGAAGCAGAGGCACCCGTCAGAAAGGCAAAGCCTGCCACGGGGGCAAAATACGGGAACAGGTTGAAGGCAAGAACATAGGCTGCACCGCCAAGAATGCCGCCAAGAATATAAAAGCCTACAAAATGGCGCATCGAGTAGAATTTCAGGAATATTTTACCAAACACATAAAGGGCTATCATGTTCCACAATATATGCCAAAGGTCGACATGCAGGAACATATAGGTGAATATGGTCCAAGGGCGATGCAACAGTAGCGCAGGCGAAGCCGGCAACTCAAAATAACGCACAACGGTTCCACGCGCCTCCGGCGCATTCAGGAGTATCGAGAAAACCGCGATGGAAACGACAAAAACGAATACTGCGACATTAGCAAAAATATACTTGCCAACAATATCGCTATTCTTGAAACGCCGGAAAATATTCTCAAACATAATAAGGGCCTCCAATTTTTTTCTTTCTACGCCAATACAGAATCAGTACAAGGCCGAACAGCATACCGCCCAGATGTGCAAAATGCGCAACTCCATCGTTGCTGCCCGACATTCCGAGCAACAGTTCCAGAGCGGCATAGCCTAAGACGAAGAATTTTGCCTTGATAGGAAACGGCAAAGGGAATATATACATTCTCTCATTGGGGAATGACATTCCAAAACCGAGCAGTATAGCATATACAGCACCAGACGCGCCTACTGTAGAGACATTGAGCACAATATTCAATTCAGCCATTCCTGGATCAACGTAATTCATATGTTTCTGCAATGCCGCCGCACCTGCGTTCAGCACAGTCTGTATGTTTTCGGGCGACATCCCTTCAATGATAGAGCTATAACGGATGAAACCTACGGCCTCCTGAAGCAGTCCGGCACCTATTCCTGCGGCGAAATAGAAAATCAGGAAACGCTTTGTGCCAAGAACATGCTCGACAGCCCTGCCGAACATATAAAGGGCGAACATATTGAAGAACAGGTGAGGAAAACCACCGTGCATAAACATATAGGTTACTAACTGGAATGGATAGAAACCATCGGCCATAAAGAAATGAAGTCCAAGAATCTCATTGAGGTCTACACCCTGTTTCTCCGCAACCAATGATGCCAAGAAGAGCAAAACATTTATTGCCAGCAGATTCTTCGTTACAATAGGTAATTTGTTCATAATTGTCGTTCAAACAAAAAATGGCTCATGCCACATTTTTTTGCAAAGATAATACAAACTTATGATTTTGGGCAACCTGCACAGCTGCTCTATAACTTATTTTATCATTTAGCCGGACAGATTTGCATTTTTTACACCGTCACAGCACCGTGCAGCATAAAAAAACAAAAGATTTATTTTATTCTGCTCCCGACTTGCACTATCTTTGCAAGAGATTATGTATATCTATCACAGATTCCGGTGAAAACAAAAAAACATAACGATATGAACATTGAAAATACTTTGGTACAGAGTGTCGTTGATGCCATAAAAGAACTCTATGGCGCAGAATTCAACGCAGAAAAGATTCAATTGCAGAAGACACGCAAGGAATTTGAGGGAGACTTCACGCTTGTGGTTTTTCCGTTTCTTGCACTTTCAAAGAAACGCCCCGATGAGACAGCCCGGGAAATAGGAGAATACCTGAAAGCAAAACAGCCTGTAATTTCGGCGTTCAATGTAGTAAAAGGGTTCTTAAACCTATCCATTGCCAACAGTTACTGGACTGAGTTGCTCAAGCATATCGACAAGCAGGAAAAATGGGGAACAATTAAGGCCGATGAAACCTCGCCGCTTGTCATGATAGAGTACTCGTCGCCCAACACGAACAAACCGCTGCACCTAGGACACATACGCAACAACCTGCTTGGCTATGCCCTATCGAACATTATTGCAGCAAACGGAAACAGAGTCGTGAAGACAAACATTGTAAACGACCGTGGAATACATATCTGCAAATCCATGCTTGCCTGGCTGAAATGGGGCGAGAACTGCACACCGGAGAGCTGTGGCAAAAAGGGAGACCACCTTATCGGTGACTTCTATGTAGCATTCGACAAGCACTACAAGGCTGAGATTACAGAACTTATGGAAAAGGGGATGAGCAAAGAGGAAGCAGAAGCAGCCTCGCCTCTTATGGCCGAAGCACGTGAAATGCTTGTAAAATGGGAAGCCGGAGACCAGCAGGTACGTACATTATGGGAGAGGATGAACAGCTGGGTTTACGAAGGATTCGACGAGACATACAAGCGTCTGGGTGTAGACTTTGACAAAATCTACTACGAGAGCGACACATATCTCGTAGGAAAAGAGACTGTACTCGACGGACTCTCAAAAGGGCTTTTCTACCGCAGGGAAGACGGTTCGGTATGGGCCGACCTTACAAGCAACGGTCTCGACGAGAAACTGTTGCTACGCAGTGACGGCACATCGGTTTATATGACACAGGACATTGGAACAGCACAACTCCGTTTCCGCGACTACCCCATTGACAAGATGGTATATGTTGTGGGCAATGAGCAGAATTATCACTTCCAGGTACTCTCTCTGTTGCTCGACCGCCTTGGGTTTGCCTGGGGAAAAGGACTCGTGCATTTCTCATACGGAATGGTCGAACTGCCCGAAGGCAAGATGAAGAGCCGCGAAGGAACAGTTGTCGATGCCGATGACCTCATGGACGAGATGATAAAGACAGCACGCGAGACATCTGAGGAACTCGGAGGCAAGCTGAACGATATGCCTGAGGATGAAAAGGCTGAGACAAGCCGCATAATCGGGCTTGGTGCACTCAAATATTTTATGCTGAAGGTAGATGCACGGAAGAATATGCTGTTCAACCCCAAGGAATCCATCGATTTCAACGGCAACACCGGGCCTTTTATCCAATACACCTACGCCCGAACACGCTCCATTGAACGCAAGGCAGCAGAAGCCGGAGTTGAAACAGAGACAGCCGGAGCACCAGCAAGCATCAGCGAGAAGGAATGCGCAATCATACGCCTGATGAATGAATTCCCGGCGGTAGTACGCCAGGCAGGTATTGACTACTCCCCCTCGGGTATTGCGAATTACGCATACGAACTCGCCAAGGAGTATAACCAGTTCTACCACGACTTCAGCATTCTGCGAGAGGAAAACAAAGAAACAAAAGCCTTTAGGATATTGCTAACACGCAACGTCGGGAAGGTGATAAAGACAGCGATGAACCTTCTCGGAATTGAAGTGCCAGAAAGAATGTAAAAGAAATTGCAGAAGATGGCAAAGAAGCGTTTCTATGTTGTCTGGAACGGTGTCAAGCCAGGGATATACCAATCTTGGGAAGAGTGCCAGATGCAGATAAAAGGTATTAAGCAGGCTCTTTACAAGGCTTTTGACAGCCTGGAGGAAGCCGAGCGAGCCTACAGTTCCTCACCCAGGGAATATATCGGAACCGAGAAAAAGTCAGCAAGCACAAGGCCAAATGAGAGACCGGCCGCCATCATACAGAATTCCATTGCCGTGGATGCCGCTTGCAGCGGCAACCCCGGAATGATGGAGTACAGAGGGGTTTATGTAGGAACGGGCGAGGAGATTTTTCATTTCGGGCCAATGTTCGGCACAAACAACATAGGTGAGTTCCTTGCCATCGTACATGGACTTGCCTTGCTGAAACAGAAGGGACTGGAGATTCCAATCTATTCCGACAGCGTGAATGCCCAGCTTTGGGTAAAGAAGAAAAGTTGCCGCACCAGACTGCCCCGGGACAACAGGAGCGAAGAGCTTTTCAAATATATCGAAAGAGCCGAGAAATGGCTCAGAGAGAACAAATACAACACGACCGTAATAAAGTGGGAGACCGACAAATGGGGTGAGATTCCGGCAGATTTCGGCAGAAAATAGACAATACTATGAAAAGCGGTTCAGACCTTGTAGAGAGATACAGAAGAATAAAAGAAGACTGCATTGTGCAGAGAGTGCTTTTCCTTGTAAAATTCTACTTTACAATTGTTGCACTATCTGCTCTATACAAATTTGCATTTATACTTTTCGATAGCGGAGAAACAAGCTGTTCTGTAGCAGACAGTCTTGCCGTTATCCTGCACGGTCTGCCGCACGACTTTGCCATTGCTGGGTACTTCACAGTTCTCCCGTTGCTGCTGACAACTGTGACAATATTCAGAAATTTCCCGATGAAGAGGTTCTTTTCTGCATATAACAGCATTATAGCTTTTGTCATCGGCCTGACATTTCTGTCCGACATTACCCTTTATCCCTATTGGGAGTTCAAGCTCGACGCTTCGGTTCTCATATACCTCGACTCACCTGCCAACGCATTCGCCAGCGTCACCATATGGCACTTGCTGCTACTCCTTGCCGTAATGGCAGCATTGACTTACGGCATATACAGGATACTGTCACTCACAAGACGGCAGGAGTTCCATAACTGCGAAAAAAAGCATTACAAAGCATCGGTGCTGTTCCTGATTCTGGGCGGATTCCTATTCCTGGGCATAAGGGGAGGCATTACAGAGTCGACCAACAATGTCGGAACAGTATACTACAGCGACAAGCAGTTCCTTAACGATGCCGCCGTGAATCCAATATTCAGTTTCCTTTACACCGTAATTAACCTGGAAGACCTTAGCGAAGAGTACAGTTTTCTCGATGAAAAGGAGAGATTTGAACTTATGCAGGAGATGTATGTGCAGGATAATCTAATAAACGATACCCTGCTATGCAACAGCAGGCCCAATATTATAACAATAGTTCTTGAGGGTATGAGCGCAAACCTTATCGAGGGTATGGACGGAATGAAAGGAGTAACGCCAAATTTCGACAGGATATCGGAAGAAGGCATACTTTTCACACAATGCTATGCAAACAGCTACCGTACCGACCGTGGACTGATATGCGCTTTAAGCGGATTCCCCTCCTTCCCCAAGACATCGGTGATGAAGAATGCCAAAAGAAGCCAGTCGCTCCCGTCATTGGCGAAATCATTGAAAGAGGCCGGCTACAAGAACACATTCATATACGGCGGCGATGTGAATTTCACAAACATGAAGGGATATTT
This sequence comes from uncultured Bacteroidaceae bacterium, assembly GCA_964485215.1. Taxonomy (GTDB): domain Bacteria; phylum Bacteroidota; class Bacteroidia; order Bacteroidales; family Bacteroidaceae; genus HGM04593. Next base: position 4,908 of record CAZAIM010000070.1, on the reverse strand, counting down.
CTACTCCACCGGATATGGTAGAGTGATTTCCGACCAGGATTTCACAGCTGCAGAGAGAGAGACGCACCAATGGGGAGCTGGAGACGATGTAACGTTCAGGAAACTGTATGATGTCATTATGGAGCAAGAAGAAGAGCCATGGCACATAACATACCTCACACTAAGCAGCCATGAACCTTGGACTGTACCATACAACAGGATACCCGATGACCAGAAAGCCAATTCCTTCGCATTTACCGACGAAGAGTTCGGCAAGTTCATAGACCGTTTCAAAGGAAGCAAGGAGTGGGACAACACGCTTATCATCTGCATCGCGGACCACTCTGTCGTAAGATACCCCGAAGGCATTCAGCAGACAGACAAGGGGCGGAACCGCATACCGCTCCTGCTGCTTGGCGGTGCAATAACAGAACCAAGACACATTGACATATTATGTAACCAGAGTGATTTGCCAGCTACAATACTGTCACAATTGCAGTTGCCTATAGAAGAATTCATATTCAGCCGCAACATCCTCGGGCCTGGCTATACATACCCATCGGCCTACCACAGCTACAACAATGGCATTTCACTCATTGATTCTGCCGGATTCACTGTATATGACCTGAACAGCCAAAGCATCATACACAACGAACCAGGCAAAGGAGGAGAAGAGCGTATAAAGAGGGCAAAAGCCATACTCCAGACCTCATATCAGGACTTTATAAGCAAATAATACAGTTCGCTATGGAAAAAAAATATCTTTTGTTTGCATCTGTAAGCTACGCATACCCAATCCTGCGTCCTCTGCAAGAGGAAATACGCAAACGAGGCGGCAAAGCTGCCTGGTACATTGAGGACGACTGCCCCGACATGCTCATCGACGGCGAAACAAGACTACGTTCGCTCAAGGAGATAAGGAAGTTTAACCCGATAGCAGTGTTCGTGCCGACGAACTGGGTATATGATTTTATGCCAGGCGTTAAGGTAAAGGTATTCCACGGCTACCCGATAAACAAACGCAACGGCGTGATTGACAACCACTTCAAGATGCGTGGATGGTTCGACATGTATTGCACGCAAGGAGACAGCAGCACTATCAAGTTCAAAGAACTGGAGAAAGAGGTAGGGCACTACAAGACCTACGAGACAGGCTGGTGCAAAATCGACAGTTTCTTTACTCCGCAGATGCTTGCAGCCAAGCCCGACGGCAGCACAAAAACAATTTTTGTGGCAACAACATTCTCAAAAGGCATATCGTCACTTGGCACACTCTATCCGGCAATTGAACGGATGGTAAAGAGCAGGCCCTGGAAGTGGATTATAACAATGCACCCGAAAGTCCAGGATCAGGAACTTATAAACAAATACAGGCGGCTCGCTGAGGAGAACAGCAATGTCACCTATCTTCCCGTGCTGGATGACCTGACAGTCATGGCAAAGAGCAACGTAATGCTATGCGACAGTTCAAGCATCATAATTGAATATATGCTGCTCGACAAGCCGGTTGTCACCTACCGTAATACACAGCCGGGCAAACACTTGCTTAATGTGACAGAACTTGATGAGATTGAACCTGCCATTGAGAAAGCAATGACAAGGCCTGAAGAACTGATGGAGAATGTCAGGGCACACACAAGCTACCACGAAGCGCACAGGGATGGCAAGAACTGCGCACGCATTCTCGACGCAGTAGACGACTTCATAGCCAACCACAAGGGCAGACTAAAGAAGAAACCGCTGAACCTGTTCCGCAAGATAAAAGTCCGCCTGCACTTCCTCAAGCAGAAGGGATAAGCCCCGGCCTACCGCTCCGAAAGCACAGACTTTCCCTTGAACAGGCGCAAAAGGCCTTTCTTAAGTTTGAAAAGATTACGCTTCACCAGGTATATGTACACATTGTGAAGGCTGTGCATTGAGTTGGCAGGCTTGATTGTGACCTTCTTCTTTGGCGCATCGGGATTGAGCCGGTCGAGACACCGGGCAAGATAATTGAACATATTGTAGTCTTCAAGAACAAGTTCCTTGCACTTGTCAAGTTCGGCACGACGTTTCTCATAAAGTTCGTTCTCAAGAACAGCATCAATGGCCTTTACACACTCGTCAAAATTGTGTATGTCGATTCTGCACAAGCCCTTGGCCGGGAAATAGTCATCTACATTGGTACAGCCATAATAGATTGGAAAACTGTGTGCCAGGTAACAGTCCGATAACTTTTCGGTCCAATAGTAACGCGATGAAGAGTTCTCTATGGCAATATGGTACTTGTATGGTGCCAACACCTCCCACTTATCCTCAAAAGTATTGTACCCACGACCGAAGACATCAATCTTGTCACCATAATGCTTCTTCAGCTTCTCCACAAAGTCTATACGGTCCTGATGCCCCTGAGTGAATGCCTTGTCGCTCGTTATTACGGATATAAGCCTTTTCTTCTCTGGCACAGGCATACTCTTGAACGTATCATAGTCTATGCGGCTCTGCGGCCCATCCTTAGTAAACGCAACACCAGCATACCAGTATACAAAGGCAGGCGTGTAGACAACATTCCTATGCTTGAGATTCTCTTGACAGGAACATACCATACCGAACTGCCGGCAATAGTCCTTAGGATAGGCGAGCACCGAGTATGGCTCACTTGTAGCCAGAACGACATTCTCGGGAGCAACGTTAAATTCTGTGGCCTTCCTTAGAGACTTGCTGCGTATTACAACGAAATCCGGGTCTGGAATTATCTCGTTTACATAAAATTTATACTTGCCGCACTTTGACACTCCATTGTGGCCAGGTGTCTGCCTGGTTATCCAGCGATACTTTTCTCCATTGCCATAGAGCAATACTACTTTATACATCGGTCTTTTTAATGATAATTACTGTACAAAAATAGTGCAAACCGGACAATTAAGCAAAAACAGCTGCGAATGTTTTGAATAGTAACCCAAGAAGCAACCATGCAACACATCCTATTTCTCCATTATCAAATTTTACACTATATTTGCAGCATCACAAGATTGTTGCTTTTTACAATGAACCTCAGAACAATACTCGACAAGACCGGCTTGGCAAGAATAGGCAAACGCCTGGGCGGAAAGACCAAGGAAAAGAATATTGCAGTTGCATTGCTGCTGAACATGGCATTAGCATATGCCCTACTGTTCGTTTGCCGCATAATTTTCGTACTGATGAACAGCGACCTTTACTCACAGGCTTTTGAAAACAACTCGTTCCTGCTTATGGCCAAAGGCTCCCTTATGTTCGACACAGCTGCCGTGTGCTACCTGAATATTGCATACATAGTACTGTTGCTGCTACCGATACACTACAAGGAAGGAAAGGTTATGCAGAACATAACAAAGTGGTCATTCATTGTTCCTAACGCAATAGGAGTAATCGCCAACCTCTGCGACTGTGTATATGTTCCATTTACAGGACGCAGGACAACCTGGAGCCTCTTCAGCGAGTTCGGCAACGAGGGCAATCTCGGGTCCGTCATTGGGTATGAGATTATAAACCATTGGTGGCTGGTACTCATAGGCATTGCTATAATATGGATAATATACAGGTTATACACACCGGCCTGCAAAACATATAGCAACATAAAAAAATACTACCTGTGGCACCTGCCTGTTCTCGTGCTGGCTGCATTCCTGCTCGTCACAGGAATGCGCGGTGGAATTGGCAAGGCTGTAAGACCAATAACCCTCAGCAATGCCAACCAGTATGTTTCGTCGCCCAACGATGCAGCTATAATTCTGAACACCCCTTTTACAATGATTCGCACCATAGGCAAGAAACCATTCACTGAGAAGAATTATTACAGAATTGAAGAGCTTGAGAGGAGATTTACGCCATTGCAGAAATTCGAGCACGACAGCACAGCAAACAAAAGGAACGTCGTTATTCTGATTGTCGAGAGTTTCGGCAAGGAGTACATAGGAGCCTACAACAACCGGGTAGAAGGAACACTTACACCATTCCTTGACTCGCTGGTTACACAAAGCAAGAGCTACAGATATTCATACGGGAACGGCAAGAAGAGCATCGATGGAATGCCGTCAATCCTATCAAGCATCCCTATGTTCGAGGAACCATTCTTCACCACGTCATCGGCTTCACTGAATGAGGTAAGCGGAGTTGCCGAGGAGCTCAAGAAAGCAGGATACAACAGTGCATTCTTCCACGGAGCCCCGAATGGTTCTATGGGATTCCAGGCATTTGCAAACACAACCGGCTTCGACAGATACTACGGAATGGACGAATTCTGCGATTCGCCCAACCACCGGGGCAAGGAGGAGCACGACGGAACCTGGGCCATCTGGGACGAGCCGTTCCTGCAATACTATGCCGAGTGCATGAACGGTATGAAGGAGCCGTTCATCACATCGGTCTTCACAGCATCGTCGCATCACCCCTTCAATATACCCGAAGAGTATTCCGGCCGGTTCAAGGGAGGAGACGACCCGTTCCTCAAGTGTGTAGAGTATACCGACTACTCGCTGAAGAGATTCTTTGAGTATGCCAAGGAGCAGGCGTGGTATTACAATACACTCTTTGTCATAACGGCAGACCACACTAATCATAGTAACGAGGCACGCTACAAGACATCGGCAGGATGGTTCGAGATACCAATAATTTTCTTCTCCCCTACCGGCGAGGAACCCTTTGCTCCAGGTATAGACGAACAGACCATAGCACAGCAGATTGACATAATGCCGACAATACTCGAATACACAGGCTACGACAAACCGTTCATTGCATTCGGCAAGAGCCTTGTCTCGGCAATACCAGAGGAGAGCTATGCCGTAAACTTCACTAATGGCATTTATCAGTACTACAAGGGCAGTCTTGTGCTGTTGTTCGACGGAGAGAAGAGCGTTTCGCTCTACAACCTGCGTAACGACCCACTGATGGAGAGCAACATTATTGCAG
>CAZAIM010000069.1:0-13109 GCA_964485215.1 uncultured Bacteroidaceae bacterium | reverse complement strand
ACAGGGTGTAAAGATTAACGACAAACACTTCGAGATTATTGTTCGCCAGATGATGCGCAAGGTGCAGATTGACGAACCGGGCGATACACGCTTCCTCGAGCAGCAGATTGTTGACAAGCTCCAGTTCCAGGAGGAGAACGACCGCATTTGGGGCAAGAAGGTTGTCGTCGATGCAGGTGATTCCGAGAACCTGAAACCGGGTCAGATAATCACAGCTCGCAAATTGCGTGACGAGAACAGTATGCTCAAGCGTCGTGACCTCAAGCCTGTTGTCTCACGTGATGCACAGCCTGCTACATCTACGCAGATTCTGCAGGGTATCACACGTGCGGCATTGCAGACCCAAAGCTTTATGTCGGCAGCATCCTTCCAGGAGACTACAAAGGTTCTTAACGAGGCTGCTATAAACATGAAGAGCGACTATCTGCTTGGTATGAAGGAGAACGTTATCTGCGGTCACCTTATACCAGCCGGTACCGGTCAGCGCGACTTTAATAAGATAATTGTAGGTTCAAGGGAGGATTACGAGCGTATACAGGCCAACAAGAAGGCGGTACTCGATTTCTCGGACTCCTCAGAGGATTAATGGAAACATAACATAGCAGGAGTGGGTGCGCTTGCAAGCGCACCCACTCCTGCTATGTTATGTGTTTATTGTTTATTATAGTTAAATGTGTTGTTTTTATAAATATTTAGTCTAATTTTGCATTAAATATATAATTAGGTACACAAGGGCAATGAGTGAGACTTTACAGATTGACATTGATGCTATTCTGGCGGCAAAGGCCGGAAAGAAGGCGCGTTACGTGCCTCGTTTCCTTGTATCGTATCTGAAGAAGATTGTCCATCAGGACGAGGTCAACACCTTTTTGCTTGAAAACAAGGACAAACGCGACCTTGAGTTCATAGCAGCATTCATGCAATACTTCAATAACAGTTTCGAGGTGCGCGGTCTCGAGAATCTGCCTTCCGACGGCCGTTTTACTTTTGTCAGCAACCATCCGCTCGGTGCACAGGACGGTCTAGGGCTTGCACATATACTAGGTCCTGTGTATGAGGGAAAAATCAAGTTCCTAGTGAACGACCTTCTGATGAATATTCCGCACATATCCTCTTTCTGGGTTCCGATAAACAAGACCGGAAAGCAGGCACGCAGTTTCCCTCAGCAGGTCAACGCTGCTTTCGAGAGCGACAATCACATAGTAATGTTCCCGGCCGGTTTGTGCTCCCGCAAGCGTAAAGGGGTAGTGCGCGACCTCGATTGGAAAAAGACCTTCGTCACCAAGAGTGTGCAGACAAGACGCGATGTCATACCGATACATTTTGAAGGTGAGAACTCAAAGTTCTTCTACCGGCTTGCAAATATAAACAGGATGTTGCGCATAAAGTTCAATATTGCAATGCTCTATCTGAGTGACGAGATGTTTAAGAATAGGAATAAGAAATTTACAGTTACAATAGGCAAGCCTATCCCATGGCAGACATTTGACAAGTCAAAGAGCCCTGTCGAGTGGGCACAGTATGTAAAGGAGATAGTCTATTCACTGTAATAACAGATAAAATATGAAAGAAATTATAGCTCCGGTTCCCAAGGAACTCCTAAAGGCTGAACTTACCGAAGAGAAGCGTCTCCGCTTCACCCACAGAAGCAACAATGAGATATACATCGTGACGGCGTTTGATGCTCCTAACGTGATGCGTGAAATTGGACGTCTGCGCGAGATTGCTTTCCGTGCGGCAGGTGGCGGTACAGGCAAGGAAGTTGATATTGATGAATTTGATACAATGGAGAACCCGTACAGGCAACTCATCGTGTGGAATCCTGAATGTGACGACATTATTGGCGGCTACCGCTTTCTCTATGGCAAGGATGTGAGGATAGATGAGAATGGTGAGCCCAGGATGGCGACAGCCCATGGAATGTTTCATTTCTCGGAGAAGTTCATGAATGAGGTGCTGCCCTACACAGTGGAGCTTGGCCGGGCTTTCGTTGCTTTGGAATATCAGTCCACAAGAATGGGTTCAAAGAGCCTTTTCGCACTCGATAACCTTTGGGACGGTCTGGGTGCGCTCACCGTTGTTATTCCCGATGTGAAGTATCTTTTCGGCAAGGTTACGATGTATCCTTCCTATCTCACACGTGCCCGTGATATGATTCTCTATTTTCTGAAGAAGCATTTCCCCGATGAGGAGAAACTTGTTATGCCGGTAACTCCCCTGAAGACCGAAACGCCGGAAGCAGAACTTGCAGAACTCTTCTGCATGGATAGTTTCAAGGAAGATTACAGAATATTGAAACAGGAGGTACACAAGTTCGGGCTTGCCATTCCGCCAATGATTAATGCCTATATGGGGCTTTCTCCGACAATGAAAATCTTCGGAACTGCGGTGAATAAGGATTTCGGCAATGTGGAGGAGACCGGTCTGCTCATAGCTGTTGCCGAATTGCAGGACGATAAGCGTATGAGATACATAGAGTCATTTGCAAAGCAGAACCCCGACCAGATACAGCTTACATCGGGCGCGAATAAAGTGTTCTACATACCTGGTGAGGCACGAAAAGAATGAAATGTCAGCTCCGGTAGAACAAAACTGTTCCCGGAGTGTGTTTTTAAAGGAGATAATATGAAAATAGAGATAATCAACAGATCAAGACACTGTTTGCCGGCCTACGAGACACCACAGTCTGCCGGAATGGATTTGCGCGCTAATCTTGAAGAACCCGTAGTTCTTCAGCCAATGCAGCGCGCACTTATTCCAACAGGGCTTTATATGGCCTTGCCGCCCGGTTATGAAGCGCAGGTTCGCCCACGTAGCGGCCTGGCAATAAAGAAAGGCATAACCGTGCTTAACTCTCCGGGAACAATCGATGCCGACTACCGTGGCGAGATATGCGTTATACTTGTCAATCTCTCCAATGAACCTTTCACTATTGCCGACGGCGAGCGTATAGCCCAAATGGTTATTGCCCGTCACGAACAGGCTCTCTTCTGCGAGGTTGAGGTGCTTGGCGAAACGGAGCGCGGTGCAGGAGGGTTCGGGCACACAGGCATCTAATCCTTATAACAATGAAAAATCTGGTCGTATTGCTGACGCTAATGCTTGCCGCAGCAGGTGTGGGGCAGGCCCAAACGCTCGATGATGACACTGTTGCCTGCAACCGTGCTGTCGAGTACTACTATCTGCAGGCGCGCACAATGCTGGAGCAAGGGAATCTTGACCAGTGTTACGACCTCCTTGAGCATTGCCGTGCCCTCTCTCCTTCGTCATCTGCAATTCTCTTCGAATTGTCTTCGTTCTATGTATATCTCAACAAAGACAGCATAGCCTGCGATATTCTTGAGCGTATTGTTGCCGAGGAACCCGACAACAGGTACTATACCCAGGCTCTTGTAAACCTGTACTACAGTACCGGCAACAAGAAGGCTGCCATAGCTCTTTATGAGGATATGCTTGAAAAGACCCGCTCCAAGAGCGACATCTATATAGCACTCTATTCGCTCTATGCCGAAGAACTCGAGCACAAGAAAGCCGTGGAAATCCTTGAGAGGCTCGAAAAGTCCGAAGGCAAGAGCGAGGAGATTTCAATGCAGAAACTGCGTCAGTACTTCGAGATGCCCGACAGTGCAAAGTCCGTGGCACTTATGCAGGAACTTATAGAGGAGAATCCCGACGAGTTTCTCTATCAAGGCCTGCTTGGCGATGTCTATCTCTATTTCGGAGAGCTGGCCGGTGCCGAGAGGCAGTATCTTATGGTTCTCGAGAAAGAACCCGATGATGCTATAACACTATCTTCCCTGTCTACGTTATATGCCGAGACCGGCAACGATTCCTTATATTGTGTTACTATAGAGCGTTTGCTTAAGAGTGAAAAACTTGAACCCGAACAGCGTATATCGCGTTTGGTCGACTATATTCTGCACAGGGACGACTCTGTTCACACAGAGCAGCTCTTCGAGGAACTCATGCAGTTGCCGTTTGACCGGGTTGAAATTCTGGAGTCTTATGTTCAGTATCTTCTCTACAAAGAGGCTCCGGCCGACAGGATAAAGCCGGTGCTGGAGAAACTGCTTATGCTTGAGCCCGAGAATACCTCTGCAATGCTTCAGCTTCTCGTATACGCAATCGAGGCCAACAATTACGATGAGGTCATACGTCTATGTGACAATGCCATGATGTATGTGCCTGAGCTTCTTGAACTCTATTACTACAAAGGGCTTTCCTACTACCTGACTGGGCGCAAGAGGGAATGTATTGACATTTACAGGCGAGGGCTTGAACTCCGGAGCGAAGAATCCTCTACAGAACTGGTCTCTACGGTGTATGCAGTTTTGGGTGATACATATCATGAACTTGATATGATGCAGGAATGTGTCGTCTCCTACGATTCAGCATTGGTCTATAACCCCTCAAACATCAATGTACTTAATAATTATGCCTACTATCTTGCCCTTGACAATGCGGAACTCGAGAGGGCACTGGATATGAGCCGTAAAACCATAACTGCCGAACCGGACAATCCGATATATCTTGACACATATGCTTGGGTTCTCTTTCTGCTCGAGAGGTATGAGGAGGCTAAGGCCTATGCCGAGAAACTTATACAGTTGGAGAGTGATATGAGCGCAGTGGAACTGCATCACTGCGGCGATATCTTTGCTCTATGCGGCGACATTGAACGTGCGGTCGAGTTCTGGAAAAAGGCTGTGGAATCGGGCGACGATTCAAAACTTCTGAAGAAGAAGATTAGAAAACGTAAATATTACAGCAATGCGAAGCGTAGGTAAGACACTATTGTTGCTTCTGCTACTTATGGTATCCTTGGCCGGCTGTACAACCAGAAGGGCTACGGTTGCTTTTTCGGGCGAGGGTCTTCTCCCATCCGAGGTGCTTCTCTCCTCGCCGTCTGTTTCAACCTATAGGCAGTTCCTCTCGGGAAATGTAAGGATAACTGCAGATGCTGACGGTGACTCGCATTCATTGCGCGGAACAATACGCATCAAGAGCAACGATGGGGTGCAGATAGGGATAACTGCGCTTAATCTTGCCGAACTGGCCTGTGCTGAGTTCTTTCCAGAAACCGTCCGCTTCATCCATAAACCCGATAAAGTTTATGCCGATGTCCCCTTCTCATCCCTAAGTTTCCTGAATGAAACCGGTGTCGATTACAGAATACTTGAATCTGTGCTCATGAACAGGCTCTTTACTCCGGATGGCACCTCTGTGAAGAAGGCTCTAAAAGAAATGGATGTCATTGAAGAAGGGGAGTACGTTGTGGCTTCATTCCCCGAGACAAAAGGTGTATCCTACAGTTTCTTTGTAGAGAAACAGACAGGCAATCTAGTCCGTACTGAAGGAACTCACCGCGACGGTGTAAAGGTCGTCTGCAGTTATTCAGGTTTCAAGGAACTGGGTGGAGTCTCCTTCCCGCATATAATCACCATAGAGCTTCTGCGCGGCTCATCTGCAGCAAAACTAAAGTTCAAGTTTACCAGCGCAAATGGCGATAGTTTCAAACTGACACCCCGCAGAGTTCCCGGTTCATACGTCAGGCTCGATGCGGAGACCTTGCTTAACTCTATCGGTGACATACAATAAACGGTAAAAATCTCTTTTATGAAAAACCTCCTGAACATAACATTCCTCTTGGCATTGCTGCTTGTACCATTGAGCGGTTCTGCTCAAAGTGCAGCAATAAAGAATATGCGTAACAAGGCAAGTTCTTTACAAAAGGAGATTGCCGACAAGGAGAAGATATTGCTGTCATCGCAAAAGGATGTCAAGAGCAAACTCGATAACCTTAACATAATCACGGCAAGAATAGAGGAGCATAAGGCACTTGTACGCCTTCTGCGCGAGGAGGTACAGGCAATTGATTCCGAGATGAAGGTTATCGGCAGTGAGATTGCCGAACAGGAGAAGGGACTGGAGAAGTCACGTACAGAATATGCCGAAGCGTTGAGAAGAGCACGCAAGTATAGCAATTTCAGGAACCGTCTGCTTTTTGTGCTTTCTGCCGAGGACTTTAATACTATGGTGCGCCGCTATCGCTATGCAAAAGAGTATATGAATGCCCACGTTGTGCTTGCCGATAGCCTTTCAGCGCAGGTTGCACGTCTTGAGGCCAAGCGCACCGGGCTTGAGAAGACTTTGGAGGCAAAGCAAGTCTCTCTTGCTCAGCAGGATGCGGAACAAAGAAATCTTCAGCATCTCGAGTCGGAGCAGCGAAGGCTGGTCAAGGAACTTCAGCGTGAGGCCGGAAAGGTACAGCAGGAACTGAAGAAGAAACGTAGTGAACTGAAAAAGCTGAATGCTGCCATTGACCGTGAGATAGAGAGGGTTTTGGCCGAAGAGAAGGCCGAAAAGAAACGTCGCGAGGAGGCTGCGAAGAAGAAAAAGCCGACAGGCTCATCGGCAAAGAGTAAACCGGCAAAGAGTAGTTCCTCCTCCGGCACCAAGGGCGGATATGCCAGCGATGCCGGCGTTGCCGAAATGAGCGGCTCCTTTGAGAAGAACAAGAAAAAGATGCCTGTACCGATAACCGGCCCCTATCTCCTCGTAGACAAATTCGGTGTAAAGAATGCAGTGGAAGGTAAGGGTAATGTTCCCATTAACACAGGAGGTATTACATTTGAGGGTAGCTGCGGGGCCCGTGCGCGGTGCATTTTTGACGGCAAAGTAACAGCTGTATATGCAACAGACGGCTACTCCTTCGTGCTTGTCCGTCACGGGAAATATATCTCGGTCTATTGCAATCTTGGCAACATACAGGTAAAGAGCGGCGGTGATATTAAGGCTGGGGATATTATAGGTGACATTGTCTCCGATGCCAAGGGCGGAAATCCGCGTATGCTGTTCCAACTCCGCAAAGAGAGGAAGACGCTGAATCCTTTGGAATGGCTTAAAATGTAGGAGGCTATTATGAAAAGGCGGTTTCTTTTCCTGTCGCTCTTTCTTCTGTGCTTGTGGCACTCTGCGGCTGCACTCTGCATTTCACAGGTGCAGCCTTGTTCCCGGCTTCGTAACGACACGCTCTCGGCTGTTCAGCAGGAGTATTGCCGCAGCCGCAATGCAGAGGCTATGACATATTATAACGAGGGATATTACAATCTTGCATTCGACTGTTTCCTTGAGCTGCAGGACTTCGGTTATCCTCCGGCAATAACCAATTTGGGAATTGCATACATGAACGGTGCCGGCACCAAGCAGAACCTGGAAAAGGCCTACCGTTGCTTTGTCCGTGCAGCAGACAAGGGCGAGCCGGTAGCGCAGCTGCATCTTGGCACAATGTATTCATTCGGCCTGTACGTCGAGCAGAGTGATTCCGCAGCACTCTATTGGTATGGCTGTTCGTCCAGGCAGGGCTATACGAAGGCCATGAATGCTTTTGCCAATGTGTATCTTGGCAAGGCTGATACCCTTGAGGCTCGCAAGTGGCTGCGTCTTTCTGCTTTAGCCGGTGATACCGACGGGCTTCACGCCTATGGCGTGCTGCTGTCAATGAGTGACCCGGGCTATGTCGACGATGAACTTGGCACGGCACGTAACTGCATATACCGTGCCGCAAAAACGGGGCATAAGGAATCTCAGATGCTGCTTTTGGAAGATGCGCTTCAGAGTGGCAGCAAGAGGCATATATTCTATTGGGCAGAGATTCTGCATAATGCCGGTGAATGCTATGCAACAAGAGTCCTTGCCGACTGTTATCGTTATGGCTATGGTACGGCTCGCAGTAAAAGCAAGGCCAAGGAACTTTATCGTCAAGCAGCCGATAGAGGAGATGATGAGGCCTTGAGAATTCTTGAGGAGTGGTAGGGCTGTCTTGTCGTCAAAGTACTCTTTTGAACCTTTTTATGAACTCCTCTGCATCTTCAAGCGTTAATGTCAGCGGTGGCAACAGGCGAATGACGTTTGTGCCACTAACCCCTGTGAAGACATGCTCCTCGAAGAGTAGCCTGCGGCGGATGTCCTTGATAGGCTCTTCGAACTCGATGCCAATCATAAGACCACGTCCGCGCACCTCCTTAATCTGAGGAATCTTCTTCAGTTCTTCCATCAGATAGTTGCCAACTCTGTTCGCATTCCCGAGCAGGTCCTCCTCTTCCATTACCTCGAGCACAGCCCTGGCAGCAGCGCAGGCAAGGTGGTTCCCGCCGAATGTGGTTCCGAGTTCTCCATACACAGCCTCGAATTTCGGGCTTATGAGCACCACGCCAATAGGGAATCCGTTGCCAATGCCTTTGGCCTGTGTTATGATGTCGGGCTTTATTCCGGCCCATTGGTGTGCAAAGAACTTGCCGCTGCGTCCGCAACCGCTCTGTATCTCGTCAAGGATAAGGTTGGTGTCGGTCGCATTGCACACTTCCTGTAGCTGTCGCAGAAATTGCGGCTCCGGAATCTCTATTCCTCCTACTCCCTGTATGCCTTCAATTATTACCGCAGTAACGTCTCCTTTGGCAATCTCTGCACGCACTCCGTCAATGTCACCCATTTGCAGGTATGTCGTGTGCCCGTTGGCATTTATGGGAGCTATAATCTTGGGGTTGTCGGTAATCTCCACAGCAAGCGAAGTCCTGCCATGGAAAGCCTTCTTGAAGGCAATTACGCGCTTCTTGCCGTTCTTGAACGATGAGAGCTTCAAGGCATTCTCGTTGGCTTCGGCACCGGAGTTTATAAAGAATAGATTGTAATCCTCATATCCGCTAATGCGTCCCAACAACTCTGCTACATCCTGTTGCAGAGTGTTTATTACGGAATTCGAGTAGAATCCAAGAGTTGCAACTTGGTTGCTGATATTCTCGACATACTTTGGGTGTGCATGTCCTATGGATATTACAGCGTGTCCGCCATAAAGGTCAAGGTATTCACTCCCTTTTTCATCCCAAACCTTGCATCCTTTGCCCTTGACTATGTTGATGTCGAAGAGCGGATATACATCGTATAGCTTCATCTTTTTCTCTTATCTTCTGTTCAGAACGCCGAAGGCTTCAGATGCAGGCCTACTGTCTCGGCAAGCCCGAATAACAGGTTCATATTGTGTACAGCCTGTCCGCTTGCTCCCTTCAGCAAGTTATCTATAATTGATGTTATCAGCAGTTTGTTCCCGTGCCTTTCAAGGTGTATAAGGCACTTGTTCGTATTGATGACCTCTTTCAGGTCTATTGGCCTTTTTACAATGTGTGTAAAAGAGTCGCGTTCGTAGTAGCTCTCATAGAGCTTGTAGAGCGTTTCTATGTCGAGGTCACACTTGACAACCAGCGTCGCGAATATTCCACGCGGAAAATCGCCACGGTATGGTATGAAGTCAATCTCGCCACTGAAATCGGGCTGCAGTTGCCTGATGCTTTGCAGAATCTCCGGGATGTGCTGATGTTCGAACGGCTTGTATATGCTGATGTTGTTATCTCTCCAGCTGAAGTGTGTTGTGGCCTGTGGTTTTACTCCGGCACCTGTGCTGCCTGTTATGGCATTCACCGAGATGTCACCCTTGAGCAGATGCTCCTTCGCGAGAGGAAGAAGCCCCAATGTAATGCAGGTTGCAAAACATCCGGGATTCGCTACATTGCGGCTTTTGCATGTGTTGCGTCGGTTCAGTTCGGGCAGGCCATATATGAAGTCGTGCTCGTTGCTCTTTATGCGGTAGTCCATGGAGAGGTCAATTACCTTCAGTTCGTCGGGCAGCACATGGCTGTCGATGAACTTGCGTGTGTCGCCGTGTGCAGTGCAGAAGAAGAGAAGGTCTATCTCATCGAACGGCATCTCGTCGGTGAACAGCAGGTCTGTCTCGCCAAGCAGCCCGCAATGTACGTCTGTTATGCGGTTGCCCGCGTTGCTGCTGCTGTGTATGAATTTTATCTCAACCTCGGGGTGATTGAACAACAGGCGTATAAGCTCACCGGCAGTGTAGCCGGCACCTCCGATTATTCCAACTCGTATCATTATCTCTAAGAAGCTATTTGTATTTTAATTAAATTGTCAAAATGTGTCATGCTGAAACAATGTGTTGCCTGCAGTGGCTAAAGTCAATCCCGTGAGGAGGCTCTGCAAATATATTGTCAGAGTTCCTCGTCGCTTCGCTCCGGCGTGGGAATAAGATTGAATCAACTTTTTATATCTTTTCGTCCGGGTGATTGGCATAATATGCTCTCAGCGGTGTGGAGGTTACTTTGATGAATCCCTTTGCATCCTCTGCTGTCCACCCTTTCTGCACCTCGCCATATTCTCCAAGCTTGTTCTTTACCAGGTCGTTGGGGGAGTCTACGCCAACAGTTTCAAAATGTCTCGGCATCAGTTTCAGTATGGCGGTTCCTGTCACGTTGCGCTGCGAGCTCTCGAGCATAGCCTCAATGTCTCGCATTACGGGCTCCAGGTACTGGCTTTCGTGCAGGAACATTCCATACCAGTTGGCTACCTGGTCTTTCCAGTATTGCTGCCACTTGCTCAAGGTGTATTTCTCGAGGAACTTGTGGGCTGCTATAATGAGCATAGGTGCAGCGGCTTCAAACCCTACACGTCCTTTAATTCCAATGATGGTGTCGCCAACGTGCATGTCGCGTCCTATGCCGTAGGCCGAACCAATCTCCTCAACCTTCTGTATGGCCTTTATGGGGTCGTCATATCTCTCTCCGTTGACACCTTTCAACTCTCCGCTTTCAAAGGTGAGACGCAATTCCTCTTCGCCCTGCTTCTCAACCTGCTTCAAGTATGCGCTTTCGGGCAGTCCTTGTGTGGAGTCCAATATCTCTCCACCGCATATCGATGTTCCCCAAAGCCCAACGTTGTATGAATATTTGAGCTTTGCGAAATCGGCCTTGAAGCCATTCTCGTTAAGATAGTTGACCTCGTTCTCTCGCGTGAGCGTCATATCTCGTGTGAGCGTTATAATCTCAACGCCAGGTGCGCAAACAAGGAATGTCATATCAAATCTTATCTGGTCGTTACCGGCACCGGTTGAGCCATGTGCTATGGCATCGGCACCAATCTCGTTGGCATATCGCGCTATGGCAAGGGCCTGGAATATCCTTTCCGACGATACTGATATAGGGTATGTGCCATTGCGGAGTACATTGCCATAAACCATGTATCGCAGGCTTTTGTCATAATATTCTCTTGTAACGTCGAGCGTTACATATTCTTTTGCTCCGAGCCTGTAGGCGTTCTCTTCGTTCTGTTTCAACTGTTCGGGGCTGAAGCCGCCGGTGTTTGCGCAGGCTGCATACACCTCATAGCCTTTCTCTTTTGCTAGGTACATTACGGTGAATGATGTATCCAATCCGCCACTGAATGCAACAACTACTTTTTTCTTTTCCATATATGTTCTGCAAATATAAGCACAAGCTAGCAAGAAATATTAAGTTTACTTCAATATTTTTCAAAGCGAGTGCAGTTTATGTTCGCGGTTACCGCAAATATAATCAAATTATTTATAATTATCCATTTATTTATGCTTCTCCGGGTCGTACAGCATTGCTGTGCAGATGCAGTAGCGTCTGTCGGTACGCATCAGCACGTCGTGGTTCACGCATCCTTGGCAACCCTTCCAAAAAGCCTCGTCGTCCGTAAGTTCCGAAAACGGTACGGGGACGTATCCCAGTTCGGTGTTTATTTTCATTACTGCACCGCCGCTTGTGAGACCGAACAGCTTAGCCTGTGGCCATTTCTCGCGCGAGAGCTTGAAAGCTCTCTGCTTAATGCGCCTTGCAAGGCCGTGACCGCGGAATTTATCTCTTACAATAAGTCCGGAATTGGCGACATACTGCCTGTTCCCCCAGCTCTCTATGTAGCAGAAACCGGCAAACTCTTCGCCTGCAAGTGCAATAATTGCTTTCCCCTCCTTCATCTTCTGCGCTACATATTCGTGCGTGCGCTTTGCAATGCCTGTTCCACGCACTTTTGCTGCATCTGTTATGGTCTCAAGAATCTCATCGACATACTTCTCGTGCGAAGCGTTGGCGATGATTACCTCAATCCCATCGTTGTATTCAATCTCTTCCATATTGTTAAGGGTGTCAAATGTTTGGTATTATACTTCTCAGTGCTCTCATTACAGCAGCACGGCTTGCCTCCTCGGCAATTACCAGCATCACTGTGTCGTCGCCGGCCAATGTTCCTATAATCTCAGGAAAATCGCAGTTGTCAATGTGATAGGCCAATGTGCCGGCATAGCTTGGCTTGGTATGTATCACGGCGATGTTACCCGAGAATTTTATCGATATGTAGCCGTTGTTTTCCTGTAGCTGTGTCGCCGGCCGCATTTCGCCTTGTGTGCCTTCGTGCCTGTAGTGCTGTGAACGTGGCAGAACGTATCTGTAGCGTCCTTGCACTCCTACTGTCTTTACGACACGCAACTGGTGCAGGTCGCGCGATAGAGTTGCCTGTGTCAGCTTGAATCCCTCTTTTGCAAGTTCATTCAGCAGCTCCTCCTGGCTGCCAATCTCTTTTGTCGACAGAATGAGACGGATGGTGTCGAGACGTGAATTTTTAATTTTCATAACAGAAAAATTGTTTGAATCCCTTCTATTTTTAGAAGCTGCCAGTTTTGCCATTCTTCATATAGTATCTTTCCCTCTTTCTTGTGGTTGCATAGTCTGCTATTGCACCCGGCGCGGAATCTATAAAAAAGAATTTTGCTATGTAAAATCTAAGCAACTTCTGCATATTTATTCTTTCGATTTACAAAAATAGGTATATTTAAACAGAAAACAATGCAGTTTTGCAAATTTTTTACATAAAATCGCGGAATTTGCAGAATTTGTAGTAGTGATTTAATCTTGCCAATATCTTTCTATGCCGCCTCTTAGACCATTTGGACAATATTCCTCACCCCAGAGTAAAAGTTTTTTGGGGAGAATACAAACTGTAATCTTTGCATAGGTGTGAAAATAAACTCGTTGTAACGGTGATGCTGTCTGTTTTATCCACCCTGCCGGCTTTTCCCATAATAATGGTCGCTCGATTTCAGGCAAGGCAACAAATACAAAAAACAAAAGAGGGTGACCCACCCCCATTGTTGTGATGCCACCAGAAAAAGAGTTGCTTTTATAAATGGCTCTATATCTTCGCGTTAAAGAATTGCAACAAACGTAATCTCCCGCTATTGCTCCACCTAA
>CAZAIM010000068.1:0-13200 GCA_964485215.1 uncultured Bacteroidaceae bacterium | reverse complement strand
TCCTTGGGGAAACTAAAGTTTCCTTCGTTGTAAACGACGCTCATTCGCGTCGTCGCTGTGAAAAACATTGAAACAAGTTTCATGCTTCTTACTTGTTTGTGGCTATCTTTATAATTGTTGTAATAAAAAGATAATATTGTATGACACAGCATAATACGATAAAGTTGTTTGAAGAAAAGCGGGTACGTACCGTATGGGACGACCAACAAGAAAAATGGTACTTTTCTGTCGTTGATGTGGTAGCGGTTTTGACCGCCAGTGTTAATCCGGCCGACTATCTAAAAAAGATGCGTAAGCGCGACCCTCAGTTAGCTGAAGGGTGGGGACAATTTGTCACCCCCCTTTCGATACAAACAGCCGGTGGTAAACAGAAGGTGAATTTTGCCGACACGGAAGCGATGTTTCGTATTATTCAGTCCATACCTTCACCAAAAGCAGAACCTTTCAAATTATGGATGGCAAGAGTGGCTGCTGAGCGTCTTGACCAAATGCAAGACCCTGAGATATCTATTAACCAAGCATTGATGGATTATAAACGGTTGGGCTATTCTGATAACTGGATAAACCAGCGTCTCAAGTCAATAGAGATACGAAAGGAACTTACCGACGAATGGAAACGACATGGGTTGCAGGAGGGCGTACAGTTTGCCACGCTTACCGATGTTATTTATCAGACATGGTCGGATATGACGGCTCGAGAATACAAGCGGTTCAAAGGATTGAAAAAGGAGAATCTGCGCGATAATATGACTAATAAAGAATTGGTGTTGAATATGCTTGCAGAACTTTCAACCAAAGAAATATCCGAAAATCGTAATCCGGAAACATTTGGTGAACATATGTACATTGCACAACAAGGTGGAGAAATCGCACGCAATGCCCGCATGGAGTTGGAAGAGAAAACAGGTAAAGCGGTAATATCTCCAATGAATGCCAAGGACGGATTGTTGCTTAATAAGAAAGAAGACAATTAAAAACAAATCAACTAAATACAAATTCATTCTTCGTCCCGATAATAGCTACGGTACATTTCATGACAAACTCATTTTTCTTTCGAAATTTACGGCAACTAATGCTGTGTCGCTTTACTGGTGGCGCAAATATAGCAAATGATGTTTACCTCCAATAATGCTTGTGTTGTTTGTTTTTTCAAATTTTCTTATCTTAGCACTCATGGAAAATAACAGAATAACAATAAGGGAAGCTTTGCCTGAGGATGCATCATTTTTGGGGATGGTTGTGCTCATGGCATTGCATGCCGATGATTCACATCCGTTATGCGGTATATTCAAGGAACTTGCAGCGCGTAACGATTCACAGTATAGCTACAATAATGCAATTGTGGCAGAGATTGACGGAATGCCTGCGGGTGCTATTATTGGCTATGACGGTGCAAGGTTGCACGAATTGCGCAAGCCTTTGTTCGAGCTTCTTGAAAAGCGGATGGGGCAGACTATTGACATTGAGGATGAGACTTCGGCTGGTGAGTTCTATGCCGACTCGTTAGCTGTGCTGCCTGAGTATCGTGGTTGTGGAGTAGGGCGTGCTCTTTTAACAGATGTGTGCAGAAGGGCTTTTGCAAAAGGCTTTGATAAGGTCGGTCTGCTTGTTGATGTAACTAATCCTAAGGCCGAGGCTATGTATGCCTCTTTGGGTTTCAAGCGTGTGAATGCTGCTACATTCCTCGGACAGGATATGTGGCATATGCAGAAAGATAAATAACAGCAGCTATGATAGAACACTGTTTATGCCCGCTTGTATGTGAGCGTTTCATGAATGATGCACGTTACCGTGAAGGGCACCTCCGTGTTGTCAATGCCTTGCCGGGGCGCAAGGTGCTTGGTCTTCATACACCCGAAATGAAACGGGTTGCAAAGGATATTTCACTGAATGGTGCAATTGTGAAGTTGCCGGGTGGCAATAAACTCGTTTGTAGTTCAGGGCTGGAGGTCATACGTTGCTTTGAACAGGTGCCGGGTGAGTCTTTGTCCTATGAAGAGACTGTTATCTGGGGATTCCTCATTAACAATGGGAAATACACTGTTGAGGAACGGCTGGAGATGTTAGGCCATTATGTGCCAGTAATGGACAACTGGGCAGTGTGTGATACTTATTGTGCCAATGCCAAATGGATGATGAGGGTTGAAAAGGAACGCCTGTGGCATTTCCTGCAGCCCTGGTTTGCATCGCATGAGGAGTTCGAGGTGCGCTTTGCGATAGTTGCTTCCATGTGTTGTTTCCTGTGCGAGGAGTGGCTGGAGAATGTGTTTGAAAGAATCGGTAGGCTTGCTTTTGATGATATTGCTTCGGAATACCGGACTGTGAAAGGTAAGCCGGCAGCGGTTCAGGCGGGTTGTGTGCAGGGTTCCTCGCCTTACTATGTGCGTATGGCAGTTGCATGGCTGTTGGCAACGGCTCTTGCAAAGTTCCCGGAGCAGACACGCTCCTTTGTGCGACGTTCGCACTTGCCTGCCGATGTCATAAAACTTTATGTTCGCAAGGCGCGGGAATCGTTCCGCACACGTACAATACAATCGCTTTAATACAACAGAACCCTGTCAACGACAGGGTTCTGTTGTATTAAAGCGGTTTCTGGTTATTTGCAACTGTTCTCAACCTTGAAGTTTGTAATCTTGCTCTTGAAGTTGCCTGCCTTCTCAAGCGGGAACACGAGTGTGCGTACGTAGTACATTTTGTCCTTGCCGCCCTCATTGTGGTAGATTGTCTGCTTGTCGAGTGTCTCAACCAGCTTGCCGTTTACAAATAGCTTTGTAACCTGTTGGTTACCGCTGATTGTAACGTGTGCCTTCTCGCCTGGGAAGAAACTGTAGTTGAAGGTCATGAGGTAACCGTCGCGTGAGAAACCGAGCTTGCCGCTTGCGGGGTCAGCGAGGTAGAACACTGCGTCGCGTGAGCTTGTGAGTACAGTACCCGGGCACTCCTTTGCAGCTGTGATGTCGAATGATACGCTGTACTCATAACCAACCTCGCGGATACCGCTCTCCTTTACAAGGTTAGCTGCCGGCTTGAGTGCGGGAACCTCAACGAGAGTTCTCTTCTCGCCGCTGAAACGGCCCGCGATGTTAAGACCGGGAGCGTCGCTCAGTGCAAGACGTGCCTTGTCGAACTCCTCGTAAGAAACTGCAGGCTTGGCACCTGTCCACATCTTCACGGCCATTGTCTGCATAGCCGGGAATACGCGGTAGTGGATATCCTTGCAGCTGATACCGTTGCCTGCGTGGTCATTCCACACAGCGAATGAACCGCCCTTTATCTGTGGGTGCTTCTCGTCGAACTTCTGGTTGCCTATCTGTGCCGGTGTCCAGTTGTCATAGAGGTGCTTGCAGTTTAGGTAGTCATAGTAGTAGCCTGCTGCAGGAACAATGTATGTCCAGCCGTCGGGGATGCTTATAACGTCGTAACCGAGGTTTATCATATCTGTCGGGTCGGCATAGCCGTTGTACCACTCATACATGAGCACGTTGTCAACCTTTACAGGTGTGTTGCCCTTTGCGTGTGTGAGCGCACCCCAAACGCATGCCTGCTTGCCATACTTCTCGGCAGTACGGATACAGAAATCGGTGAAGTAGCGGAACTTTTCTACAACTGCTGTGTCGCGGTTAGAGTACTCGTCGGTACCTACGTGGAAACGTGGACCGCGGAATACAGGCTCTTCACCGCCGAGGTACTCCATGAAGAGTGAATCGACGAATGTGTATGTGTTGGGGTTGAAGAGGTCGAGGTGGTCAAGGCCGTAGTCCTTGCTGCCGAGCTCGGGACGGTAGTGTACGAATGCCAATGAGTGGGCAGGAACGTCAAACTCAGGGATAATCTCTACACCTACGCGCTCTGCGTGCTTCTGAAGCTCGATGAACTCTGCTTTTGTGTAGTAGCCGTCGCGTGATGTGAGGCCGGGGAAGAAGTCGCTCTCCAGGCGGAAACCTGATGGGGTTTTTGCCCAGTCGTGGTTGAAGTACTGCTTGAACGCGTTGTCGTTCAAGTGAATGTGGAATGTGTTCATCTTGTAGTATGCCATGAAGTCAACATACTCGTGCAGGAAGCTGATGGGGATGAATTTGCGGCCGCAGTCGAGCATGAAGCTACGCATCTCGTAGTCGGGGTAGTCGACGATGTTGCCCTTAGGAAGGACGTTCGCGTTCTGTTCTGCAATCTGCAGCAAGGTGCGTGTAGCCCACATTGCACCGCGTGCTGTTGTAGCTGCAATCTCAACCTTGTTTGCGATGTTGATGGTGTAGCCTTCGTTGCCAAGCTTCTTGTTCTTCTTGATGGCGAATGTTATGTCGCCTTTAGAAGCCTTGCCCTCGACTACCTGCAACTCAACGCCGGTCATTTTCTTGTAGTCGCAAGCAAACTGCTTTGCAACTTCGGCAATTTCTGCGTTGTTCTTGGGGTAGACAACCTTTGTTGCTTGTGTAATTTGGAACTCGCCTGTCGCGCCCTTCCACTCGCGGAGCTCTGGAACGACAAAAGGCTTTTTGTTCTTGTCGGCTGCTGATGCGTTTGCCACGAATGCGAAGCACATTACTGCCAGCAGGAATAGAATTTTGTTTTTCATAAAGCTATAATTTTATATAAATAAATGTTCAATTATACAAATATATGCTTTTTCTTGTTGTCCTTGGTGTTGGTAATTCTTAAAAGTTGTTAATAAGGAGCAGCGCAGGATTGTCTTCTGTGTTATGCTGCTTTCTGGAGCTTTGATTCACCTGCTTCTTAGTTCCCAAAAAGCGACCGCTGCTGCGGCTGCTACATTCAGTGAATCGACATTGTGCGACATTGGGATTTTTACAATGTAGTCTGCTGCGGCTATTGTTTTTTCCGGTAAGCCGTCTCCTTCGGTTCCCATAATCATTGCAAGGCGTGGAATGGTTGTCAGTCGCGGATCGGCAATGGAGATTGAATTGTTGGTCAGTGCCATAGCTGCGGTTGTGAAACCAAGTTCCTTGAGCCTTTCCATGCCACCGTCGAGCCAGGTCCATGGGACGAGAAATACCGAACCCATTGACACGCGTACTGCGCGGCGGTTCAGCGGGTCGCAACTGTTGCGTGTCAGCAGCACGGCATCAATTCCCAGAGCAGCTGCGCTGCGGAATATGGCTCCGATGTTTGTGGTGTCTACTACGCCGTCGATGACCACGATGCGTTTTGCGTTGCGGCATACATCGTCAAGTGCCGGTTCGGGTGGGCGTTGCATGGCGCAGAGGACTCCGCGTGTGAGGGTGTAGCCGGTGAGGCTTGCAAGCATTCCGCGCTCGCCTGTGTAGACTGGAATGTTTCCGCACCGTGCGATTATGCCGGCTGCATCGCCGGTAATGTGTTTCGCTTCGCATAGCAACGCTATTGGCTTGTAGCCTGCGTTGAGGGCGACTGTTATCACTTTGGGGCTTTCGGCAATGAACAGGCCTTGCTCCTTGTCGTGTTCCTTGCGCAGTTGCGCCTCGGTCAGCGAGCTGAATATCTCAACACCGGGATGGGTGAGTGTGTTTATTTCTATTATTGGCATTTTGCTTTCATATTTGTATGTCGGGTGTTGCAAAAATAACTTTATAGGATTGCAGATGCAAATTTTTTTATATCTTCGCACTGGTGATGTGTTGTTTCAGCGGCTCTCATTGCTTCTTGCAGGCAAAAGGGAACTGTTAAAAACCGAAATGATGATGGACTATCAGAGTATTCTCGAGAATATATATAATGGTATCAGGCCTTTTGCAAAGATTGGCAGGCAGGCCGAGTATATACCGGCTCTTGCCAAGGTGAATCCCGACCAGTTCGGAATGTGCTTGTGTACCATAGATGGTGCTTGCTATGCTATTGAGGCTGCTGATGTGCGTTTTTCAATACAGAGTATATCTAAGGTCTTTGCCTTGGCGGTCGCTCTCTCGAAAAAAGGCGAGAATCTGTGGAATTATGTAGGTAAAGAGCCTTCGGGCACAGCCTTCAATTCTTTGGTGCAGCTTGAATCGGAAAACGGTTTTCCGCGTAATCCTTTCATGAATGCGGGTGCGTTGGTTGTTACGGATATACTTTTGTCTATATTAGAGAACCCCGAGGAGGATTTTATCGCTTTTGTCAGGGCTGTTTCAGGTTCCGAGGATGTTGGCTACAATCGTGAGGTGGCGCAGTCGGAGAGAGAAACTGGTTTCCTGAATGCTGCAATAGCCAATCTGCTTAAATACCACGGCAGCATAAAGGGGGACGTGGAGCGTGTCCTGCAGTTCTATTTCCTCATGTGCTCTGTTGAAATGAGCTGCAAGGAACTGGCCAAGGCATTCCTGGCTTTTGCCAATCACAGACAGCCTTTCAGCCATGCAGGTATAGAACTGACTTCGTCGCAGGTGAAGCGTATGAATGCAGTGATGCAGACTTGTGGCTTTTATGATGAGGCCGGTGAGTTCTCTTACCTTGTGGGTCTGCCGGGGAAGAGTGGAGTGGGAGGCGGAATAGCTGCTATATATCCGTTGCGCTATTCGGTTGCGGTGTGGAGCCCGAGACTGAACGGAAAGGGCAATTCTGTGCTTGGGATGAAGGCACTTGAATTGTTGACAACAGAAACAAAAGAGTCGATATTTTAACCATGAAAAAAAAACAGGTAATATTGATAACCGGTGCGTCGTCGGGCTTTGGCCGGGTGACAGCTGCTGAACTTGCCAGGTGTGGGCATGTGGTATATGGTACAAGCCGGAAGGGTGGTGACGCTGCAGATGGCGTGCGTATGCTGGCGATGGATGTCACCGAGAAACTTTCCATTGCGGCTGCTGTTGCGGCTGTGCTAAAAGAGCAGGGACGGATTGACGTGCTGATAAACAATGCAGGGGTAGGCATTGGAGGAGCTATAGAGCTTGCCACTGACAGTGAGATTGAGTGGCAGATGGGAACGAATTTCAACGGTATGGTGAACATGTGCAGTGAGGTGTTGCCTGTTATGCGCAGACAGCGCAGTGGCCGCATAATAAATATAAGCTCGATAGCTGGAGTTATGGCTGTGCCGTTCCAAGGGTTCTATTCGGCATCGAAATATGCCATTGAAGGTTATAGCGAGGCTTTGGCAATGGAGGTGTATCCGTTTGGAATAAAGGTATGTCTGGTAGAGCCGGGTGATTTCAATACTAACTTTACGGCGAACAGGAATGTGTCGCAGGCCACAATGGAATGTAATGACTATAAAGGTAATTTTGAGCGTTCGCTTGCTGTTATTGAGAAAGAGGAGCGAGGTGGCTCGGAGCCGATAAGGCTTGCACGTGCTGTTCGTCGTCTTGTCGGCCGCAGGAATCCGCCTTTGCGAACAAAGGTAGGCCCTTGGTTTCAGGTCGCGCTTGCCAGAATGCGGTGGCTTATTCCGCAGCGTTGGCTGTCGAGGGCACTTCGCTGGTTCTACGGGATAAGGTAAGCTGTCCCTAAGCGGAACAATTTAAAAAGATTATATGTTTGTTGATGGTAATGTGTAACAAATTAAATATCCTGAATTATGAATTTACTTAGAAGAACCTTCTTGCTTGCAGTGATGCTGCTGACAACAACTGTGACAATGGCGAATGAGTTGCCGAATGTATATATACTTGCTACAGGAGGAACCATTGCCGGTTCCGGCTCTTCTGCAACAAAAAGTAACTATTCGGCAGGGCAGGTTGCTATAGGAACGCTTCTTGATGCAGTGCCGGCAATTAAGGATGTTGCGAATGTGGAGGGTGAGCAGGTGGTGAATATCGGTTCACAAGATATGAGCGACGAGGTGTGGCTGGTGCTTGTGAAGAGAATCAATGAACTGCTTGCCAAGGATGATGTCGATGGCATAGTCGTTACTCATGGAACTGACACTATGGAGGAGACTGCATTCTTTCTCTCTCTAACCGTAAACAGTAATAAGCCAGTGGTGCTTGTCGGTGCAATGCGTCCTTCCACGGCAATAAGTGCCGATGGGCCTGCGAATCTTTACAATGCGGTTGTGACTGCTGCATCGCCGGCCTCAGAAAGCCGCGGAGTGCTTGTGTGCATGAACGGCAAGGTGTTTGGTGCGGCGGATGTTACAAAGACCAATACGACAAGCGTTGAGACATTCCAATCGCCCAATTCGGGAGCACTCGGCTATATTCACAATGGCGAGGTGTTCTATTATCATATGCCCGACAGAACATGCGGGACAAGAACTCCCTTTTTCAATGTCGACGGGCTGAAGGTTCTGCCAAAGGTTGGCATTGCGTATGGTTATTCCAATGTGCAGGGAGATGTTGTTGAAATGATGATGGAAAAAGGTTATAAGGGAATCGTTTATGCCGGTGTGGGCAATGGAAATATCCATAGGAATGTATTTCCGTTGCTCGAGAAGGCACGTGAGGATGGTATTATAGTTGTACGCTCGAGCCGTGTGCCTACCGGTGCGACAACGCTTGACGCTGAGGTCGATGACAACAAGTATGAGTTCGTGGCTTCCTGGGGACTGAATCCTCAGAAGGCACGTATCCTGCTTATGCTTGCTTTGACCAAGACCGATGACTGGCAAGCTATTCAGAAATATTTCAATAATTATTAATGGTAGAAACTATGAAAGTCAGAAACGTTTTATTTGTACTCCTTGTATTTGTTGCCGGTTATCTTCAGGCGCAGGTGACATCGAGGAATTCGCAGGTTCCTGTTGGTGAAAAGTCTCTTGTAGAACGTGTTGCGAAGATTGAGAAACAGAACGATTGGTTCAATCTCTATTTGAATATGCACGGCGGTTTCGATGCAAAGTTCAACCAGGACGGACGAAATGGCTTGAGTCAGGGAGCGTTCAATATGCGTCAGCTGCGCATTGAAGCTAAAGGCAATGTCACCGACTGGCTCTCCTATCGTTGGCGTCAGCGTCTGAACCGCAGCAACGATGGCAATGGAATGATTGACAATCTGCCAAACTCTATCGACTATGCAGGGATAGGTGTGAGGCTTAATGGCAAATTCTCGCTTTTTGCTGGAAAACAGTGTGCTGCTTATGGAGGTATAGAGTATGATGTGAATCCGATTGAGATATATCAGTATAGCGAGATGATTGACAATATGAGCAATTTTATGACCGGTCTGACGCTTACATATGACTTTACACCCAACCAGCAGCTTCAGTTCCAGATACTGAACAGCCGTAATGGCTCGCAGGAAGAGACGTATGGTGCTAATCTTGAGGAGAGCCGTCTGCCATTGGTGTATACTCTGAACTGGAATGCCAATATGTTCGGCAAAATGTGGCAGACAAGATGGTCGGCATCTGTGATGGAGGAGGTACATGGCAAATATATGTACTATGTTGCGCTTGGCAACCAGTTCAATCTCTCCAACCGATTCAATATGTATGTAGACCTTATGAGTTCTTTTGAACAGGTTGACCGTAAGGGCATTATGACGAATATGTTCGGCGGACGAGAGAACTTCGGCGGTCATAATATGTTCAATACGGCCTATAATTCTCTTGTGGCGAAGGCTAACTACCGGATTGCTCCCAAGTGGAATCTTTTTGCCAAAGGTATGCTTGAGTCGGCTGCGGTATATAAAGGCGATGAGGTTGCAAAGGGTAATTACCGTACTTCATTGGGATACATAGGTGGTGTTGAATTCTACCCGATGGACAGTAATCTTCATTTCTATCTTGCTTTCATCGGTCAAAGCAATTTCTTTACAGAAAAGGCTAAGGCTATTGGCAAGGAGAATTACAGCACACAGCGAGTGTCGTTAGGCTTTATTTACCAGTTGCCGGTTTTCTGATAAGTAGAACCGGATATAGAGGGTGGTATTTATTATGATTCTTCTATTACAGCTTTTTATAGTACTTGCTTGCATAATCATCGGTGCGCGTCAGGGTGGTATAGGCCTTGGCGTGATGGGTGGATTAGGGGTCGCAGTGCTTACTTTCGGGTTTGGTCTGGAGCCGGGTGCGCTCCCTATCGATGTGATGCTGATGATTGCTGCAGTGATTTCTGCAGCCGCGGCAATGCAGGCGGCAGGAGGGCTCGACCTTATGGTCAAGGTGGCAGAGAGGATTCTGCGCAGGCATCCGCAGTATGTGACTATTCTTGCTCCGTTGGTGACGTATACGTTTACTTTTCTTGCAGGAACCGGGCACGTTGCCTATTCTGTACTTCCTGTAATAGCCGAGGTGGCGAGGGAGACGAAGATAAGGCCGGAACGTCCGTTGGGAATCGCTGTCATAGCATCGCAGCAGGCAATAACGGCTTCGCCTATTTCTGCAGCCACAGTGGCGTTGCTTGGCTTGCTCGCAGGCTTTGACATTACTCTTTTCGATATTCTGAAGATAAGTATTCCGGCAACTCTTGTGGGGGTGCTTTGTGGTGCGTTTCTCTCTATGAGGGTAGGCAAGAATCTTGTCGATGACCCTGAATATCAGAGACGTCTGAAGAGTGGAGAACTTGATGTGAAGCATGTGCAGCTTGCGGGGGTGAAGAATATGTTCTCTGCGAGGTTGTCTGTGTTCCTTTTCATTGGGGCGACGTTGCTGATTGTCCTTTTCGGTTCTATGCCGGGACTGTGTCCTTCATTCGGAGGAGAACCGTTGAAGATGCCTGTGTTGATTGAGATGCTGATGCTCTCTACTGCGGCCTTGATACTTTTGCTGACTGGCACTAATGGGGTGAAGGCTGCCAAGGGCAGTGTCTTCTCGGCCGGAATGCAGGCTGTGGTTGCAATCTTCGGTGTTGCCTGGATGGGCGATACTTTCATAAGCGGCAATATCGTAGAACTTCAAGCTTCCATAAAGGATGTGGTAATGGATATGCCATGGCTTTTCGGCCTTGCGCTTTTCGTTATGTCAATTCTGCTTTACAGCCAGGCTGCAACGGTCAGGGCAATAGTGCCTTTGGGAATTGCCCTTGGTATATCTCCAATGATGCTTATTGCACTTTTTCCGGCAGTGAACGGTTATTTCTTTATACCTAATTATCCTACTCTTGTTGCTGCAATAAATTTTGATAGGACAGGAACTACAGGCATTGGGAAATGGCTGCTGAATCACTCTTTTATGATGCCGGGGCTTGTGGCGACTTCCACAGCAATAGTGGCAGGATTGCTGCTTGTGCAGGTTTTGTGAACCGTATAACTGGGTTGCAATGTACTTTGCCGTGAGAAGGTTTTGCACTGTTTTTCTCAAATAACTCCAATGAAAGAGTAGCCAAACTTATTTGATGGAACAAAGGGTTTGGCTACTTTTTTATTTTTGTCTATTGATATATACGCAAATACTGTTAAACATGTTGTTAAATCGCTAACAGACTACATTATTTCCCTATTTCGCACTCGCTTTCGTTTCTTTGTTGTATCTTTGTGTCAGGATTAGCGACTGGAAACTGTCTGAGTTTGGATGCTTGCGGAATATTCGGCTTCCATAAGAAAGATATTTGCCGGTTTCTTAATTTTTGGTGTAGAAGAAAAATAATTCAAGATGACATTCTTTACTTCGGAAAATCTTATTTTTTTAGGGTCGATACTTATTTTTTGCAGTATCCTTATAACCAAGGCGGGAGGACGTTTCGGTATGCCTACGCTGTTGCTGTTTCTTGTTGCAGGTATGATTTTCGGCTGCGATGGAGTGGGTATACAATTTGACAACGTGGGGCAGGCTCAGTTTGTGGGTATGGTGGCACTATGTGTAATACTTTTTACCGGTGGTCTTGAAACACGCATAGCCGACATTAGGCCTGTGTTAGGTCCTGGTTTGACGCTTTCTACAGTTGGCGTGTTGCTTACGACGGCCTTCACCGGTGTCTTTGTCTATTTGCTGTCGTCGTGGAATGTGGTCTCCTTGGAGCTGCCTTTGGTGACTTGCCTGCTTCTTGCGGCAACGATGTCGTCTACCGATTCTGCATCGGTCTTTAATATCCTTAGAGGGCGCAATGTGAACCTGAAGGGCAATCTTAAGCCAATGCTTGAGCTTGAGAGCGGAAGTAATGACCCTATGGCGTATATACTGACGATTGTACTCATACAGCTTGCGCTTACCGTGGGGAATGCGGGCTTGGCCGGCGTGGATACTGGAGAACTTGTGCTCGATTCGCTTAAGGTGCTTGTGCAGCAGTTCGCTGCGGGTGCAATGATTGGTGCCGGTGCAGGATTTGCTGCCGTGTGGGTGATGAAAAAGGTTAATCTGACTAGTGCTCCTCTTTATTCGATAATGCTCATGAGTATAGTCTTCTTTACCTTTTCGGTAACGGATATGCTCGATGGTAATGGTTATCTTGCCGTATATATTACAGGAATAATAGTGGGTAACGAAAAGATGAAGAACCGTAAACAGGTGGTGGCGTTTTTCGATGGTATGACTTGGATTATGCAGATTGGGATGTTCCTTCTTCTCGGTCTTCTTGTCGACCCAAGCGAGATGTGGAAGACTGCGTTTGCAGCTCTGCTGATAGGGCTGTTTATGATGCTTGTTGCCCGTCCTCTGAGTGTGGTGCTCTCGTTGCTCCCTTTCAAGAATATCCCTGCATCGGCCAAGGTGTTTGTTTCGTGGGTTGGGCTCAGAGGTGCTGTGCCTATAATATTCGCGATGTACCCGGTGGTGGCTGCCGTGCCTGGGAGTGAGGCTATTTTCAATATAGTATTCTTTATAACGCTTATGTCGCTGGTGCTTCAGGGGGGACTTATTGTAAAAGTGGCTGAGTGGCTTGGGCTAAAGCAGCCTGTTCCCGAGGATAAGCATTTCGATGTTGAATTGCCCGAGGAGGCCGGTGAGCAGAAGGAGATTACTCTCACCAAGGAGATTCTGGATAAAAATGGCAATACGCTTGCTTCTCTTGGTCTTCCGCAGGGGGTGCTGGTGGTTTTTGTAAAGCGTGGGGATAGATATCTGATACCTAATGGTACTCTTGAACTGTTAGAGGGTGACCACTTGCTTATGATTGCGAGTTCCGAGATTGACGAGGAGTGATGTGGCTTATGCAAAAGGGCAATGTGCATAATTAACAGACTGCTTCGCTGTTATTGATTTAAGGCTCAATCGAGTACTTCTATGCACTCCTTTCGCCTTAAAAATCCTAAGCCTTGTATCTAACAAAACTAAGGGGGTGACTAAAAAGTAACTTTAGAATTCCTATCCTTGGCTGCACTCGCCGGAAATTGGAAATAAATTTGCATTTGGCTCGTTTGCGCAAGTCTTCTGTGTTACGTTTGCCTTCAAAATCCTCATTTACGCCAAGTAAACTG
>CAZAIM010000067.1:0-13265 GCA_964485215.1 uncultured Bacteroidaceae bacterium | reverse complement strand
TGAGAAACATTGCAATCGCCTTACAGTATTCTGTTGCTTTATTCCGTTTTTTACAATTTGTTCCGCAATAATGTATGTTTTAATAAAAAAAATAATACTTTTGCATTTCAAACAATACATTAATAATTAAAAAACCTAAGCGTTATGAAGAAATTTTTAGCACTCTCGTCAATGTTTGTGATGCTTGTTGTAGCAATGTCGACAACATCGTGCAGCACAGAGAAATCCATTACAAAGGCATTTGCCAAGAACGGCTACGAAATGGGTATGCTCACACCTCAGCAGCAGCAGAGTGTAGCTCCTCTTCTTTCGTCATTTCCTGTTTATAACCAGCAGGCAATAGGCTACCTTGTGGCGGGCAACACAATAACATTCGTCTACAATTCTGACGAAACTGTATGGAACAATTACTGCTACGCATTGACGAATGCAGGCTTTTCAAAGATTAGCACAGGCTATGTGAGAGCCGACAAGGCATCGGGCTATACATTCAATGTTGCTTCCAACACAACAGAGGTTTATGGCCAGCCATTCCGTATGGTAACATTCACTGCCAATCCTTTCTGATGCAAGACTGACAGTCTGATGTTTAAAGAGTGCGCTAAAAATGTGGCGCACTCTTTTTTTTTATTTATCTTCGCAACAGCGAAACGGTGCGGAGCCAGAAACTGTCCAAGAAACTGTTTGAATTTCCTATAAAAGCTTTTCTTATACTGTAAGCTGCCATTTCGTTGGTTTTAATAGAATGACATAACCCTTTTTATAATACACCTGTACCTGTATGACACCTCAAGAACGAATTGCCGAGTTGCGCCGTCAACTTCACGGACATAATCACCGTTACTATGTTCTCAACTCACCTGTTATTACAGACTTTGAGTTTGATACTTTGCTTCGTGAGCTTCAGGAACTGGAGGAGCAATATCCCGAAATGTTTGACCCTACATCACCCACTATGCGTGTGGGAAGCGACATAACAAAAGAGTTCCGCCAGGTAGCGCACAAGTATCCAATGCTTTCTTTGGGGAATACATACTCCAAGGCTGAGGTTGCCGATTTCTTCGAAAGGGTGAAGAAGAGCCTCAATGAGGATTTTGAAATCTGCTGCGAACTGAAGTTTGACGGCACGTCAATTTCGCTTACATACGAGGACGGAAAGCTCGTCAGAGCTGTTACACGTGGCGACGGCGAGAAGGGCGATGATGTTACAGCCAACGTTAAGACCATACGTACAGTGCCTCTTGTGCTTTCGGGCAGTGGCTATCCTGCCGAGTTCGAGATACGTGGTGAGGTGCTTATGCCCTGGAGTGTCTTCGACAGGCTCAACGAGGAGCGTGCACGCAACGAAGAGCCTCTGTTCGCCAATCCCCGCAATGCCGCTTCGGGTACATTGAAGTTACAGGATTCTTCAGTTGTGGCAAAACGCTCTCTCGATGCATATCTCTATTTCATGTTAGGCGAACAGTTGCCGGCCGAAGGCCATTACGAGAATCTTATGGCTGCCGCCGGGTGGGGGTTCAAGATATCCGATACGACATGCAAGTGCAGAACAATAGACGAAGTGTTTGCTTTCATTGACAGAATGGATATCGAACGCAAGAATCTTCCATTTGCAACAGACGGCATTGTCCTCAAGGTGAACTCCCTGCGTCAGCAGAAGAATCTGGGCTATACAGCCAAGTCTCCGCGTTGGGCAATAGCATACAAGTTTCAGGCCGAAAGGGCTGTTACGCGTTTGAACGAAGTCACATACCAGGTTGGGCGTACAGGTGTTGTTACCCCGGTTGCCAATCTCGACCCGGTACAACTTTCCGGTACTGTTGTGAAGCGAGCCTCCTTGCATAATGCCGATATTATAGAGAAATTAGACCTGCATATTGGCGATATGGTGTATGTAGAGAAGGGTGGTGAGATAATTCCCAAAATAACGGGAGTAGATACCGATGCACGTTTCATGTTGGGCGAAAAGGTAGTCTTCATTCCCAAATGCCCCGAGTGTGGCACACCGCTGGTGCGTGTCGAGGGTGAAGCAGCCCATTACTGTCCGAACGACACGGCATGCCCGCCTCAGATAAAGGGCAAGATAGAGCATTTCATTTCACGCGAAGCAATGAATATCGACTCTATGGGCCCCGAGACTGTTGAACTCCTCTTCAACTACGGACTGATAAAGGATATAGCCGACATATATACCCTCAACCCCGAAGACCTTATGTTCCTGCCCCGCATGGGTGCCAAGTCGGCCGAGAATATCGTAGCTGCAATAGATGCATCCCGGCAGGTGCCATTCGAACGTCTTCTTTTCGCTTTGGGAATACGTTTTGTCGGTGCAACTGTAGCAAAGCGTCTTGCAAGGGCGTTTGTGAGCATGGATGCTTTGATGGCCGCATCGCAAGAGGAACTGATGGCTGTCGATGAGATAGGAGAGCGCATAGCTGCGTCGGTCAAGGAATATTTTTCAAAAGAGAGCAACCTGGAACTTGTTGCACGTCTCAAGAGTGCCGGTCTCAAGTTCGTTATTGAGGAAGAAGAGGTACTCGACAGAACCGAGATACTCAAAGGCAAGAGCATTGTCATAAGCGGTGTCTTTACGCACTATTCCCGCGACGAGTACAAGGCAATGATAGAGAAGAACGGCGGCAAGAATGTCGGCAGCGTGAGCAAATCGACCTCTTTCATACTTGCCGGTGAGAATATGGGTCCGAGCAAGCTCGAAAAGGCAGAGAAACTGGGTGTCCCCCTTGTAAGCGAGGATGAATTTCTGGCAATGCTGGAATAAGAGTGATTACATACTCAGTAGAGGCATCACCACTGGTGCCCTAATTCTTCTTGCTACGTTTCGAACGAAACTTTCCATCTGATTAGCAATTCCTATTTCAATGACATTGCGACTTGGGTTATCCTATAAAGTGATATTTATTAAAGTATAAATATTGTAAAATCGTCTTTAATTCGCGAAATTTAATGTAATTTTGCACTCCGAAATTTTGGATACAAAATAAAAGACAATATATGATGCGAAAAAGACTTACAGGTATGGGCGTTGCACTTGTTACGCCATTTACAAGAACCGGTGATGTGGATTACGCCACATTGGAAAAACTGGTACAGATGCACCTCGACTGCGGAACATCATTCCTTTGTGTACAGGGTACCACAGCCGAGACTCCTACATTGACGATGGATGAGAAACGTGAGATTCGTAAGCGCATCATAAAACAGGTCGATGGCCGCATGCCAATCATGTTGGGTGTAGGCGGCAACTGCACACGTGCTGTTGTCGAGGAACTCAAGACCGAGGACTTTACTGGTGTCGATGCAATCCTTTCCGTAGCTCCTTACTACAACAAACCTGTTCAGGAGGGTATCTACCAGCACTATAAGGCAATTGCGCAGGCAACAGAACTTCCCATATACATGTACAATGTTCCTGGCCGTACAGGCGTGAACATTCTTCCCTCAACAGTAGTGCGCGTAGCTAACGAGTGTCCTAATATTGTAGGCTACAAGGCTGCTTCGGGCAATCTTGCTCAGGTAAAGGAACTCATTGCCAAGAAACCTGCTCATTTCGATGTCTTTTCGGGTGACGACGGTCTCACTGTTGATATCATGGAAGCCGGAGGTGTCGGCGTAATATCCGTTTTCGGCAACGCATTCCCAAAGCAGATGACAAAGCTTGTGCAGGCAATGCAGGAGGGGCGTGTAGGTGATGCACGCAACATTCACGGCAGGCTGAACGAACTGTTCCAGCTCATTTTTGTCGATGGCAACCCAAGCGGCATCAAGGCTCTTATGGAAATACTCGGGATGCTGGAGAACAATCTCCGCTTGCCTCTTGTTCCGGCTTGCGACGACACATACAGCGACCTGCAACAGGCAATAACATTCCTTGGCTGATACTATGGAGCGCATAAAGGCAGTTCTTGATGAGAAGGCGGTGCAGTACAATTCTCCGCAATTCATTGAGAACGACCCTATAAGCTTTCCCCACTCATTCAGCAAGCGCGAGGATGTAGAGATTGTGGCTCTCCTGGCATCGGTTATTGCATGGGGAAACAGGAAGATGATTCTGCGTTCAGGCAATCGCATGTTCCACGAAATCATGCACTCCAATCCATACGAATATGTCATGAGTGGCGAGTGGGATAGTCTCAATGACCGCATGAATATCCACCGCACATTCTTCGCAGCCGACTTCAAGTACATTTGCCGTGGGCTAAGGGCTATATATGCAAAGTACGGTTCTATGGAACCGCTTTTCACCGGCTGTTCGATGTGGGAAGGAATAGAACATCTCCGCGACGAGATGGCAAGCGTGAACGGTGGCATATATACCCGTCACATAAGCAACCCGGTACCTACGAAAGGCAAGCCGGCAAGTGCTTGCAAGAGAATGCACATGATGTTGCGCTGGCTATGTCGTAAGGACGGTATTGTCGATATCGGCATTTGGCATAATATTCCTCCTTCAGTGCTTATGATTCCGATTGATGTACATGTGGCACGTACGGCACGAACCTTGGGACTTGTCTCGCGCAAGCAGAACGACCGGCGTACCGTAGAAGAACTGACAGCCCGTCTGCGCGAGTTCTCACCCGAAGACCCTGTACGTTACGATTTCGCCCTCTTCGGAGTAGGCGAAGCCGGTGATACATTTGTTAATGAATAGTATAACTGCGTCCATGACGCAATAATTAATGCAAAAATGGCTAAGATTACAAAAGAAGATGCTCTCAACTACCACGAGGGACGTCGTCCCGGAAAAATAGAGGTAGTTCCTACAAAACCATATTTCACTCAGACCGACCTTTCGCTGGCATACTCTCCCGGAGTTGCCGAGCCCTGTCTCGAAATTCAGAGCGACCCTCAGAACGCCTATCGTTATACCGACAAAGGCAATCTTGTTGCCGTAATATCCAACGGTACTGCCGTTCTCGGGTTAGGCAACATAGGTGCAGTGGCTGGCAAGCCGGTAATGGAGGGAAAAGGCCTCCTGTTCAAGATTTATGCCGGCATCGACGTGTTCGATATTGAGGTCGACGAGGAGAATCCCGAAAAGTTCATAGAGGCCGTAAAGGCCATTGCACCCACATTCGGCGGCATCAACCTCGAGGACATAAAGGCACCCGAATGCTTTGAGATTGAACGCAGGCTCAAGGAAGAACTCGACATTCCAGTTATGCACGACGACCAGCACGGCACAGCTATCATTTCGGCAGCCGGTCTGCTGAATGCGCTTGAGGTCAACGGCAAGAATATAGCCGATGTAAAGGTTGTTGTGAACGGTGCAGGCGCGGCTGCAATCTCCTGCACCAAGCTATACATTTCGCTTGGCGTGAGGAAAGAGAATGTAGTAATGCTCGACAGCCGTGGTGTCATTAGCACCGAGCGCACCAACCTCACACCGGAGAAGCTGGAGTTCGCTACAAACCGCACCGATATCCACACCCTCAAGGAGGCTATTGCCGGAGCCGATGTGTTCCTGGGACTCTCAAAAGGCAACGTGCTCTCAAAGGATATGGTACGTTCAATGGCAAAAGACCCCATAGTCTTTGCCCTTGCCAATCCGGAACCCGAAATAACATATGAGGACGCAATGGCAAGCCGTCCCGATGTTCTTATGAGCACCGGTCGCAGCGACTATCCCAACCAGATAAACAACGTCATCGGTTTCCCTTATATATTCCGCGGCGCGCTCGATGTCGCAGCAACAGCAATCAACGAGGAGATGAAGCTTGCAGCCGTGCGTGCCATAGCCGGCCTTGCAAAGCAGCCTGTCCCCGAGGTCGTGAACAAAGTATATAAGGTAGGTAACCTCTCTTTCGGTCGCGACTACTTCATTCCCAAGCCTGTCGACCCGCGCCTGCTTGTAGAGGTGTCTACAGCCGTGGCCAAGGCAGCTATAGAAAGCGGTGTGGCGCGCAAGACAATCACCGACTGGGATGCCTACAAGGAACAGTTACTTGAATTCATGGGTCGCAGCTCAAAGCTCACACAGCAGATATACGACATGGCACGCACCGAGACACAGCGTGTGGTCTTTGCCGAGGGTGCGCACCCATCGATGATGAAAGCCGCAGTTCAGGCAAAGGAAGAGGGTATATGCCAGCCTATTCTTCTGGGAAATGATGAGATTATTTCCAAGGTTGCAGCCGAAAACGGCTTGAATCTCGAAGGAATAGAGGTTGTCAACCTCCGTCACCCGAACGAGCGCGAACGTCGCGAGCGTTATGCACAGATACTTGCCGGCAAACGTCAGCGCGAGGGTTATACCTTTGAGGAGGCCAACGACAAGATGTTCGAGCGCAACTACTTCGGTATGATGATGGTTGAAACCGGTGATGCCGATGCTTTCGTTACCGGTCTCTACACCAAGTATTCAAATACCATCAAGGTAGCCAAGGAGGTAATCGGTATGCAGGAAGGTTTCAGCACTTTCGCCACAATGCACATACTGAACTCCAAGAAAGGCACATACTTCGTTGCCGATACCCTAATCAACCGTGCCCCCGAACTCGAGACATTGATCGATGTCGCGCGTCTTGCCGAGAAATCGGTACGCTTCTTCAATCGCGAACCGGTTATAGCAATGACATCATACTCAAACTTCGGCAGCGACCAGGGCGGCAGTGCCGAGCGCGTGCGCAAGGCCATAGCCTACCTGCATAAGCAATATCCCGATTGGGACATCGATGGCGAGATACAAGTGAATGTCGCAATGAACAGCGAACTTCGCGACAAGAAGTACCCGTTCACCAAGCTCAAGGGCAAAGAGGTCAACACCCTTATATTCCCCAACCTCAATTCAGCCACATCATCCTACAAGATGCTGCAGGCTCTAAGCCCCGATGTCGAGATTATCGGCCCCATCCAGATGGGTCTCAACAAACCAATCCACTTCATCGACTTCGAAAGCTCGGTACAGGAAATCCTCAATGTAACAGCCGTTGCTGCTATCGATGCAATGGTGAACAAGAGAAAGTAAAAGAAATGATATACACATCATCTGGCGACAGCCTCTGAAGGCTGTCGCCAGATGATTTTTCATAAGGCTACTAATTCTTTAAATCTGCATGTAATCAAAAGAAACCTTATTTCCTGCAATATTTAGATTTTTGCTTCTTGTTCTCACCGATCGAAACCGCCAATTTCACACCCGAGAATAAGCAAAGTGAGAATCTGCGTCCAACGTTGGGCGTAGATTGTCCGTGCTTATCGGGTGGAGGGTTACTTGGCGGTACCTGATTGGTTGATAGGCAGTATATGGGCAATTTACGTCCTTCTTGTTTTTACCAATCAAAACCGCCATTTTATTTTCTACCCTAAAACAATACATTATGGAATCTGTCAGTTTACAAGAAATCTTTGAGAAATACAAAGAAATACTTTGTAATAAATTAAAAGCTAAACGACTGCCTCGCAATTTCGTTCAAATCCAGTCCGAAATACAATCATTCTTTACAGAAATCCTGACAATGGACAGTAAATTCCGCGACCAACTGATTGATGCAGATATACAGTTGCTGAATTCTGTTATTCGCATGTACAATTACAATTGTTCCTATAGCGTTCCATTGAATGAGAAAATTGATTATGTCAATTTATCTTCTCATACAGAAAAGGAATTTGTTTCCGAAAATACAAGCCGTTCTAAGATGCTTATGCAGGACACATTCACTCTCTTGCCTGCATTGATATCTTCTTTTATTACTCCTTGGTTGACTATACCTGTTGCAGGTGTTACAGTCGGAGTCAAGAACTACGTTATCAAGCAAACAGTTCCTGCAAAGATTAATGTTTTGGAATCAGAAGTCGATGATTCTCAGGGGATTACAGGAGAACTTATTGAATGCATCGTCGGCGCATTGGATAAACTGTTTAGAGAAGTTGACAGTATCATTGCTCTTGCCCGGAAAAATCGAAAAGAAATAAAAAGTAATTACGAGGAACAGTTGGCAAAATGTACGCTCGATAAAATGTACCCTCAATTACTTGAGACGTTGAGGTATTTGTGGAAAGAGA
Organism: uncultured Bacteroidaceae bacterium; assembly: GCA_964485215.1. GTDB lineage: Bacteria > Bacteroidota > Bacteroidia > Bacteroidales > Bacteroidaceae > HGM04593. Next base: position 5,243 of record CAZAIM010000067.1, on the reverse strand, counting down.
ACAATGCGCTTGGCAGTCGTAGAATGGTTGAAGAATTTATTAAGGACTTTGAGGCCTATGGTTATATAATCGTTGAATTCAATACCGATAATAGAGGATATTTCTCCTTTAATGAAAACCCCAAAGTTATTGAGGAAGTGATGTATCTGCCTGCTATTGTGAGAAAGGAACCAAACGGCAAGGAAGAGATAATTGAGAAAGGAATAGTTTATATACCATCAAAAAACAATTCAAAATGAAAGAAATAACAGCTACGACTGATTATATAATAGGAATAGACTTCGGTCACGGTGAGACAGCTGCAGCGTTGTATAATATAAATAAAAACAATCTGGAGAATTTGGATATATTGCCTGGCAAACACATTGTTAAGTCAATGGTTGCAATAACACTTCAAGAAAATGTCGAATGTATTGTAATAGGAGATGCCGTGAATTATTATATTAAGTCAAGCAGTAAAATAAGATTGTCGTTCAAAAGGCGGCCAAGTGAAATGTCACCTGATGACAAGGAACTGCAGATTGCTTTTATGAAAGGGGTTTACCAGAATATTCTTAATCAGAACGTTTTTTTGAATAATAAAAACCATGTGGTTTACATTGCAAGGCCGTCGAGCCCCTCATGGGATAACGAAGGGGCTGCATATATTCAAATGGCTATTGATGCGGGTATCCCTGTAGCTGGTATTCATAAAGAATCCCGCGCAGCTTTTTTTCAGGCAAGAAAAAATGTCAACAATGATAACTTCGGGAACTTTTTGCGTCAAGGAGTTCTTATCGTTGATTTTGGTTCAAGTACATTGGACTTTACTTATCTGAATGATAGAATGAAAATGCCCATAGACTTTGGCAGTCCGGGGACAAAATTTGGTGCAAATTCAGTTGAGACGAAGTTCATGAGGTTTTTCCTTGATACGAGTGATAAGCCTGAGATTAAAGAGTTTAAAAAATTATATGGTATGAATAAAAAATCAAAACCTTATAATTTAATGCTTCTTGATTTCCGTAAATCAAAGGAGACCTACTATAGCGGTGGAGGCAATGCACTAATATTTGCATGTAGGCCCGATTTATTAAATATGACATCTGGCGAAAAGAATCAAATAGATTATATGGGACGTTGTGAATACAGTAGAGAACAGATTAACCAATTGCTTGAATCATATATTAAACGAGTTAGAACTTTAGTCAAAGATTTCAAAGAGAAAGAATTAAAAGAACGGAATGTCTCTTTTGTCTTCCTGACTGGTGGAGCTTCACGTATGGATTTTGTGAAGGGTATATTTATGCAACTCTTTAATCTCGATGCAAGTTGCGTAGAGTCCGATAACGACCCCTCGTCTATTGTTGCAAGGGGTATTGCACTATTGAGTCATGCCGATTGCTCCACTAAACAGAAGGAAGAGGAATTGCGTAGGGAGTATGCCAGAATTATAAATGAATTTAATTGGGAAGAAGAACTGCGTAAGGTTATATCTCCATTTGTCAAAAAGGATGTTGTTGATATTGTCGATAAACGCATGTTAGCCTGGAAATCTGGTAATATTTATGAGAATTCTACAAATACGCATTCTGTAAAGGCATTGAAAACCAGTTTTGAAAATGCGTTCAATGTGTATCGCAAGTTTGATTTTATGAGTTTATGTAGAAATACGATACAAGAAAAGATTATAAACAATGTGATTGAAAAGGTCAAGGAAACTTTTGATGATTATCAATATAGAGGAGACTTTGGCAATTTTGATAATGTGTTTATAAATATGACTGCAATACTAAATGATTCGTCAATTAAAATACTTACAGATAAGTTTACTGCAAACGGCGTAGGACACATTATATATGATGCTGTGGCAGAATTTGTTGAAGGCGAAAGATTTATGCTGGATTTAAATGAAAGTAAGGAACGTAGCTCTTTTGCTCGTCTACGTCATTATTACTTTTATTTAAGAAAACGCGACAAATTATTCAATGATGATGAATGGAAAAGAATACTTGGTGGTATTCAGTTTACTAATTTAGATTCTATAAAGTCTGCAGTGAAAGGGTTTTTGGATAGGGGTATTGAGAATTATATAAGTTATGCAAGACTGGAAGTCTTGTTTAATTAAACAGTTACTAAATGCAACATATTATGAGCAAAATAGATGAATATAAGAATAGACAAGAAGGGGCTGAACGAAATATTACCCGAAAAGCAGCAGGCAAGATAAACTTTGAGAGGGACAACGGACAAGAGCATGCTGTTAGTATGAGCAATGTCTCGCAAGATTTTGAGCAAGTAAAGAATATCCTTGCTGCTTCAATGATGGCACAATCTCTTAATTGTTGTCTCGAAAAAAAGTATCTCGATGCACTTCCTCTCTCCGATTCTGTAATTGAAATAGTTAATGAATCCTCGTCCGGTAATTTTACTCCCATTTCATGGTTGAAGATAGAACAGGTTGGAAAGCCTGCATTAAATAGCTTGGAGAATTGCTTCTTTTATATACAGAAAATTCTTCATTCGTGTGCTATCCCCAATAGACGTCTGACTTTTCTTGTGATTGGAAACGGAATAACAAACAGTCTATATCTTGGCTTGCGCAATCTTGATGGTGGAAATAGTATTGTAAGAAATGAAATACGCGACTTACAGTACTTTTCTAATGCATGCTGGCCGGGACTTATTGCTAAACAGATTGATGAAGAGAATGATGAACTGAAAGCCTATTTCAAGAAAACATACAGAAAGGTTACAGCCATTACCGGTATTCCCACTGTTGCCGATAAACCTGATTTTACAACTATCGAACAGGTAATACAGGGTATGCAGGGACAAGAATTTGCATATCTTGTAACAGCAGACCCCCTAGGCAGCGAAAGGATAGATGAATTGCTTATGCAATGCCGTGAGATTGCCGGGCAGCTGGAATCCATGAGGTCCTTGAATATAACCAAAGCAATACAGAGCAACAGAACTGATTCTTTTAGTGAGATAGATACTATTTTCGAGAACTGGGGCGAATCGGAGAATGAAAGCAAAACGGGTCCCGATTTAAAATCATTGGTAGGCGGTGGCCTTTTGACCGCAGGTCTTTCAATGGCTGCACTTTCTTTCTGTCCTTCTGCCTTGGCGGTGCTCCCTGGCGTAGAAAAGATTCTCGAGACTGCGAGTGCTTCCAGCAAACCCTTAACAACCTTTTTGGGCCTATCGGGTGTGGCCGGTGCACAATTGTTGTCCGGGTTCATACCGCATAAGACCAAGGGCACCGGCCGGAACTGGGGAAAAGGAAATTCACACTCAGTTACCGAAGGGGTCAGTTTTTCTAAAGGAATGTCGGAAAGCATAAGTAAAACACTTGTCAACAAACATGTGGATGCCGCAGTCAGGCAGTTAGCTTTGTATGAAAAACGCTATGAACAGGCAAAGGCTATAGGTGCATGGAATGTCTGTTGCAATCTTTTTACAGAAAAGGAGAGCTCGGCACCTGCTTGGCAGCTTAAATCTCTGTTGAGTGGTGTCGATTCTGTTCTTGAACCTATCCGTATGCACGATATTACAAGCTTGCTTAAAAAAACTGAAAGTGCTGAGGGTGTTCTTGGCACAGCAAAAGCTTCCAAATTGTGTATTAAATATATAGGGGATGAGGCTCCTTATTTCAATCATCCTTTTGGCTCTGATTTTTCTCAGTTGACTACGTTGTTGACGACAAAGGAACTCTCTGCATTGATAAATTTTCCTTTAAATTCAGTATCTGGAATTCCTGTTATAGAACATGCTTCGTTAGCCAAAGAAGTGGTTCGTTACAGTGAAACCAATCAGGATTTGCTGGACATTGGCTGTATTTTTGATTATGGCTTGAAGTATCCTGAAACACGTGTAAGCCTTACTAGAAATAGTTTGGCGCAGCATATTTTTGTTACAGGTTCTACAGGGTGTGGAAAAAGCGAGACGGTTTATAAGATTATTGATGAGGCACGTAAAACAGGCACAAAGTTCCTTGTTGTGGAACCGGCTAAGGGCGAATATAAAAACATATTCGGTGATGCAAAAGTTTATGGTACTAATCCACGTGTTACACGGCTTCTGCATTTGAATCCATTCGTCTTTCCTGTTTCGGGCAATTCTATTCACGTATTGGAACATGTGGATCGGCTTGTTGAAATATTCAATCTCTGTTGGCCAATGTATGCAGCAATGCCGGCTGTTCTAAAGAAAGCAGTACTGCAATGTTATGAGAAATGCGGTTGGGATTTGGTTCAATCTGAATGTTCGCACTTCGATGCTCCAATTTTCCCAACGTTTGACGATCTGTTTACCGAATTGAGAAATGTAATAGAAGAGAGTGCATACAGTGATGATGTAAAGAGTAACTATGTCGGTTCTTTGCTGACCCGAGTTGAGTCGCTTACAAATGGAATAAATGGAGAAGTCTTTAATTCAAAGGATTTAGGTGATGACGCTCTGTTTAATGATAATGTTATTGTGGATTTGAGCCGTGTCGGTTCTCAAGAGACTAAATCTCTTATAATGGGTCTGTTGATTATGCGTTTGAGTGAATATCGAATGACAGAACAACTTTCCGGCAATTCCGAATTACGTCACATTACCATTCTTGAAGAAGCTCATAATATCCTGAAAAGAACTACAATGGAACCTTCTGCCGAGGGTAGTAATATGGTAGGCAAATCTGTAGAGATGCTCACAAATGCGATTGCAGAGATGCGTACCTACGGTGAAGGTTTTGTAATTGTAGATCAGTCACCTACATCTGTAGCTCCTGCTGCAATTAAAAATACCAGTACGAAGATTATTATGCGTCTGCCCGATTGCGAAGATCGTATAATCTCCGGCAAATCGGCTTGCCTGAATAATGAACAGATTGATGAAATTGCAAAGTTACCCACAGGTGTTGCTGTTGTATATCAGAATGACTGGGTAGAGCCGGTATTGTGTAAAATAGATATGTACAATGGTGAACGTGTAGCCCTCGCTCCGCTAAACGGATTTCGTGAGTTCAATAATTCAAGGGAATTCTTTTCAGAAGTAGTCAAGATGCTCCTTAAAGGAAGAACCGATTCGGTAGTAGAACTGGATACGGAATTTATTCTAAGAAACATTCAGAATAGCAGAATCTCTTCATCATTGAAAAACAATATTATTGGAATAATATCCGAACTGAACAACAGTGATTATGCTATTTGGAATGATCATTAGTGTCCACTAAAAAATCGAAATAGTTCTTTGAAATGATTGATATTTAA
>CAZAIM010000066.1:0-13437 GCA_964485215.1 uncultured Bacteroidaceae bacterium | reverse complement strand
CTCTTTATTCTTGATTAGAGGCATATAACAACCGGGAATATCCGCTGACCCGTTTATCTGGTATAGGATACACCAATGAGGGCGATTTTACAAACCTAAGGAGCTGTGCCAAAAGAATGTTTTGACACAGCTCCTATAAGTCGGTGACTTTTAGCCACCATACTTGTATGTTCTTCAGGCAGCCCGATTACCTTACAACGACCTTTTTGCCGTTTACGATGTATATGCCGGGTGTGGTCACAGCCTCAACACGGCGGCCGGTTATGTCGTATATGGTCTTCTCAACACCATCGTTTACAATATTCTCGATACCTGTAAGTTCCTGATTGCCGAAAACAACGTTGATTATCTGACCCATATCGATGTCGATGTTGCAGTAGAGCTTGTAGTCGGTCATCTTGCCTGTGAGCTTTACAGGTATCTCTCCGAGCATTGGACCATACCACTCGACTGTGTCGTCGTCACCTGGGTTTATGTTGATGACCTGCTCTGTGGCGAAGTTCTTTACACCGTTCTCGTTTGTAGCGGAAATGTTTTTGATGACAATGTTGCCAATGGGCATTTCGCCGCCAAGTACAAAGTTGTTGAGTGCAATTGTGTTTGTGTTTCCTGCAATCTCATCGACGTAGATTGTTGTGCGCTGTGGGGCTGTCCCTTCACCATCTACAGTAACTGTCAGTTCCTCCTCGTATGAGAAAGTCTTTAGAATGTCGCTACCGAAAACCACGTTGATGGTGTTGCCATCCATGTTGATGCGGATGTTGCAGAAAAGTGAACCTTCTGTCATTTTTCCGCTTATTGAAACAGGAAGTTCTCCAAGAATCGGTCCGAGCCAGTCATTTTCCGTACTGCCTTCGGTAATAGTGATGTTCTGTTCAGTCGTGAAGCTCTTTATTCCGTTTTCTGTTGTAGCACTGATGCCACCAACAACAATGTTGCCCACCGGCATGTACATTCCATCGGCAGAGATTATGAAGTCGTTTAGCGAGAGGGTATATGTGCCGTTGCTCTCCTGCTTGACAATAATTGTAGACTGCTGTGTCGGCATTGTCTCGCCATCCAATTCAATGGACAGCGCATCGGTGTAGGTCTTGGTCTGTGCTGTTGCGAACATTGCTGTCATTGCAACTGCGAATGTGAGTAAAAATTTCTTCATAAGCATTCTGTTTTATGTTTAATTTGTGTCTTTTGCTGTTAGAACAAGTATGTGAAACCTAATGTTCCGTATATGGGGTAGAGCGAGAATGTTACGCTGCCGAAGTCTGACGGGAATATGCCGTTCATGCTCCACTGCAGATTCGCAAACAGTGCCAGATGCTTGTAGGCGCGGTATTCGCCTCCAATCTGTAACCCCCAGTTGAACTTGCGCAGCTCGTCGCTGAAGTCATAAGTCGAGTGCTCCAGTTCGGTAAGTTCGCCTGTCGGTTCGTTCTCTCTCATGTAGCCGTCATAGGCCGCACCGGTAAATTCTCCGTCAAGAAGGTACGATGCATATGCACCTGCCGAGATGTTCCATCGTTCGTTTATGTTGTATACTGCAAGCACCGGTATGGTGACGTATGTGTTCTTTACATTTGTCTTGACCTTGCCGGTCCAATAGCCTTCGATAGTTGTTCCCGGGCCGTTCTGAACTTCCATGTAGTAGTTCTTGGTATCGGCCTTTGTTGTCATACCTTTAGTGTCGAGCCTTATACCCCATCTTATACCCCAAGGCGATTGCCCGAAATTCTTTTCTGCTGCTCCTTCAATGGAGAGGTTGAGCCCTGGATTGTAGCTCTCGATTCCGCGAATTTCGCGCGGCATTGGCAGTGGGGCTGTGCCTCCGATATTGAATCCTGCACTCAAACGTATCTTCCACCCCTTGGCTTCGGCATTGATGAGGTTCTTGTCGGTGTCCTTTATCGCCTTATTCTGTGATGTTGCTGAAAATGCTATTGCTGTGGCAAGGATTGCCATTAAGATTCTTTTCATAGTCTTGCGCCTCTTCTTGTCCTGTTTTTCCTTTATTTCTTGTCCCAGTTTATTCTTATCTCATCGACAAGAAGTGTGCTGCCGACGGCTCCTTCGAAGTATGCTCCTCCCTTGCTTGAACTGGCAACGATGGTTATTGCATATTCTCCGTTCTCGAGTTTCTGCTGGTCGAATGCTTTGCCGTTGACGGCGGTAAACGGTATTTCAAATTCAGTCCACTCTTCTGGTTCTCCCGGGTCCTGGAGCTCTGCAACAAGCACTATGCGGTCGCTTGAAAGTACATTGCTTCCGTCGAGTGTGGTAATGTTCTTGGGGTCAACCTCGTAGAGTACCGAGTAGATGGAGCAGGTGTCCTTGCGGTCGGCAATCTCCTGCATTTTCTTGTCGGTAAAAGTCTCTCCGGCAGTGTATTTGTAGAATCCTGTCAGCGACAATGGTTTGCTGGGTGCGATGGTCATGCCGAAACGTGTAGCCTCGAGTGGCTTTCTTGTTGCGTTGGCTACCTGGAATTCGCCGATGAATATGTTTCCGGCTGCAATAGGCATCTTCATCACCTGGCCGAACTTGCCGGTGCTACGTGTTGTGAGTTTTATGCAATGTCCCTTTACGCCAGCCGAGTCTGCTGTTGTCGGGAAGTCGTCGGGTGTCTTGCCCTGTCCCGAAAAAGAATAGCCGGCATTGCCGCTTGCCCACCAGTTGAGTTCTGTGCCGCTTGCGTCAACCTCGTGCCAGGTTATGTATTTGCCGTTTGGCTCGGGTTTGAAGTTCTCGAACCCGAAGACTGCATCGATGTCAATTACGGTCTGTTTTGTGAACGAGACCTTGTAAGTCTTGCTCCAGGCACCATCTTCCGATGTCGTAAGATAGTAGAGCACTATTCCGCGTTCGCCGTTCTCTTCTGCTTCGCCGACCTTTGCTATCCGGGTACCAAAGGTCAAATCGAATTCTGGTTCGAGCTGCTTGAGGTAGTCGATGCCGGTAGTCTCCTTTACATAGAACCTTACTTCGTAATTGCTGATGATTGGTTTGCCCGAAAGTATCTCCTTGTGCTCTTCAATCCAGGTTGTCTTTACTCCTGTAATGTCGCACTCTGCATTTGGTGCCTCCTCTCTTATGCAGGATGTGTACAGGAACGCAAGGAATGCAATAACAAGAAGTTGTATGTTTTTTATCATAGGACGAACTTTTTCTGTTAGACTTGCAAAGGTATGAAAAATATGTATATATGTGTTTTAAAAAGCCATTTTTTTCGTCATTTTAACATTATATTGCCGTATTTTATCGGTTTTCTAAAGAAAAGGAATACTTCACGCCGAAGTATTCCTTTTTCATTTTATATGTGTTCCTGTTATGAATTCTTGAACATTAGTGTTATGCCGGGCAGTTCAATTGTGTGGCCGTCTTTAAGTACAAGGCAATCGCCATACTCGATGCGGTCCTTGTTGACGTATGTCGTGTTTATCTCTTTCTTGTATAGCTTGACGTAGTGTGTGTAGCCTCCATTGCTGTTTTTCTCAACAGTTATTATTATGTGTTCCCTGCTGACTTTCTTTTCGTTTGGAGTGTCGAGCTTTATGTCGGCTCTGGTACCTTCACCGTTGCGACCAATGATGTTGTCGCCTTCTTTTAGCTGGAATCTGATGTCTTCGGCACCGACTACATAGAGTGCTCCTGCCAACTGTTGGCCCGTTTTCTCTGCGGTGGCAGCCGTGTTTGGCATTGTTTCTTCTTCCCGTGCAGGGGGCTCTACGACCGGCTCGTAATCCCTGAGAGGCATAATTTTGTTACAACGTGGGCACTTGAGGTCTTTGTTTACATTTTCCTCTTTAACGTTCACCATCATCAACGCTCCACATACCGGGCATTTGATTTTCTGTTTACCAAGCTCCATATCTTATTCTTCTTTAAGTTTATACATTGGGAAGTTCTTCGTTGCAAGAGTGGCACTTGCCAATGCTGCCATATTCAATATCCCCCAGGAATGCTCCGCAGTTGGGGCAGGTGTACTCTCTTGTGTATTTTGCAATAGCTTCGTGCCTCTTGGCTACGTGTGTCATACTATACAGTGAAAAATGGTAGATTATGGCAGTGATGCACCCGATAGCAGTCATAACAAGTGTTGCTATGTAGAATGGCGCATCGCATCCGCTTTTTTTCAATGCAATGGTTGCTATGCCGGCAAGAATGGCGAATAGGAGGGATGAGTTGCATATAGCGTTTCTGTTTCTTGCCAAGTCTCTGCTTGCTGTCATTCCGTCCTCATAATCGGCTCTTGCCTTCTTGAGGTGCACCGGCATTGCTTGGCCTACAATCGTTGCTGCTCTTTCAATGATGCTTTTTGTGTCTATCCTGAACTTGTTTGGGCCAAGCTCCAGTATGCTGTTCCTGTTGATTCTTTTGTTTATTATCTCGTTATTGTTTACAAATGTGTAGTTCTCGCTCTTCATATTTGTAACGCTCACGTTACCGTTGCCTTCAACGGTGATTTTGCAATGAGCCATACCCTTTTCGGGTTTGCAGCGGCTCACTGTGCCTGGAACTCTTCCGAAGTCCGTCATTATTCCGCTTCTGTGGCGGCCGTTGACCTCCACTGATATCATAAGGCTGTTGGCTGTAGGTGTCTTGCCTACCAGTATCGTGCGTCCGGCCAAAGTCTTGAGACATTCTGTTAGGTTGGCAGCCATATGATTCGCGGTTTGGTTGTTGTATTGTACTTCTGGGAACTGTTAAAATAAAGCCTTCTCGATGTATCCTGTCATTTTTTTCGCAACAGTTCCTTAATTCTCGTTCTCTGTTGTTTCTGCGTCCATTGATATGCCGGAAGAGGTCTCTTCCAGGCACTCCTTCGGTTCTTCCGACTTTGAGATGGTGTGCCACCCGGCAATCTGTATTATGGCCGAGATTATTACCATGAGTAAACCAATCATCGATAGCTCCGGGGTGCGTGCATAAATTATCATGAACATTGCAATAGCTCCGCCTGCAAGGCTGAGAATCAGGGCAAACAATAACTTCTCGGCACCCTTTCGTGCAAGTTCGGGGAATGTATTGGAGTTCTTAAGCATGATATATGTAATGAACTCGAGAACAATGGAAGCATTTATGGTAAGCATTGTCAATGCGGTCATAATGCCTGTGTCCGATTCAAAAATAGCAAAGCAGTTGGCTATATTGGATATGGTCATTAATATCAGCACAATGAATAGCAACGTGAAGGCTTTCCTGTCGTTGTGGTTTACAAGGCTCTTGAGCCTGAGTGCAGGTGCCAGGCCTAATGCGTATCCTATTGCAGCACCGGCAGCTGCTATAAGAAATATTATCTGCAAAGTGCTGACGGTAGTGTATTCCTGCGAATAGATATTCACATATTCAGTAGTTGCTGTTGTTTCTACAATATCAGCAATCTTGCCTGCAATCAGACAAATAGCCTGAATAAGCATTGCATAATACAAACTTTTAGTGGTTCTTGACCATTGTGGCGCGTTGTTCATTGATGTCGATGTTTTCGGTTATCCTGTAAATTGCAAATATATGCAGAAAATATCTTTGTTGACATTGATTAACTAAATTTAACAGAGTTTGCTTCCTTTTGCAAAAGAGTTGCTTGGCCTTCATTAGTTTTGTGGCTAAAAATGGTGCTTCGAGATACTATTTTGCTATCTTTGCGTTTTCTGCAAATAATAAATAAACAAAATGATATGCTAATGAAAAAAACACTTTCTACATTGATGCTGGCGTTGCTATGTTCTTTGACGAGCTTTGCGCAGTTCGCGCCGGCAGAGGGCAGGATGTATGCTCTGAAGGAGAATACAAGTGGGCTTTATCTTGATATCCAGACTTTGGGAATCAATGAGCCTAATGCAAACGCAACTACCGACAATATCAGTCTTAATGCCAAGCCTTGTGTAATCTACTTTGCACCGGGAACAGCCGACAAGGCGAAGTGGACTATGAGGAATGTCAATGGGAAATATGCTATGCAGGCGACATTGCGTGGTTGGAATGCGGTTATCGGCGAGAATGCCTATGAGTGGCTTGTGTCGGAAGTCGGTGAGGGGCTTTTTACAATTGCACGTGCCGACGGGATGTTTGTTAATGTTGACAGAAAGGTTGCCGGCGAACCGCTGTACTGTGACAAAGGTACAGGAATGCAGTTCTCATTGGTAGACTATTCTGAAATAGTTGCCGGCGACTACACTTTCAGGAGCCCCTCTGGTACTTATTTGAGCACCGTTGGCGGTTCTGCCTCTTTCCAGAGTACAGCGGAGCATTTCTATGCCGTTCCGTCTGCTAATGCCTTCTTTTTTGAGAAGAAGGATAATGCCGGGGCATACATAGGTTCTGCTCACGACAGTGATGTTACAGCCGATTTGTCGTTATGGCAGTTTCTTGCAGCCGATGATTACGGTTTCTCGGCGGTTGTACGTGCCACGGACAATGCAAAGCATTTGGGCAGTGACCAGAACACCGATATCGGAACGGCTATCCTTACCAATGTGGGCAGTGGCTGTAACAGATGGAGCCTTGAGGGGGTGTATGACTGTGCTACGAACGGAACGGTGACCGATGGAAAGTATCACTTTGAATCTGATTACATTGCGTATGCTGGTGCCTGCAACAAAATCCGTTTTACACTTACCGGGTCGGGCGCGTATTACAAGAATGGTGCAAAACGATTGAGTTTCGACTCGTTTGTGCTCTACAATGCCGAGGGAAAGGTTGTTGCACTTGATGCTTCCGACATAACCGGAAACAACATATCTGCATTCGGTAATATGCTCGATGGGGCAAACGGCACATACGCTGCCGGCAGTTGGGATGCCGGCAGCGCAACCGATGACTGGTTCGAGGTAATTATTGACAAGGATGTCGAACTGGGCGGTGCGTTCAGGTTCTCGTTCGTGACAGAGAATACAACAATGAATGCAAAGTCGTTCGAGATAAGGACTTCGTTCGAGAAACCTGCCGATTATACTTTTGTACTTGAAGCTCCCGACGGTACCGATATTACAGTGACATACGACGGAAAGCCCATTGCTGCCGGTGACCCCATTGCTGTGACTGGTTTCAGTGCCGACCTGCTGAGGGCAACTGAGATAACAGGTTACGTGTGGAGCGTGGTAGTTGACGATAGGGAAAGAACTGTTACTGTTGTCTATACCGAGGCACCCGATGTTGAGAATCCGGCAGCGGTTGTCGCACTAATAAAGCGTGTGGGCGGTGAGGCTGCTGCCGATAAGTTCAAGACAGTTCTATCGCCTTCACTCAATTCAAGACAGGAGGCTTTTCTTATAGGAAACGAGGATGGCAGGATACTTCTGAAGGGTACGACTGTCAGTGCAATAACAACTGCTCTCGGGTGGTATCTTAACAATTATGCCAATATAAACATTGCCTGGAATCTGCTTAATGAGAAGGGTAGTGGCGAGGCGTATGCCGACCTCTCGGTTCTTCCGCTTCCCACAGCCGAGGAGGTACGTGTGTGCGATGCCAAGTACCGTTATTTCTTCAATTACTGCACGTTCGGTTACTCTATGACTACCTGGACCTGGAAACGTTGGCAGCAGGAGATAGACTGGATGGCTCTTCATGGTATAAATATGCCGTTGCAGATTGTGGGTCTTGAAGAGGTTTGGCGCATGTTCCTGACAATGGAGGAGAATGGAAACCGCAAATATAACTATACCGATGAGGAGGCCAAGGCTTTTGTTGCAGGTCCTGCTTTCACGGCCTGGTGGGGAATGAATAACCTTGAGGGCTGGGGAGGAACAGACCCCGGCACATTGAACGGTGGAAGCTGGAATGGTGCAGGAGGTGTGCAGGATGATGCTTGGTATGTTCGCCAGAAGGATTTAGCGAGAAGTATTGTAGACCGCCAGCGCGAACTGGGTATGCAGCCGGTATTGCCGGGCTTCAGCGGTATGGTACCGACAAATTTTACCGTAAAGACCGGCGTTGCAACCGATGCCAATGGCGGCAAGTGGGCAGGTGGTTTCCAGCGTCCGCGCATAATTGACCCTACATACAGCGGGTTCGCAGGAATTGCGGCCGATTACTATGCTTGTCTCAAGGAGGTGATGGGTGAGAGCCAGTACTATTCTATGGACCCATTCCATGAGGGCGGTAGCATAAGCAGCGGAAAATATTCTGAAGCATACTATGCTTTGTATGAGGCTATGGAGGCTGCAAAGAAGGGCTCGCAGTGGATTATCCAGCAGTGGCAGTGGACCGGCAGCCAGGCTCTTTCACTGACGGCTGTGCCTGCAGGGCGTCTTGTTGTGCTCGACCTTTTCTCCGATGGTTTGCCTGCATTCAATAGCTACAATGGCTATGCTCCGCAGGATGCTGTTTTCTGCGCAATACCGAATTTCGGAGGACGTTCGGGTGTTATGGGCCGTCTGAACAACCTCAGCGACAATTATTTCAGTTACAAGGCGAAATATTCGAATATAAAGGGTATTGGTGCTGCTCCAGAGGCAATAGAACAGACACCGGTTACATATGACCTTCTGTTCCAGCTTCCCTGGATGGGTGAAAAACCTGATGTGGCAGAGTGGGTCAAACAGTATGCAACTGCGCGTTACGGTGTCGGCAATGAGGTTCTGCAGCAGGCTTGGGAGCTGCTTCGTCAAGGTGTGCTGAATTATGGTGCCGATGCTATTCAAGGACCGGTAGAGGATGTGTGGGCTGCACGTCCGAACCTGAACGCCAACCCTGCAAGCTCTTGGGGAAAGACGCTTAACCACGCAGGCAGCACATATACCAAGGCGCGTCGTCAGATGCTTATTGATGCGGTGTACAAGATGCTGAGCCAGAGCGATGTACTGAACTTAGAAGAGGGGACAGTGCGCAGCAGCAACTACAGCTACGACCTTGTTGAGTTTGGCGGTGCCGTGTTGGCCGACTATGCCTATGACCTTCTTCTGGGAATAAAATCGGCAAAGGATGCTGCCGGCAATGCGTTTGCTACCGATGCCAAGTATATTGCTCGTCGCGATGCATTCCTCGCCCTCATTGCCGATGTTGATGGTTTAAAGGGTACGAACCTTAACTTCCGTCTTGGCAAATGGACACAGGAGGCACGCGATGCTGCAGCCGAGGTCGTCGGTGCAAAAACAGCTACAGCCGACTGGTATGAATTCAATAATGCCCGTACGCTGATTACGACCTGGTCATCACCGAACACTAACCTTAACGACTATTCATACCGTTCATGGCAAGGATTGCTAAAAGACTTTTATCTGCCACGCTGGAAATATTACTTCGACAACAACTGCACGGCCGGTGAGTATGGCTATTTCGAATGGAACTGGGCTCATGGCAAGGAACATTATGTAGGTCAGAAGTCGGTAAGCACTGTTTCCCTTGTTGAAGGGCAGCCGGGTTACAGCTATAGTCGTGAACCGGAGGGAAGTACTGTTGATGCCGCAAAGGAGATACTTGCAAAGTACATTATACCGGTGAGAATGAGCGATGGAACATACTATGCCTATCGTTGTCTTGACAACGACCTCACCGCCGTGTGTACGATAATAGCCAATGCCGGTACAACAATAGACCTTACTGCCTATTTCGGTGCATTGGAAGACGTGGTATTGAGCGGTGACTTTATTGACGGCAATGCTACAGACCTTAGCAAGGTTGCAATTAAGAGCGATGCGGCCGATGGTGCACACACAGGTACGATAACCCTTGCCGACGGCACTGTTCTCACATTTGCCGTTGTATTGAATCCGGCCTATTACGGAGTGTACAGGATAGACTATCAGAGCGGTGGCGACATCCCCCTTTTTATGCAGTACAATGAAGCGAAGGACAATGCCTCTAACGTAGGCTACAAACTCATAGGCGAGGGCACTTACAGGCCCGACTCGGAAGCCGACAAACTCTTTACCATAGTACCAACCGGTACCGGCTATTCACTTTCGGTTCAAGGGAAATATATGAAGTCTCCGAACCTCAGTGGCTGGAATCATATTATGTTCTCGGACAACAGTGCCGAAGCCGGTGTATACCTGTTCGAGGAGACCGGTAACGATATATTCAAGATACGAAGCGTGGGCAACGGCATAAACTACCTGAATGATTATGACAATCTTATATTCGGCAATGACAATTCAAGCAAAGAGAACCTCTCGACCTTCAGAATCACAAAGGTCGACACATACGCATTTGTTGTTCCCGAAAACGGCATGACCACTTTGTGCCTCCCTTTTAATGTAGTTCTGCCTGCAGGTGTTGAGGCATACAGCCTTGCGTCGCAGAACGTATATAAATGTGGTGATGGTTATGTCTATCTGCTCGACAAGGTGGCTTCGGCCGGCGAGATACTCAGCAGCAGCACTCCTGTCGTTGTGAAGGCAGCCGCAGGCAATTATGCACTGCCAATTACAATGTCCGGTGCGAACACTGCTGCTTCTGCTACCGCTGCGGCACTGCGCAGTGCCATGGTAAAGACAACTGTTGGCACGGCTAAAAATAACTATATATTTAGCGATGGTGCCTTCTGTATTGTTACAGAAGATACCGATATTGCAGCAAATGAGTGTTGGCTGGAGCTTGTTGAGAATATTTCAACTCCGGTTAAGGGTACTCTGGAGGTGGAAATGCTGCCAATCAAGTATGAAACCTTCTATTCTCCTGTGGCTGTTGAGTTGCCCTCAGGTATAACAGCACATACTTTGAATATTGAGGAGGATAAGGCAGTGCTCAGTGAGGGATTCAGCGTTGTGCCTGCAAATACAGGAGTTGTGCTTTATGCCGATGTAGAAGAGAATACTACGTTCAGCCTTGCAACGTTCCAGACCGATTCTTCTGTAGAGAGCCTGCTGCTGGGAACAGCTGTAGATACTTATGTCCAGGACAAAGCCTATGTACTATCTGCCCCCGCTGGTGTCGTGGGCTTTTATGCTGCCGAACTGGACAAGGATGCTTCGGGCAATGAAGGTTCCACACACTTTCTGAATCGAGCAATGAAGGCTTATCTGCCAGCAGATGTGCTTACTGATGAGCAGCAGAAGAGTACCGCATTCCTTCTATTTCCCGGCTCCTCTACCGGCATTGATGGCGTAAAAGCTGATAGTGCAAAGGCCGAAGGTATTTATGATTTACAGGGTCGTAAAGTAAAAGAGATAAAGACGCGAGGAATTTATCTCATTGACAATAAGAAGGTGTTGGTGAAGTGAAACTTTTATGTATTATTTAGGGGGTGAGTAAAAAGTAAATTTGGAATTCCCAGCCTTGGCTGCACTCGCCTGAAATTGCAAATAAATTTGCATTTGGCTCGTTTGCACAACTCTTCTGTGTTACGTTTGCCTTCAAAATCCTCATTTACGCCAAGTAAACTGCGGTTTTGAAGCATGCACAAGCCTTGAACTTTGCTTTTTATTCACCCCCGACATTGAAATGAATGACATGACCCCCGAACGTTTTTTGTCTAACTTCTAGGGTTTATTTCACCTTAATATCCCTCTTTGTCTAAGAATATGAATTGTTTATTAATTGTTTAATTTACAATGCCGGTTTCTTTATCCAATGTTTTTGAGAGATGTGAACTTGACTGCAAAAGGCGATGAAATACTATTCCTCCAAGTAGTGTATTCTTCTTTTTGAGTATTTGTTACGGTAACTTTCCGGCGATTCATCCATAATTCTACGTTCTATCCAATTGTCCTTATCGTCGTACTTGTATTTTATTTTTATATTAGTCCAGCCGGAAGTGTCCTTAGGAAAATTCTCGCTTTCTTCTATGATATTCCCCTTTTTATCCCTTTTTCTTTTTATGATAGTGTAAATGTCGCCTGTTGTAGCCAAAAAGCACTCCTCTATTTCTGTTCCATCATCATTGTAGCTATAGCGGTATTTGTATGGCGGTATTCCATCGCAATGGTATTCAAAAGCATCGTTAAGGCGATTGTTCTTGTCGTAAGAGTTTTGTACCATATACAACAAGACCATTTTGGTTGTATCGGGGTATATATAGCCATAATCCCTGCATAGAGTTACATTCTTATTGTTGTCAAATTCGACAATACTATAGGACGTTTCCTTTTGATTGTTGTTGTAGTAATGCAGATCTATTCTGTTGGAACCATTATAGTTGTATTTACAGTAACCATTTTCTTCTCCGTTCGAGTAAAAAATAGTCTTTACGAGATGTTGTTTACTGTTGTAGACAAACAAGGTTGAATCACATCCTTGTTCGTCGTCATAAACGATTGAGGACACCTTGCCTTTTAAGAAACCTGTTCCGTATAAAGTAACAACCTCTGATGAACACACAGTGGGTTTGTCTATCTTCTTGTCATTGCAAAAAAATAAAATAGAAGCAAAGATGCAAAGAGGCGTGCATGCGATAAAAGTTATACTCATAGATTTGTTATTTGAAACCAATATTTATCTTAATTCCATTTTTCCCATATTGTTTGAAGAAATTAAAAAGTTCATCCCTCTTTAGTGTTGAGTTTTTTATTGTATAATCTTGGATGTCTTCCTTGTATTCAAGAGTATCACCAGGTAATAGACAACCCGAGGTATGATCTCCGTTTTTGCCTCCGTGAATCGCAATTCCGCTACGTCCCGGGACGTTGTCTACGTACCAGTCAAATCTAAGATTTATATCTTTTTCTCCCCATTCTCTTCGTTGTTTATTTATTCTCTCTTCAAGTTCAGCTTTGGGAATAACATTATATGTTCCGTACATAATAGCTTTATCGCTGTTTGCTATCTTGGCACTGTCATAATTAACGTGTGGCTCTAGAAAATAACCCTTCATCGAATCCACTTTCTCACCTTGTTCATTGTACGCAGTTGCTATAAAAGTGCTAACAGTGCTTTCCTTTCCATACCACTCTCTGGTACTGTTTACTACAACATTTGTTTGAGGCTTTATTTCTCCTTCATCCCCATCATCAAACGCTGTAGCAATTTCAAAAATACTAGGTCTTTTCATACAAATAAATTTTATTGTTAATAATAACGCAAAATTGTTGTATGGTGGTCCAAGCAAGGTTGATGAGTTGCAAAAAACCTTGTTGTTACAAATATATAAAATGCAAAAGCCATTGTCAATAGCTTCCCCATCTTCTTCACTCTCTTTTAACACCAATTAATGATGCTCTATTACAAATTCTAACATCCCCAAGGATTTTCAAATATAATGTATTTGAGAGATACAAACTAATTTCCAGTATCGTAACTTGTGGATTTTCAGATATACATCCTTGGCGGTAAAACGCTGTAAAACGCCATAAAACACCAACGGGACAAACAAAGCACTTGCCTATCCCGTTGATATTTAATGGCTTATAAACTATTCGTGAATTAATACTCCTCTTCGTCAAAGAAAACAATGTTCATTGATAATCAATGAATTAAGTCGGATAATATGTAAATAAAAAAAGTTTATTTTGCGCGATGATACGGCAAAATACTATTCTTCATATATATGAACATATCTATCTTTAT
>CAZAIM010000065.1:0-13659 GCA_964485215.1 uncultured Bacteroidaceae bacterium | reverse complement strand
TATCGCTAATCACCAAATTTTCAGCTAATTATATTTCATCGAACTCACGTTAATTCTGGATATTCCATTGTCTTTACCAAATAGGTTATGCCCTTTTATTATCTTTTCCTCCTCTGCAGTTATAGGATATAGCAACCCACCTAATAGCACTTCTCCTTGTGGATAGGTGTGTTGAAAGTACTGAATATAGGTGTGAATTTGAAAGAAATCTGTACGGTCAACATCAAATTTATCACCTCTCATTCGCTTGTATTTGGCGTCAAATACGATGAATTGTTCTTTACCTTCAACATTGCGTTGCAAAACTATATCTGGAATAATCTTACGACCAAAAAAACTGTTTGAATAAACATATTGTTCACACTCTTCAACAGGCCACATTCTCCAACCATTATTTTTCAGCCCTTCGCCTAATTTCTTACGTAAGAATGCTTCCCAAATTTCTGCCATATCAACAAATACGCATTCCGAAACATGTTCTGCACTTCTCATACTTCTGTTTCTGTTTTGTATTATTTCCCATGAGAAATCTACCAAAGGTTTCCATGAAGCATAAATACTTTTATAATTGATGCGTCTATAGTCGGTCTCGGTTATATTGAAAATAGTGCCTTTATACTCGTTGTTAAGTGCATTAATAGTATCTTTGACAATTTGTGGTATCTCTGAATTTGAACTTTCAATTCTTGAGCCTTTTTCTTTTTTCTTTGTTACATTTCTTGACAGAATACGGTGTGCTTCATAAACTATTCTGCAAATCCGTTCATCAAACTCTCTCTCAAAGGTTGTAGACACAATCTCCTTTTGTTTAAGCCACGGCATTATTGTACGTCGTACATCAATGGCACCACGCAAAACCGTTCCTTTGTGTATTCTTTTTACACATTTTCTTGGAAGTCCGTAACGGTTTGCTATTGCACATCGGTCCATCCATATTTTTTTTTGCAGTATATTCAAAATACTACTGAACCAATCGTTCGAAAAAGATTGGATTATGTCACTGTTGTTTTTGCTATATTTGAAATTATAGACGTCCTCCAATACTTTCAACAAGAACCCTTCTCCAAAACGGGGACGAATAGATATTTGGATATCTCCGATGTTTGCCAATCCAATATATCTCCCTGCACACCACAAAGTTTGTAAGTTCTTACCTTCTCCTGTTTCGTGATAAAACCCAGTCCTTAACAATACGACATACTCGCCATTTTCTATAGCTTTCTCATTGGCTTCAAAAAAAATATCAGATAATGTCTGTAATGCCGACTCTTTTTGGACATAATCTCTCAACTCTGTCACTTTCAATTGGGGGTCAACGGGCTTTACGAAAGTCTTTCTTACTGTTCCTTTTTCTTTACAGACTTCATAGAAAGGGCTACAGTCACGGGCTTCTAAATATTTCTTAGCCATTACTTTTGTCAGTTTGCTCTTATCCTATAAAAATTTTTCGGCATTCATCTACAAAGTTCTTTTTTGTTTCCCTTTCCATTGTTCCGCAATAGGCCTCAACAGTTGGTTTTATGCTTATTTGCCAAAGTATATTCTGTGCCGATTTAAAGACATCTTTAGAAGTGCTGTTTTCTTTAAGTACTTGATAAATATTAGAAATCTCTGCAAAGAAGGCATGTCCTATGTGATATTCTTCTCCTAATTCATCTTCAATTTTTTTATTAAGAGCTGTACAGTTTGTTAGGAAAGCAGTTATGTTGTTGTCACCGTTGTCTTGTTCTATTTCTTTATCTTTTATTATTTCCTCAAGAGCGTTTTCGCTATAGTCGGCAAATTCCCATATAAAACGGCGGCGCAGAGCAAAATCAAGTTGCTCAAGCGAGAAATCAATTTCATTCATTGTACCTATGAAGTATATGTTGTATGGGATGTTTAGTTTGAGACGCCTTGTGGAATCCTGAGGCTCCGGTAACGTCAAAAAAACGTCTGTTCCGCGTTTTTCAATTGCTGTAAACAATTCACCGAACACTCGCGAAACATCAACACGATTCATCTCGTCAAGAATTACGATGAATGGTGCTGCATTTATGACTTTCTGAAGTTCTTTATTTTTATTTATATATTTTTTTATCTTTTTAATTCGATTCTTCTCCTCCTTTTGATTATCATTGTTGTTTGTTTCTTCTATAATCTTTATTATATTATTATTATCTTCAATATTTACTTTCTTATTTGCAGATATGGCATCCTCGATTGCTTTATTAGCCTTTGCAATAATGTCATATATGAATCCAGGCTTTGTATTCAGTGTGGTGCCATCTCCTTTACTTTCAACCG
Organism: uncultured Bacteroidaceae bacterium; assembly: GCA_964485215.1. Classification (GTDB taxonomy): domain Bacteria; phylum Bacteroidota; class Bacteroidia; order Bacteroidales; family Bacteroidaceae; genus HGM04593. The sequence goes on along the minus strand of CAZAIM010000065.1, from coordinate 11,373 downwards.
TTTGCCCAGCAATGACGTTATCATAAGTATAGTTTACATGAAATTGAAGGTATGATATATTCGGATGCTCTTCCAGGGCGTCTTCCTTCAAATTTAATATATCATCAATTTCCTTTTTTTTACTTTCCTTCTTTTTGTCATCCTCTTCTTTTACCCATTCATCAAACTTGTGTCTGAACAAAACTTTCTTCGCCAAGTTAACGGCAGTGTATGTCTTTCCTGTTCCAGGAGGACCATACAGTACCATTGCCTTTTTATATTCCAGCAATATGTCACTTGGCAATTCGTCTGTTTTTCTATCTTTTAACCACAAAGGCTTGATACGTGGATCATATACGGCTGAGCATGTGTTATATTTGGTATTTTGTGATACCCCAAGTAATTGTTCAAGTTTCTTTTCAATTTTGCACAAAACATTGTCTTTCTCCGCTCCTGATTTATCATCAACAATGTTTTTAAGATTATTATAGATTTTGTTTTTGTGATTTTCGGAGATGATAGGAAGATAATTTTGGGGATCACACAAATATAAAAGAATGTTCTTGATTCGTTTGTCTGATTCATTACCATCATTGAGAAAGCCTATTATTTCACTTTTAACCGTGTCTTTGTCACGCGACTGTTCCTTTTTCCAAATGCTACAAAATAGTCTTAAAAAAGTTTTAAATGGTTTAATGGGATCAGCTGTATATACCTGCCTTGTTGATGCAATCGGTTCTTTTATATATAATGATATTTCGGTTTTATCATCAATTTTTATTTTATTATCAGATTTTTTCTCGGGCCAATCAAACAGTTTATTAGTTGTGGTTTCGCTCATTAGATACATTATCCAATAGGCGTGCCATAAAATTGGCTTGAATTTTTTGTTTTCTTCTTCAGAGCATAGTTCTTCTAAAGAATCTCTTTGACTTGATTTTTTTTTGTTAAGTGTTGTTACATTTTTCAGATTATCGCAGAAAAGCTCAACTTCTTTTACGGCTATTACCAATTCTCTACCGTCTATCAATGATCTCTTATTTATGAGAAATTCCTCTATAAACTTATTGAAAAGTGTCAATGTATTTTCTATATAATCTGTATTATTAGCCATAGCAATAAACTTTTGTATTATATGTTAGTTATCGTTTTACTTCACCATCTCCTTCAGTTTCTCCCACACGCGCACCATTGCAAGGGTGTCCAGGTGGCAGTAGTCGAGCAGTGCCCGGCGAGCTTCGGCTGCCTTTTCGACAGGCATATCCTTGATGGTGGGGAAGATGGTCATTGCATGGCCTCCGTTCTGCACCAATGGGTTAAGGTTGTGGTAGTTCAGTTCATCGTCATTCGGGAACAACGCCGGCAACACGCTCTTTATGCTGAATGAGCCGCCCATCGCCGGGGTGTAGCAATGTCCTTCACGGAAAGGTATGAGCAGGTCAATGATGTTATCCCTTATATTGTAGAGGTGCTGTGCAAGGTCGGGGAATGCCTCTGCCATCTCCTTTATGCGGGTCTTCTCAAACGGGTCGTTATATGCCATAGTACACACATCCTTGGGTATGTCGCGGCACAGTGCCTCGGCAAGCGCGCGACGTGGGTCACTGCCATCACTTGGGGCAAGGAACGCCTTGTGCTTGAGCTCGCCGCCCTCGTGCTCAATGTAGTGCAACGAGTACTGGAAGCACACCTGCATATAGGGGCGTGTGCCGTCCCAGCTGGGCAGGGTAGGCTGCATACTCTCAAAATCAAGGAAATAGAGCGGATAAGTGATTTTGTCAAGGAAGTCCTTTATGCCAGCCTTGTTTATGTATTCGCTGCCATTGAGCGTGCAATCGACCTGCATACGCTGTATGACGTTCAGCTTTTCGCCACGCAGTTGCTCAAGTGTTATGCGCCCTGCATTGAAATGCTCGAACTTCTTCGCTGCATTCAAGCGGTAGAGGTCGAACACCGTTGTCTTGTCGTTCTCGAGGTCGAGCCCTGCCTGTCTGGTACAGTATTTCCAGAAGGCGCACTCATAGGGCTTTGTGCAGTGTACTCCTATGCTCACGCCGGGTTCGTTGACATTTGCCAGTGTCTTGTGTGCGCTGCTTGCAAACGCCGGAACCTTTGCCAGCTCATTGGCTACAAGCTCTTCAAGGTTCAATATGTTGAAGAGAGCTTTAATGTCAATGCCGCCCAGACGCACATAGTCGCTGTTCAGTGTTACAAGGTATGTGCCTGTCACCTTTACACCGCAGTGCTGCAACACCCATTTCTGATAGGCAATGTCTGTTGCATACTTGACAAACTTCTTCGGGTCGTTAATCTCATCGCCAACGTGGCTTGTGCTGCTCTTGACCTCGTAGATGGCCCAGCCGTCGCCTTGTCGGCGCAGGATATCTACCGCACAGTAGTTGCTGTTCCCGTTATCCCGGTAGCTGAACGATGCCTCGCATATCACCTCGGTACCGCGCTCCATCTCCACGCGTGTTCTCTCTATCATTGCTGCAAGGTCGAGCCTGCCGTCGGGCGTGTGGGCTGTCACCTCAACAAAGTCGCCGAACAGCCCCATTGCAAGGTCGCCAATTGCATTGCCCTCGGCAAAACGTGCCTCAACGCCCGGGTCAACGGTTGCTTCTTCGGGCTTGTTTACGCTCATCCACAGAGCTTTCATGCACTGGCATGCTTTGGTGTATCGCGATTTTGAAAGTGATGTCCGTTTCATGATATTTATTGTTTCCTGTATCAAAAATTAAAATAAGGTTCCAGATTCTGTACTTTCAACTGAACTAAAGTGTCGCGGCCTACGGGCTCACCGTTGTGCATTACGGGCACTCTTTTGCGCCGTGCTTGTCGCGGTCGTCTATAAGGAAATCGCCATCTCAAAAAACACTCTTTTCTTTTCCATAGTGTCTTATTCTGTTGTTTTACGCTCTTTCAATCAGTGCGTTTTGTCTATATTATTTCTTTTTTTTGCGCAAGTTAAACATATGATTTCATTTGCGATTGGTTCATTTTGGTTCATTCGTCCGGCGTTTGCCATAATTTCTTCAAATGTACTCAAAAGCAGATGGAAAATCACCCCGTGTTAATAAATGTTAAACAACAGGCATTGACTGTCGTTTTGTTCATAATATAGTAACAGAAGGAAAAAACTTCAATTCAGAGCCTGTCGTTTATGTTTTTTAACACAAATACCCACGTTGTTATTTGTGTAATTGATTTGTTGCTTGTATTTTTGTTACGGCGGTAAATTTTACAGCTGTAACATTAAATAAGTGGTGGTATGAAATTCTATAATCGTGAACATGAAATTGAAAAGCTCAGAGAGGTGCGCGAACTCTCATATAGTGACCATTCAAGGTTGACTGTTGTAACGGGGCGTCGTCGTATCGGTAAGACTTCGCTTATAGCAAGAGCCCTGAGAGGTGAGCCTTTTATATATTTATTTGTCGGTCGTAAGAACGAAGCGTCTCTTTGTACTGCATACTGCAAAGAGATAGCAAATAAGTTGGGGGTGTTTGTGCCTCAAATGAATTCATTTGCAGATATTTTCGCATTCTTGATGCAGCAGGGTGAAACAAAGAAATTTACACTTGTGATTGATGAGTTTCAGGAGTTCTTTACCATTAATCCGGGCGTATATAGTGATATACAGAACTATTGGGATCAATATCGTTTGAAGACATACGTAAACTTTATTGTCAGCGGTTCGATATATTCGTTGATGACCAAGATTTTTCAGCATTATCATGAGCCTCTGTTTGGGCGTGCCGATGTTATGTTAAAGTTGAATCCCTTCTCGCTATCTGTGCTCAAACAAATAGTGTCCGACTATTTTCCTTCATACACCAACGATGATTTACTTGCACTTTATACTGTTACCGGTGGAATTCCAAAGTATGTGGAGTTATTGGTCGATGCCAAGGCTCTATCTGTAAAAGGTATTATACATACTGTATGTGATCAGGATTCACCTTTCAGGGATGAGGGAAAAAATCTGCTTGTAGATGAGTTCGGCAAGCAATATGGCACATATTTCTCTATTCTTGATGCTATTTCCAATGGCTTGAATACACAGGCGGATATTGCTGCTGCACTTGGTGAAAAAAGTATAGGCGGGCAACTCAAGAAATTAGAGGAGACATATGAGATAATAAAGAAGGTGCGTCCAATTCTTGCAAAGAAAGGCACACAGACAGTGAGGTTTGATATAGCTGATATGTTCTTGCGCTTTTGGTTCAGGTATTTTGAAGGAAACAGGACGTTGGTTGAAATGAACCAGTTTAAAGAGTTGGAAAAGTTGATGCTGGCAGATTATACAACATATTCGGGTAAAACATTGGAAAAATATTTTAAACAACAATTTATTGAAAGTCACCTTTATCGTGATATGGGCTCATATTGGGAGGCTAAAAAAGGTAAGGAACAGTGTGAGATAGATATTGTGGCTTTACGACTGGAAAAGAATAAAGCTGTTGCCGTGGAAGTAAAACGTCAACGCAAAGAGTTCAAGCCCGATGCCTTTGCCAAAAAAGTGCAACATCTCAAAGATAAGGTGTTGTCCAAGTATGATATCGAACAGATATGTTTGACAATTGACGATATGTAAGTAACAATTCGGAATTATAGGGGGTAACCATATTTTTTTTGAGGTTATGCGAAACCTACTTTTTATCACGTTACCTTGTCATTTCTAAGGAACTAAGTGACTGAGAAATCTCTGCATCTGCAAGCTCTTTGCAATCGTTGAATTGCCAATGGAACTCAAGGAACTCAAGAACTTTGAGTATGGAGATTTCTCCTCCTTTTAGTCGTCGAAATGACAACTTTAAGCTGAATTATTGACGGTTAATATCTTGTAAATAAATGCAGTAAAAGTTTGAAAGTTTAAGAAGCTGTTTGAATTCAAACAGCTTCTAAGCCAATGTAGCGGATGGATATCCGCTGTGATGGGTGAGATTAGGCAAATCCCACTTTTGTGCGTTGCTGCCGGTTAGCGAGCCTTTCGTTGGCACAATCCTCGAGCAGCGACTGAAGCGGGTTCTCCTGCTTGCCGTGCAGCACTGTTGTTATGGCGTGCTTGCGTGCAACGTTCTCTATCTGTCCACCACTGAGGTCGTGAGCTGCGGCAAGGGTGGTGGCATCGCTTTCTGTAAGCTCGGGAATCATCTGCTGCCAAATCTTTGCACGCACTGCGGCATCGGGTTTGTCGAACTTGATTTTGTATAGAAAACGACGCTCGAAAGCGGTGTCGAGGTTCTCCTGCAGGTTGGTGGTGGCTATCATAATACCGTCGAGTGTCTCCATCTCTTGCAGTATGATATTCTGTATGGTGTTCTCCATCTTGTCAACAGCACTTTGTGCCCCGTTCTTGCGTGTGCTGATGATGGCATCGGCCTCGTTAAAGAGCAGAATGGGTGCGAGCTTTGATTTCTTGACAATCTCGCGGTAACGCTCAAAGAGAGCCTTGATGTTCTTCTCGCTCTCGCCAACCCATTTGCTTTTTATCTGCGGTACATCGACAACCATGATGTCACGTCCGGTCTGCTTGGCAAGCTGGTAGACGGTTTCGGTCTTTCCTGTTCCCGGGCCACCGTAGAAGAGACAGGCAAAGCCGTGCCTGAAACCGCTCTGCTTCATCCTCTCGCGTATCTCCTTGTACTTCTCGGGAGCAAGGAATGATGCAAGGTTGTCAATCTGTCTATCAATTTCCTGTGGATAGAACATTGCCTTTGGGGTGAGGCTCTTATGCCTAACGAGGTCGGCAACTTTCTCCTCCTCGGTGACAGTGAGCTTCATCTCGGCAAGAAGGTTACGTTTTGCCTCTGCTGTGAGGCAGAAGCATGTACAGTCGGCTATGCCGTCAACGCATACATGTTCTATCAGCCTTTTACGAAATAGGTTGTGCTCGCCGCTGCGCAGTTCGCTCTTTGCTATATTGAAACTTGCTCTGTCACAGAAAAGGTCTGCCATCTGACGGAACCTGATGTTATTGTCATCTTCATTTACAAGTGCGTGGCAAAAGTACAGCAGCAACAGCAAATCCTCATCGCCTAACTTGAGTTTCTTTACACTCTTTACGAACCTTATCTGAGGGTTCTCATCTATAAGGATTCTTATCTCTTCAATGAGTCCCGTGAGTTCCACGGCGTCGCTACCGAGGTCATCGAACCACGTTTCGAGCAGTTCGAACAGCTGTGCGCAGTCGAGCCCAGTGCGTGCCGGGAGTTCATAGACCAGGTTGTGCTTCAATGCCTTTATCACAGGCTGGAATACATCGAATTCCTCCTCATCCTTTGCATCGCGGTAGCGCAGCAGGCGGCGTTTTACAAGCGAGTTGATGTCATCGGCATAAAAGAGCATGCGCACGCTGCTGAAATCGAGAAAACGCGCAATATCATCGAGGTCAACACGTTTTGGTCCAACCTCAAGGCTGATGCAGAAAAATATTGCCTGCAGTTCGGTTATGCCATACTTGCCGGCAAGTAAACTACTCTCTTTCTTCACTTTCTTTAGGAACTCCTTGCTGAGCTTTGCCCCCCTTGCATTGTCAATAATTGCTGTTGCTGCCTCCAAGAGGGTCATCTCCTTTGTTGCTGTAACCCCGCTTTTTTTTGTCATTTCCATTTCCATTTTTTCTATAATATAGTAACGAAAGGCAAAAATTTCAAAAAATGGGGTAACTTTTTTTGAAACATAGAAATTCATATCGCCTAATTCCACATTTTTTCTCTGCGCAAAGTTTTTTGGTTCATTTTAGTTCATTTTAAACTGAAGCCCTATTTGTTGAGCCGCGAGTTTGCTTGCCGTTGTTTTTTGTGTTATTTTCGCAAAAAATATGTGTATTATGGCAGAAAAAGATGTGACATTTAATAATTTGAAACTATTGGCCGAGAAGGTTGCGGGACGCAGAATGGCTACTCCGCGCGATTTCGACTATCTGGCCATGCGCATTCTCGACAATACAAAGATGTATGTATCTGCCATTACCCTGAAAAGGTTCTGGGGCTATCTTGGCGACAAGTACCAGACTTCCCCGTGCCGCTTTACACTTAATGCTCTTGCACAGTATGTGGGTTACATCGATTGGGAGAGTTTCCGCACAACAGGCAATAGCGGTGTGGCACACAGCAATTTCCTGCCCAACGACAGCATAAGGTCATCGTCCTTGAAAAGAAACGACAGAATAGAACTTATGTGGCACCCCGGTCGTCGCGTGACAATAAACTATGAGGGGCTGGGGATGTTCAAGGTTACAGAGAGCATCAACAGCAAACTGAGCAGCGGCGACACATTCATGTGCGACTGCATCATTGACGGTGAGCCACTGCACCTCTATTGCCTTGTACATGAGGGAAATGCACCCACAAACTATGTGTGCGGCAACATTGGCGGTGTCAAGTTCAAAGTTATAACCGATTAAAGCACCATGTACACTTCGGGGTTCTACGACGATGACTTCAAGGTAGAGGAACTTGAACTGCTTGGAAAATCCAGCGCAATATCCATTACATACAAGCTCCGCAAGGATGGACGGCTCTATTTCATGAAGCAGCTGCGCCCCGAATATGCAGCCTTTCCCCGCTACCGGGCAATGTTCTTCAAAGAGTTTGAATGCGGAAAGGCTGTGAACCACCCTAATGTAGTGGGATATTCAAGCATAAGCGAGAATGAGAGCGGGCTATGCATAATAATGGACTATGTGAACGGCATGACGCTCGAGGAGAAACTGGCAAGCGAACCGGAATATTTCAGGAATGAAGAGAATGTTTATAAATTTCTGACACAGCTGCTTAGCGGGCTTGGCGCGTTGCATAGCCTGAATATCCTTTATCTTGATTTCTCTCCGGCAAACATCATGCTCACAAAGGCAAACAATGATGTCAAGCTCATTGACCTGGGATATTGCGTAAGCGACATGAACGACAACACAGGCGGTTGTACCGAAGGTTTCTATGCTCCCTAAATTGATAAAAAGGATGTATCACTGCTCGATGCACGAACCGATATTTATGGTATTGGATGCCTGTTGCGTTATATAAAGGAGAAGAGCGGTGCAAGATTCAGCCGTTACCAGAACAGCATTATGGAGCTTTGCCTTTGCAGCGACAAGGCAAAGCGTTTCCAGCAGGCTGCCGATGTGGTAAAGGCCATCAAGCGCAGAAACAGGAAGAGGAATATTGCCATAGGCATTGCCTCGGCATTTGCAGTTGCTGTTTTATTTGCGCTTTGGTGGATAGGGGGGAGCAGAACTGCTGCAGATGAACCGGCATTTGTCGATACCGTGCACCGGCAGGGAGTAGAATACCGGATACTTTCGGATTCTACGTGCGAGGTCATTGGTGGCAGTGGCGATTCCTTGAATGTGTACATAGGCGATGCCATTTCTTTTGGCAATATTTGGTGCAGGGTAGTGCAGATAAAAGACTCTGCTTTTTCGGGCAAGCCGATAAAATCGTTCCATTTGCCCGAAGGTATTGAACGTATTGGCCATGGAGCATTTTTTGCCTGCGACTCTGTGGTGACAGTCGCTTTGCCCGGCACATTAAAGGATTTTCCGTCGGCATTTACAGAGATGGCATCTGTGCGGAAAATAAAAATTTCCCCAATGCCTAAGATAAGCAGTGCAGCATTTGTGGGGTGCAATTCTCTTGTAGATATTAATATCCCTGAGGGGGTGGAGCGGATATGCCTGGATGCCTTCGGAAAGTGCTATGCACTAAAGGAGGTGCGCCTGCCGCAAACACTGAAGATTATTGAGCGCGGTGTGTTCTATGAGTGCAATAATCTTGAAGAGATAACAATTCCTGCACAGGTTGAGGAGATTGGGGATTATGCCTTCTATAACTGCACCGCCCTGCGCGATGTGTACCTTCATGCTACGACACCACCGGCAATTACAATGATATTCAACACACCGGGCGTTACAGTTCATGTCCCGGCCTCTGCATTGGCAGCCTACATGAACGACCTCAACTGGAGGTCGTACAGGCTTGTAGGAGATATTTAGAAGCTGTTTCAAGAAACCGCACTGAACTCATAAAAACATTCGAGCAGCCTACCTTATGCAAACAAACCCGAGCAACTTCTAACTTTTAGAAAGTAATCACTCGCTTTTTACGCCATTTTTACAAAAAATTAAGAAGAAAACACAACTTTTTATTACAAAGCCTATAGAGCAATCATTTTTTTAAATTATATTCGCACAATCAAATACAATCAGAAGTATAATTTATTAACAAAACCCTAACTTCTATGAAAAAATTTACTCTTCTATTATTCTCTTTGTTCCTCACATTAGGAACAGCTATGGCGCAAGACGATGCACTTGCTCTACAAAAAACAACTCCCAACAGCGAACAACCCGTATTCAGTGTAAGCTATCTCCAACTCGTATTCAACAAAGATGTTACGGCCACATTACCCGAGGGTGGTATTGAAGTCAGGCGAAACGGTACAGATGAAGTCTACAAACTCACTCGCATGCTCGAAAATGAATGGATGCCCAAGAACATTGTGCAATTTATGTTCGAGCAGATAAGTATCATTGGCAAGGACGGTAAAGAAGAACTTTCCGAAATGGAATTGAAAACTCCCGGCGAGTACACATACACTATTCCTGCAGGTGTTATTACAAGTGCCGATGGTGAAAGTTTTGCTGAATACACCAGCACATTCACAATATGCGAAACTCTTGAATTCGTAAGCGTTACTCCAACAGAGACAAGCAAGTTAGAGACAATCCAAATTACATTCAACAAGGCTATCTCAGAGGTAAAAATGCCTGCGAACGGTCTTTCAGTTGTAGATCTCTATTATACAAACTTCTTTAAAGTAAAGGATGAAGTCGCATTAAGTGAGGATAAGAAAACTGCTACTCTGGAGCTCGAGACTCCAATTACTACAATAGGCATGTACTACCTTGATGTTAGCAATGGTATATTCATTAGCGAAGATGGAGCAATGAACCAGTACCAGAGCCTTTCATTCAATGTCATTGACCCGGCACCATCGTTCTCGGCAAACTATGAGAACAACGAGGAGGTGAAGGAGATTGGCGACCTTGAACTCACTTTCAAGAATGTCAATGAAGTAAAGCTCGTTGAGGGTGCCGACGATGCTGTTATATATATGCCCGGCGGTGGCGATGCCACCGGCAGCGCAACATTGGCCGACAACAAGATTACAATCAAGTTCAATCAGGAGTTTACCGAAGAGGGCATCTATACATTCTTCATCCCGGCAAACTTCTTTACTATGGATGGCGTTCCCAACGAGGTTTATGAACTTAGTGTAACGCTCAAGACATTCGCATTGACTCCACTCGAGGTTCTTTCTGTTTCACCCGATGCCGGTTCTGTTGAGAATATCAACAGGATTGTAATCGCCTTCAACCAGCCCGTATCTCTTGCTTGGGACGAGAACGGTCAGCAGATTTCACGCGAAATCAAACTGACATGCGGCGACAAGGAATACACTTTGACAAACGACGCCGGTAACAGCGCAAGCGCAAGCAACACACTTGAGTACATTGCGAATGCTGAATGGGACGGATACAAGTACACAAGCACGCCTATCACTGCCGAAGGTACATACACATTAAACCTCGCCGATATAGTTGTTAACTATGGCGCGGAAAGCTACATCGACGAATATGGCTGGCAGAACACCAGGTGGAACGGTACCGGCAGTTGCGAGGGCACATACACATGGACCATTGCAAGCACCGGAATTGAGGAAGTGAAAGGTAAAAACGGAAAGGCAAAAGGCATATATGACCTTCAGGGCCGCAAGGTTGAGAATCCTTCAAAGGGCATGTACATTATCGACGGCAAGAAGGTGCTAGTAAAGTAGCCATTTGCTATCCAATGAATTTCACAGCAGACAGTCAAGCACTGTACTGACAAGTTTCTAATGAATATGGCGGCTACCAGGCCGCCATATTCATTAGAAACTGTTTTAATTCATACCGTCCTCAAGGCAAGAAGAGTAAAAATCGAAGAGACTGCTGTAAAAGAAAGAGACAAACTTACTTGCCCCTAATTTCTTCCACACAGAGTTTCTCGGGTGAGCCGGGAATAGAGACAGCGTATCGCATAGGTGGAAAAAGCGAAATGAACCAACCTCACGGCCAGTTCATTTCTTACCTTAAATGTTTCAACTTAGAAGAAATCCCCACAGGAGAGATCATCTAAACCACGGAGTAGCCGACCTTCACAGGCAAAATACCCCTATACTTAATATTAAATGAAAAAAAATACTTTATCAATTCCTTAAAGCGGAATGGCAAAGTTTATGTGTAAAATCAGTTTCAAAGATTGCCCCATTAACAATAATGCATTATTGTTGAACCTGCTTGCGCTCGGCATAGCTCAAACAAGTTTGGCTCTGCACTCGCTTACCCGC
>CAZAIM010000064.1:0-13848 GCA_964485215.1 uncultured Bacteroidaceae bacterium | reverse complement strand
GGTATGGTTGTAAAGAACGGTATCGTGCTTATTGACTACATTATGCTGTTGCGCGAAAGAGGATATGGCATCATCGCAGCCTGCGTAGGAGCGGCAAAGAGCCGTCTGCGTCCGGTGCTTATGACAACCTGCACAACAATCCTCGGTATGGTTCCTATGGCAGTAAGTGCCGGTGTCGGTGCCGAAATGTGGCGTCCGCTCGGTATTGCCGTTATCGGCGGTCTTACAATATCAACCATCATGACCCTTATCTATGTTCCTGCGATGTACGGTGTGTTCGCCGCTATCGGTGTAAAGCGCAACCGCAAAAAAATCAGGAAACAGCGCGAACTGATGGCCTACTGGAAGGAGCACAAGGATGAGGAACAGTTGAAACACAAGAAGTAACACTAATTGATTAACCGGCTCCTGCCCGGCAGGAGCCGGTTAATCCCAAAAGAGATAACTTATGAAAAGTATTTTCATTACATTTGACATAACCCACAAAGAGGCCATCATCGATATGTTGACCCACAACAACTGCCGTGGCTTTTCGTTCTTTGAACAGATGCAGGGACGCGGAAGCGTAAGCGGTGACCCGCACTATGGTTCTCATGCCTGGCCGTCAATGTGTGGTTCTATAATCACAATAGTAGAAGACAAAGTGGTCGACAATATTCTTCAGGAGGTAAAAAGGCTCGATGAAGAAACACCACAGTTAGGCCTTAGAGCCTTTGTCTGGAACATCGAGAAACAGTATTAAACCTGTACAATTAAACGATTAGGGCTGCCAATGGCAGCCCTAATCGTTTAATTGTACAGCAATCCGTGAAGCCTTCTATTTGTACACCCTCAACGCATTGTCATTAGGACGGCGTATACGCAATATCCGTGCGATTTCAGCAGCAAGCACATTTGCCGGGGTCATATCCTCAACAACCTCTGGAACAACGCCGCCTCCATATATCATCATAGGGAACATAACCGGAGTACGGTACACCTCCTTCACCGAAAGAAACTCTTTCTCGGCTACCCTCCATCCTGGCAACAGACGTATCCACATATCGCCCGAACCTACAGGATTATAGCCATTCTTCACAAACTGCATCTCCTGGCTCAACATTCCGTTGATGCTATATACAGTAAAGACATCTTCTACACCATCCAATGATTTCAGGAACTCTATTGAACGCGATACCACTTCGAACTTGTCGAGTTTCCTGTTCTCTATCAGTTTATTGTCGAAATATATCTGCGTGCCGTACACACCCTCAACATATTCGGCCTTACCGAACAACGCACTCAAATATACATTAAGCAGAGCCTGCACCCTATCGGCATAAATCGTCCCCGAGGGAAAACGGTAAAGGGCATTGCTCTCACCGTTCTCGAGCACATAACCGGTAGAAGAAAGTGTCACAACTACATTCTCCAGACCAATACGTTTGTCTACATAATCGAGCAGAGCCTCAATGTTACGGTCGAGCCGTGCATAGATATCCTGTACCTCAAGAGGGCGTTCCTCCATAGGCTTGCCGTCATAGTTACCAGCATAGTAAGTCAATGCCAGACAATCTGTAAAGCCATCCTTCCCGGCCTCGCTATTATCAATGAAAGCAAAAGCCATCTCATTCACCTCATCGTTTATGGAAGCGGTGGTCTTGTAAAGGGCAATCTCTTTTTTCCCATTGAACGAATAGCTGAATGATTCGGGCTTTCCGCCAAAGCAATTGTAATCGTCAATATCAAGCAACGGTTTCCATACGCTTGCACGCCCCTGCACCTTCTTGTTCATCTCCGTTGCCCAGGCCGGGTAGAGACCATAATAGCTCGAGCTGCACCAATAACCGGCCATATTGTTCTTCCATAGTACCATATCGGCAGCATGACCGCCTGCAAGCACAGCAGCGTCACCATCCGGGGCTATTGAACAGATGATTGCATTACCCCTTGAAGCACGTTTTATCTCGTCGGTAACCGTAATGGCCTTGAGATTTACGGGCGAGAACTGATCGAGGGCAAAAACGCCTTTGCAGTTCTTGTCATCGGCACAGTTCACAACACGCAACGACTTGCGGTCGAGCCACCTCTCTCCCACTATCCCGTGTACATAAGGGTTAGTTCCTGTAGCAAGCGTTGCCACAGCCGTAGCCCTGTCAATGTTCTCGAACTGGAAATAGGAATTCTCATAAAGACGGCCACCATTCATAAGACGGTTAAAACCGCCTTTGCCGTACAAGCCCGAGAACTCATAAAGGAAGTCGGTACGCAACTGGTCAACTACGATATTAATGTATAGCTTAGGAGAACTTTTCACCTGCTGTGCCTTGACACCAGACAAGGTACACAGCAACATAATCAAAACATATCCAATTCGCATATTCTTTCTCTATATATGTGGAACAATGAACGTACAAGCAATGCTATGGCACAGAAAAATATTGGAACCGGATAGCTTTGCAGGCCAAATATTGCCGAAAGCAGGAAAAGAGCCACAAAGGCAACCTGCAACCAGGCAATCTTCAAAGACCTCTTCTTTCTTATACGTAGCACAAGCAACGGCATAATTGCAAGTGCGAGCGGATTCAGCAGCAGAAGAAGATAATTGGCATCGACAGCCGGGTGCTGCGAAAAGAGAACCATAAAAAGGATGAGCAAGCCAGCAACGCCCTGCACAAGCATCAAAAGCACGTCATACCACCAGTAGCTCTTTTTCTTGCGCAACTCGCACAGCATAACCACGAAGGTAGCCACAAGAAGCAGAAGCGACACATTCATTGGAGTGAAATGGCTTTTTGCGGCTGCTGCGTCCTTCTTCTCTTCGAGCAGCACAGACCGCTCGGCAACAACCGGCACCATACCCGAATCACCGGTAACGAAAGCCTTGTCGAGGTCGTTGCTGAAGTTCCCGGGAATAAACTGCAGTGCGGCACGCGATGCAGGCTCATCTACACCGGGGCCAAGGATGAGGTCTATTCCGAAAGCATACCAGGGGTGCTGTCCGGTAAACCTGCCCAGTTCATTGCGGAAACAGTTCTCTGTCACCGTGTCGCCATACACAAAGTCACTGATGCCAAGCACCTCGAGTATCTTGTCGCGCACCTTGGTCGTACAATTGTTGTAGAAATAGTTATAACGGTACACCCTATTTTCGGGAGAACAATTCTCAACCAAAACAGCAAACAACCACTCTTTCTGTTCGTCCGTGAGATTCAGCACCTGCTCCACTACAGCAGAACCTCTTGCAGCATACTCACTCAGGAATTGCCGGAAACCGACACACCCTACCATATAATCGGTCTCGCCGAGCACGAAACGCCAGGCGAAGTTCGGTGAATCAAAATCGAAATACCCATAATTGAACACAACATCCACATTCCGCTGCTCGCTTGCATAACGCAACGCGGTATGTCCGAACAACGAATACGCCTCATCGCCCGGAGAACACGTAAGCACGCTGACCCTCGCATCGTTCCCTGCCATTGCAGCAGGCATATACAGGCACAACAGCAGTGCAGCAATAAGTTTCTTCACAATGTAATCTTTAATTATTAGACTCCAGCGGCAGAATGTACCGCATAACAACTCTTTTTCCTCGCGAAGATACAACAATCAATCGATTACTACAACAGCAGGACATCAATAGGTTCTCAATATATTAATGTAAAGCAAGCTTTTTATGCCATTCGGCAGCAACAAAAGCATATTTACACAAAAAGCACGTAAAAATGAATAAAAAGCAACCCTTACGGCAATATTTAAAGATAAAGTATAGAATTATGAATAATTTAGAGTATCTTTGCAAGCAAATCTCAAACACACCCCGATATTGAACCTGATAGTCGACATAGGAAACAACAGTGCCAAATTCTTTCTTTTTCAGGACAACAGAATTATCCTGCATACAAGAAAAAATGACAACATATTCGATGTACCGGGCGAATGGAGCAGACAGTACGAAATAGAAAAAGTCATCGTCTCATCGGTGTTAGACCTTACAGAAGAGCAGAGAAAGAAGTTCCTGGATCTGGAACCGGCCGTTGTTTGGTTCAACCACACCACTCCAACACCGTTAGAGATAAAGTACAGAACCCCTGAGACATTAGGTACAGACAGAATCGCAGCAGCTGTCGGCGCGTGGAACGAGTCGCCCGGGCAGAACCTGCTTGTAATAGATGCCGGCAGTGCAATAACAACCGACTTCATCGATGCACGTGGCAACTATATTGGAGGCAACATTGCACCGGGAATAAAAATGCGTCTTAGGGCACTTCACGAATACACAGGCAGACTGCCTATGATTGAGAAGGAGGGCGACACCCCAAGCCTCGGATACGACACGGAAACAGCCATAAGAAGCGGAGTAATTTCCGGTGTCTGCCACGAAATTGAGGGTTATATAAAGGATTTTCAAGAAAAATATGGCAACGTTTTGGTTTTTTTAACGGGCGGAGACGAAAATTCTTTGAAAAATAGCATAAAAAGTCGCATCTTTGCAGACAAATATCTTGTTGCGAAAGGATTGAACAGAATTTTACTCGATTATGAAACTGAATAAAAGAATCGCAGTTGTGCTGCTCGCACTGTTTGCCATTGTCACGGCATATGCCGACAACGGAATAAACTCACCATACTCACGCTATGGTGTAGGCCTGTTGTCAAACCAGAGCCTTGGCATCAACCGCCAGATGGGCGGTCTGGGATACGGTCTGCGCAGCCACAGCTACATCAACATACTGAACCCCGCATCGTTTGCCGAGGCCGACACCCTAACTATGCTGTTCGAGGCCGGTTTCTCGTTGCAGAACGTAAACTTCAAGGAGGGCAACAGGCAAATAAATGCAAAAAATGCAAGTTTCGACTACCTTGCTGTGCAGTTCAGGGTATGCAAGAACCTGGGACTTTCTGCCGGATTCCTGCCATATTCTAACGTAGGATACTCGTTCAGCAACACATCATACGATGGCGAAAACCATTCAATAACAAACAGCTACAGCGGTTCCGGCGGAATCTACCAGCCATATATAGGCCTCGGATGGAAGCCTTTTGAATGTCTCTCCGTCGGTGTTATGGGGTCTTATATATATGGTGACATAAGCCACGAGGTAGGAATAGACTTTGCCAACAGTACCGACCGCACAAGAAAATACAGCCTGTCGATGAAGAGCTACAAACTTGACTTCGGCCTCCAGTATTATGCAAAGCTAGGCAAGAAACATTCCCTTGTACTTGGTGCCACATATTCACTCGGGCATAGCCTGAATGCTGATGCCAAAAGGACAGACACCTCAGCAGGAGGAGAAGTGACAACAAAGATTGAAGACGGGTTCAAGCTCCCTCACACATACGGAGCAGGTTTTGTATACAGCTACAACGACAGATGGAAGTTCGGTGCCGACTACACAATGCAGCAATGGAGTTCTTCCACATTCTTCGGCAGCGACAAGGGGCTAGACAGAAGCAAGGTATCCTTAGGTGCCGAATACTCGCCCAACAAACTTTCGAAGAACATACTCAAGATGCTGAGCTACAGAGCCGGTGCATATTACGCCCAGCCATATACCGAGGTTAACGGCAAAAAAGGATGCGAGGAGTATGGTGTCAGTGCCGGCATTTCACTGCCGTTCTACAACAGGAACAACAAGAACAGCCACGCCACACTTCACATTTCAGGCGAATACGTACGTATGGAGCCTAAATCGGCTGGCATGATTGCCGAGAACTGTTTAAGGATAAACATAGGAATCACCTTCAATGAAAGTTGGTTCATGAAGTTGAAAGTAAGATAAAGAAAATTATAGGAGGAAATAAAATGAGAAAGCTACTAATGACAGTTATGGTGCTTGCATCTGCTGCATCTTACGCACAGCATGGCATCACCGACAATCACCGCTTTGGCCAAGGAGCGGACAGTACAAGGTGTATGAACACTATCAGCATTGTAAGTGCAAACATGCAGACAAAAGACTACAACAATGCCTACACAAACTGGAAGATACTGTTCAACGAGTACCCCGTAGCACGAGTTGACACATACACCAATGGTATCAAGATTCTGAACGAGCTCATCAAGAAGGAAAGCGACCCTCAGAAGAAGAGCGATTACATAAACGAACTTATCACCGTATATGACCAGCAGGTAAAGTATATCGACAAGCTGCAGGAGATTACAAAGTCAAAGCTTTCGGCCGGACAGATTCTCGGACGCAAGGCTATGGAGTTTGAGAAATACTACAAGAATGCCCCAATAGACACACTCTACGCTATGTTCGCAAAAGCGGTTGAGATAGAAAAGGGAATGTCTGAGTACACCGTTACAGAGCGTTTCATGAAGTACTCATCTTTCAAGTACCGCCAGGACAAGAGCCACGGTGAACAAATCGTAAAGGACTATCTTGCAGCATCTTCATACATTGTTGAGGTACTCGACAAATACCACGACAATATTGAGCGTTGCGAGCAGAGATACAAGGAGCTCGGCGAGGAAAAGGACAGCATCAATGCAGGCAAGTACAGCAAGATGATTGACCTCTCTCGTGTTGCAAAAAGCAATATCGATGCCTACTTTATCAACAGTGGCGCAGCAACCTGCGAGGACCTTGACCAAATATATTCTCCACTCCTCGAGGCAAACAAGGAAAGTCTCGACTACCTCAACGAGGTAATCTCTGTCATGAGTATGCTGAAGTGTACAGAGCAGGACGCATACCTTATAGCATCGGAATACGCTCTTGCCATTGAGCCAACAGCCAAGGCTGCAATGGGTTGCGGTTACCGTTACTTCAAGAAAGGAGAAATCGAAAAGGCTATCGAATTCTTCGAGCAGGCTATTGAGCTTGAGCCCTCAGTAACCACAAAGGCCGAGCTCTGCAACAAGGTCGGCACTGTTTATTTCAGCCTCAAGCAGTATGGCAAGGCACGCAGTTACGCCAACAAGGCACTATCCTTCAACTCAAAGTTCGGCGACCCGCACATCCTCATTGCACAGTGCTATGCAGCGAACCCCAACTGGTGTGACGACGGTTTGCTCAACGCCTGCACATACTATGTATGTCTCGACCGTCTTGAGCGTGCAAAGGCTGTCGACCCATCGGTAAAGAAGAGTGCCGACAAGTTCATAGCATCGTACAAGAAGTACACTCCAAAGAAGGAGGATCTTTTCATGAGAGGCTACTCAAGCGGAACATCTGTAAATGTAGGTGGATGGATAAATGAAACAACAAAAATCCGCTGATAACAGAAACATCCACAGAAGTATAACAACTGCCATACCGGCGGTTGTTATACTGATTTTATGTTTATCGTGCTCGGGAGGCGCAAATGGCAAGGCCACAGTTGCGTCAGAATCCGACTCGGCTGCCATAATGAGCACATATGATGTCAGCACGCTCATCAGCGATTCGGGCAGAATAAGTTACAGAATCGATGCCGAAGAATGGCTCATATACGACAAGCGCAACCCACAATATTGGGCTTTCGAACAAGGGCTGTACCTTGAGAAATATGACAGGGCGATGAACGTTGAGGCAACAATAAAGTGCGACACAGCCTACTATTTCAACGAAATGAAACTCTGGAAGCTCATCGGCAACATAAACATTAAGAATACCAAGAACGAAAGATTCTTTACCGACCTGCTCTACTGGGATCAGGCAAAAGAGAAAATATACTCCGACGCATACATAAAGATAGAACAGCAGGACCAGGTTACAGAAGGATACGGTTTCTCATCGAACCAGAATATGTCGGTATGGGAAATCAAGAACACAAAAGGCATATATGCCATAGAAGAATAGACCGATGCTCACCACAATACTTCTACTTATCGTTACAATACTCTTCTCCGCACTCTTCTCGGGTATGGAGATTGCATTCGTATCATCCAACAGGCTTCTGTTAGGCATAGACAGGAGCGAACGCTCGGTAACCTCCTATGTCATAAACAAGTTCTACTCCAACAGCAACAATTTCATATCGAGCCTGCTTGTCGGCAACAACATAGTCCTTGTAATCTACGGTATGCTTATGGCAAGACTGCTCCAGGCTCCTCTTGCCTCGTTGCTCGAAGGCTCCACATCGGCCCACTTGTTGCTAGAAACCATAATCTCCACAATCGTCATAATCTTCACAGGCGAGTTCATCCCTAAGGCACTCTTCAGAATAAACCCCAACAGTTCCTTGAAACGGTTTGCCACATTCACCTACCCCATATACATATTGCTATACCCTTTTTCGAGATTCACCACAATATGCGCATGTTTCATACTGCGGCTCTTCAATGTAAAGATTGAAGACAAGGTGCGTGACACCACATTCTCCAAGACAGAGCTAAACGACCTGATACAAACCTCGATAGAGAACGCCGACGAAAAAGAGGTAATAAACAACGATGTCCTCATATTCCAGAATGCACTCGATTTCTCCAACATCAAAGTAAGGGATTGCTATGTGCCACGAACAGAAATAGAAGCGGTAGAGGTAAGCACCCCCTTGGAAGAACTGAAGACCGTATTCATTGAATCGGGACATTCGAAGATTGTGGTGTTCAAGGAGAACATAGACAACATCATTGGCTACATACACTCCTCCGAACTGTTCCGCCTTGGCAACAAGTGGCAACAGAGAATATGCAAGATGCCTTATGTTCCAGAAACCCTTTCGGCACAGAAACTGATGCGTACCCTTATGCAGCAGAAAAAGTCGTTAGCAGTTGTGATAGATGAGTTCGGAGGAACATCGGGCATAATATCACTCGAAGACCTTGTCGAGGAGATTATTGGTGAAATTGAGGATGAGCACGACAACCAGAACCTTGTTGCAAAATCCCTTGGCAACAACGAATACCTGCTTTCGGGGCGTCTCGAGATTGAACGCATCAACGAACTGTTCAGTCTCGACATCCCAGAGTCTGACGAATACCAGACACTGGGCGGCTTCATACTTGCTCATCATCAGAAATTCCCTCAGCTTAACGAGACAATTCCCATAGGAAAGTTCAGGATAAGAACCATCAAGCAACGCAGCACAAAAATTGAGCTTGTGAAGCTGACCGCAGCAAACTGACCTCAAAGTATCCCCTAAACATTTGCGACAGCACTAAAGTTCAGGACATATGGGCAGAATATTGACTTTTTTTGCAATATTTTGTCCATTTTTATTGCAACTTTTTATTCAAACATTACAATAATTCAAAAGCAATTTACTAACTTTGCAAAGTTTAATGCGAAATATTATAAATAAAAAATAAATAGAAAAAAGACTATGGCTACACTACAAAAGTTGCGTAACAAAGGACCGCTTCTTGTCGGATTCGTAGGCCTTGCACTGTTCGCTTTCATATTGAGCGACGCGTGGCAGCTTACCCAGTCACAGGGAGGGGACCAGACAATCGGTTATCTGAATGGCAAAGAGTTCACTGCTCAGGAGTTCGATGAGGTTAGAAACATCTGCGAAAACTCAATGAGAGCAGCATCCGGCAACGAGAACATATCATCTCAGGATACCGAAGCCACAATCATCGACGCTTGGAAGCTCTATTCCGACATTCAGGTTGCAAACAAACAGGCCGACCTTCTTGGAATAAGAGTCACTCCACAGGAGATAGATTACACACTGGCAAACATGTCACTCCAGGAACTTGACTATATACTCCGCGGAATGACAGCCGAGAAAATGGAATATCTGTTGGCAAACAACAGGAACGCGCTGAACAGGACACTTATTCCAGCGAACTTCATCAGCGTAAACCAGGAAGCAGGCATCTACGAACTTAATGCAGACACAATTGCACACTACAGGAAGCTTGCACAGACACAGACTGCAAGCACTCCTGCCGAGCGTAATCTCTGCGACTTCTACAGGCTTGTAGAACTCAAGCTCACAGTAAACGCAATCAATTCAAAGCAGGCTGCAATCCTGAGCAAAGGCTCAATTATCAACCACGCAGTTGCCAAGAGGAACTTCGAGCTCGGCAACAGCGTCAATGAGATTGAGTATGTAGCATACCCCTACAACAGCATTGCCGATAGCCTTGCAACAGTAAATGACGAGGAAGTCAACCGCTTCTACGAGGAGAACAAGGAGTATCTTTTCAAGAACCCGACAGAATCACGCGACATAAAGGTCATCACTGTGAAACTCGAGCCAAGCAACGAGGACAAGGAAAAGCTCAAGGCAGAAATGCTTGAATATGCCGAGATGCTCAAGGCCGACAGCGTAAACTACAACGAGGTGGCAATGATTGCCCAGAGCACATGCCAGTTCGACGAATTCCTATGGACAAAGAAGGCTGTCGGACAGCTCGATATGCAGACAGGCGCGACAACAGCAAAATTCCCCGAGGATATACAGAGCAGAATGGAGCAGGCAAACATCAATGAACTCATAGGCCCTTATATCAGCTACACCGACACTACCTACAATATGTTCATGAACATAGAGAAGCAGGAAGTAGCCAGCGAATACATGATACGTTTCGCTGTAGTAATGAGCGAGGTTGAAGACTCGGTAAACATTGCAACCGAGAACCTTCTGTCGGCCTTGAACAGCAAGACCGAGTTTAAGGAGGCTGCAAAGGACTATATGCACTTCGACTCTATCTCATTCAAGACCGATGAGTTCGCAATACTTCTCACACAGCTCTATGCAACCACAGGCCTGTTCATCACTCCTGAGTTGCAGAACAGCATCTACAACAGCGACTTAGGCACATATGCAACAGCAGAGATTAACCCTAACGTAAAGATGATTTACCAGGTTATCAGCAAGGATGGTACCGAGAACGCATACAAGACCGTTGTCATCAAACGTCCTATCGAGGTAAGCAACGAGACACGCAACAACATTTACAACGACTTCAGTCAGTTTGTAGCAGGTTGCGACAGCATTGAAGACTTCGGCAAGAGCGATATATACAGAGCCTTCAGCATACCTAACGTAAACAGCAACAACATAAGCCTTGCTAATATGTCAGGAACAAGAAATGCGCTTGCCTGGGTGTTGAGCGACAGCGTGGCTGAGGGACAGATCTCTCATATTATGGACATCAACGACGACACATTTATGGCTATTGCAGTAGAGAAGGTAATCCCTGCCGGCTACCAGCCACTCGACCGCAAGATAAATATGTACGGCTATACCTATTCCGATGTAATCAAGAACCGCCTTGCTTATGAGAAGAAGCAAGATATTGTCCTTGCAGAGTTGAATGGTAAGAACATCAACGAGATTAAGGCCAACGGAAAGATTAAGACCGAAATTCTGCCATTGGTTGAGTACAATGAACCTGTAACAGTGCTGAATGCAGAAGAGCCAGTAATAAACACCATTGCAGCAAAGCTCAATGCAGGTGAAATAAGCAAACCTGTCAAAGGTAACGCAGCTGCATACGTTGTCAGCGTACTCTCCAAGAAGAGCAAGGAGGGAACTCTCGATGTAAAAGCAGAACAGAACTACACCAACCAGGTCTACGACCAGATACGTTTCATGCAGTTGGCAAACACCAATGGCCAGTACTATTCTCAGTACCTCTCAAGCCAGCCGGCTGAGGTCATCAAGCATGCTATTGACCTCAGCACACTCAACGGTGCGCTGAGCGAAATATACCCCGTCGAGAACAAAATCAACAAGTTCTTCTAAACATAGATGACACACCAAATAGTCAGAGCGGCCGGTTTCGGCCGCTCTGACTATTTTAGCAGCAAGACATAAAATTCAAGCCAAGCTAACAGATTGCATATAAAATAGCAATGTAAAACTGTCGGCAATCATATAAAAATATTATTTTTGCATATTGTCGACACAAAACAAACATATACTATGAATCTTAAGCCTGGTTCGCTACTGCAAGGCGGACGTTATAAAATAGAAGAGGTATTGGGTCAGGGCGGTTTCGGCATCACATATCTTGGTGTGCAGAAAGCCTTTGACACTCAAGTGGCAATAAAGGAGTTCTTCATGCAGAACCTTTGCAACCGTGATACCATAACATCACAAATATCTGTAGGCTCCACCGGCAGTTCGGAACTTGTAGAACGGTTTCGTCAGAAGTTCATAAAAGAAGCACGCAACATATACAGCCTGAAGCACAAGCATATAATTCCTGTTATCGATATCTTTGAGGAAAATGGCACCGCCTATTACGTTATGGAACACATAAGCGGCGGTTCCCTTGCCGACAAGGTTCTACATGGCGCATTACCAGAAGCCGAGGCTGTGCGTTATATACGCCAAGTGGCCGAGGCCTTGGATTTTGTTCACAGCAAGAACATTATACACCTCGACGTCAAGCCTGCAAACATACTTATAAATGATGAAGATAATGCCATTCTCATTGACTTCGGGCTCTCCAAGCAATACGACGAGAAAGGACACCAGACCAGCACCACTCCTGTAGGCATAAGCCACGGCTATGCCCCTTTGGAACAATACGCCCAAGGAGGTGTCGGAACCTTCTCCCCCTCTACCGACATTTACTCGCTTGGTGCAACACTCTTCAAACTTGTTACCGGCATTACACCACCCCAGGCAGCAGTTGTCAACGACGATGGTTTACCAGCTTTGCCACAAGAAATATCAGCCCCGGTTCGCACTGCTATTGAGACAGCAATGCAACCCCGCCGCAAAGAGAGGCCACAAAGCATAAAGGATTTTCTGGCAATTCTTGAATGTAAAGACATAGAAACAGAAAAGAGTAAGGTTATATCCTACATTGACGAAAGCGTGGCAACAGAACTCCCTCCAGTCAATACAGTACCACCTCGTTTAGAAAAGGAAGAGACAGATGAAGAGACTGTTATCATAAATTCACACAAGCCATCAGCATCATCACCACGTACAGTTTCAACACCACTCGAGACTTCTCCAAAAGAAAAAGAGAACAAGCGCGAGACAGCTACACGCAAGAACAGTGTAGTGTTGATTGCAGCCATAGTACTGTTTGTAATTGCTGGTGCCGTAGCATTGCTTATGAATGGCAGCAGCGAACCCGCCGAAAGAAGTACATCACCGGATGAAACCAACACATCGCAGCCTGAAAACAGCATATCCCCGGATGAAGCATATTCAAAAGGAACAGTTGCTTATGAAAACAAAAATTACTACGAGGCTGTAAAATGGTTCCATTTGGCAGCGAAGCAAGGGCATGCTCCTGCACAGCACAGCCTCGGCACTTGCTATTTCGAGGGCAATGGTGAAGCAAAATCATACGATGAAGCCACCCTGTGGTATGAGAAAGCATCCGAGCAAGGATATGCTCCTGCACAGTTTGACCTTGGATGGTGCTATTACGAAGGCAAAGGCAAAACAAAATCATATAATGAAGCCACAAAATGGTATAAAAAGGCGGCCGACCAAGGATATGCTCCTGCACAGCTCAATCTCGGTATTTGCTATTACAATGGCCATGGAGTGAAATGTTCTCATTCAAAAGCATTGGAATTGTTCATAAAGGCTGCCGACCAAGGTGTAGTGCAAGCATATAGTTGGATTGGAATGTGCTACGAGAATGGCGATGGTGTAAAACAATCATGGGACGAGGCTGCAAAATGGTACTACAAGGCAGCCGAGCAAGGGGACAACTACTCAAAAGAATCCCTTGAGAGATTGGGATATTAAACAGTTTCCTACTTTATATGCACTGTTTTTTATTATTGTGCCGCTTTTATCAGTAGCGCATTAAACTTTCGCAGGGGAGTATCAAACGGGCTAGTTCCAACAATATTTTTTCGTCTTGCATAATATAATATTTTATGATGCGAAGATAATATTTTTATACCAGCCCCCCAACTTTTGCAGGTGAGCCGTGAAAGTTTTTCTGGTTCAGTAGCAAAAAGGTGTGGGTAAATAAAAAAATATTATCTTTGTTTTTAT
>CAZAIM010000063.1:0-14003 GCA_964485215.1 uncultured Bacteroidaceae bacterium | reverse complement strand
TATATGCTTTTATTCTTGATTAGAGGCATGCCAACCGGGAATATCCGCTGACCCCAAATCCGGTAGACTTGCTCGTCTCTGAGATAACCTCGCCGGTCAGCGGTTTCGGTCTTTCACAGGAGAGCGTTACTGTAAAGGTAAAGAACAATGGCAATGTAGACGTAAACTCATTCGATGTGGCATTCTCGGTAGACAACACTATCATTGCAACAGAAAAGGTAGAACAGGCACTTGCCAAAGGTGAGGAGCTGGAATATACCTTTGCGGCAAAGGCCGACATCAGCACTCCACGCAAGGTATTCAACATCAAGGCATGGACCATAGAGAATGACGACATAAACAACTACAACGACACCTGCAGCATAGAGGTGCTTCACAAGGCACCGGCCACAATACCCTACTTTATGGGATTCGAGGCGAACGAGTACACCGACGGCATCACCATGTTCAACCTCAACGAAGACAATGGCAATTGGGATGTGTATTCCGACCCCTGGTGGAACTTAGCGCGCACTGGCGACTTCTGCCTTGCATACAACTACGACAGAAACAACAATGCCAACGACTGGGCAATTCTTGAGCCAATCAAGATTGAAGAGGAGGGCTACTATGTGCTCCGTTTCTGGTATTCGGGCGATGATACGCACCCGGAAAAGCTTGCGGTATACTATGGGAACGAGGGGGATCCTAACGCAATGAATAACCTTATTGTAGAGCATGCTCCTTTCGCCCGTAGCACATACGAGGAGTCGATAAACATCATCTACCTCGAAAAGCAGGACAACCTTTACATCGGATTCCACGCATTCAGCGACAAGGACGAAAACTGGATTTGCGTGGACGACATATCACTCGAGAAAATCTCAAGCGAGACCGTTGACCTTGCATTGACAAAGATTTCGGCTCCATCGGACTACATACACAAAGGAAGCAATAAGGATATAAAATTCACGCTACGCAACCTTGGCATAAGCGATACCGAGACAAAAATTACCGTAAAGATTGACGACAATGAGATAAAGGTTATTGAAGAGACCGTCAAGGCACAGGAAATCAAGGAATACACCATAGCGAGTGCTCTTGCAGATATTCCTGCCGGTAACCACACCATTACGGTAGAGGCAAGCAATGCCGATGACGTAGATACAGACAACAACACCATTGCGCACAATTTCATTGTTATGGGCAATCCTATTGCATTCTGGGATTTTGAGGAGGGCAAGCTCCCCGACAATTTCACCTTCCGCACAGAGGATGATGGTACTATTAACCCCAATGCTGGAGCAGAATTCAATGAAGAGGGATGGGGTATATTCAACATACAGAGCCACCCACTGTATGGCAATCATATGCTGGCCGGCACATCATGGCTCGATGGCACAGAGAAAGCCGACCGTTGGTGCATACTTCCAGAGTTCTGCCCAAGCAACGACTCGCACCTTGTATGGGACGTAGCATCATTCAACCCTCACTATTTGGAGACATACTCGATAATGATTTCAAGCAACGGTGATGATAGTTGGTACTATTTCACCGAAAAGGAGTTCATTAATGAAAGTGCCGATTTCAAGACAAGAGGCTTGTCCTTGGAAGAGTACAACGAGAAGAACATCTACATAGCGTTCAGATTACGTTCAAAGAACTGCGAGCATCTTATACTTGACAACATAGGTCTTTATGGCGGTGTATTGACCGACGTTGAGGAACTGAGCACGGAATCGTACTATATAACAGTTGGCGAGAACCGGATAGAGGTTGAAGGAGAGGGTGTAGTCTCTGTAGAGGTTTACAGTAGCAATGGTACTCTTGTATCCAACACACTGTCGGCAACAGGAATCGAACGTGGAGTGTATATTGTAAAGGTTACCACAAACAGCAACACTTACAGTCAGAAAGTGATAGTAAAGTAATTGCTCTGCACAATAGCCGGCAGGGTGCGCCGTTCGGCGCACCCTGCCTTGTTTTTATAGTCGTTGGCGCAGCATTTAAGACCAATTGATGCGAAAATCCGTCCTACTCCGGACCTTAAACCTTGCCGTATAGAAGAAGCCTTTAAATTATTATTTTCAAATTTTGCGATTGCCGCCAAGTTGTATTATTTTTGTGCATTATATATTGGGGTAATATGGTGTTGCCTCATCAAGACAGAAAAAAACAAAGTGATTTTCGAGTACGACATACTGGTTATTGGTGCCGGGCACGCAGGATGCGAAGCAGCGGCGGCAGCTGCAAATTTGGGAAAGAAGACTTGTCTTATGACAATTGACATGAACAAGATTGCACAGATGAGTTGCAACCCTGCTATTGGCGGCATCGCGAAAGGACAGATTGTGAGAGAAATCGATGCACTTGGAGGCTACACAGGAATTGTTACCGACAAAGCATCGATACAGTTCCGTATGCTCAACCGTTCAAAAGGCCCTGCAATGTGGAGTCCCCGAGCACAGTGCGACAGAATGAAGTTCAGCCAGTACTGGAGAGAGATTCTTGAGAACATCCCGAACCTCGATATGTGGCAGGACATTGCGACTGAACTAATTGTCGAAAATGGGAAGGCTGCCGGAGTAAAGACACAAATGGGTGCAGAATTCCGTGCCGGTTCGGTAATCGTTACTGCCGGAACGTTTCTCAACGGACTTATGCACATTGGGAAAGTGCAGATTGAGGGTGGTAGAATTGCGGAACCCGCAGCAAAAGGATTTACAGAAAGTATCACACGCCACGGCATAGTGGCCGGGCGAATGAAGACAGGTACACCCGTGCGTCTCGACAAAAGGTCTATCAATCTACAACTTGTTGATATTCAAGAAGGTGACAACGATTTTCACCGCTTTTCGTACAGTAACACAGAGCGTAGCCTAAAGCAACTTCCCTGCTGGGGATGCTATACCAATCCCGATGTTCATAAAATCTTACACGATAGCCTCGACGATTCACCGCTTTACAACGGCCAGATACAGAGCATTGGGCCACGCTATTGCCCAAGCATAGAGACAAAAATTGTAACTTTTGCCGAACGCGACAGGCATCTTCTGTTCCTAGAACCGGAAGGAGAAACAACGCAGGAGATCTATGTAAACGGATTCTCTTCATCACTGCCAATGGAAGCACAATTGACTGCGCTAAGAAAAATCCCGGCACTTGAAAATGCTGTTGCCTACCGTCCCGGCTATGCTATAGAGTACGACTACTTCGACCCTACACAATTAAGACACACACTTGAATCGAAGTTAATAGAAAACCTCTATTTTGCCGGACAGGTCAATGGAACCACCGGTTATGAAGAGGCCGCCGGGCAAGGAATCATTGCCGGAATAAATGCAGCCATGAAACTTGACCGAAAAGAAAAATTCGTGCTGCGGCGCGACGAAGCATACATAGGCGTACTTATAGACGACCTGGTAACAAAAGGGGTTGATGAACCCTATCGCATGTTCACTTCGCGTGCCGAATACAGGATACTGCTTCGTTCAGACAACGCCGATGTGCGCCTGACTGAAAAGTCGCACAATATAGGGCTTGCAACAGATGAACGCTACAATCGGCTTTGCGAAAAGAAAGAGAAAATTGTCAAATTAACAGAGTTCATCTCAAACTTCTCAGTTAAGGCACATCTGATAAATGCAGGACTTGAAGAACTCGGCACCACCCCCCTTGCGCGAGGGTGTAAACTCACCTCCATAATAGAACGGCCGCAAATAACCATAGAGACAATCGCAAAATTTATACAACCACTTAACCGCGAGCTCGAGAGACTTGGCGACGACCGCTGCGAGATTGTGGAAGCAACAGAAATAGAAATAAAATATAAGGGATATATCGAGAGGGAAAGAGAACTTGCCGAGAAGATGATACGTTTAGAAAATATCAGGATAAAAGGAAAATTCGACTATAAGAATATTGAATCGCTATCAACCGAAGCAAGACAAAAGCTCACAGCCATAGACCCCGATACGTTAGCACAAGCAAGCCGCATACCAGGCGTGTCGCCGAGCGACGTAAACGTATTGCTGATACTCGTGCGGAAATAAGCAATTGTTCCACGTGGAACATCACGGTAAAACAACAGGTAAAATTATAAGAACAGACGAACATGGACAAGGAATTATTACTGAAGAACCTGAGAAACATCCCCGACTTTCCCATACCGGGAATACAGTTCAAGGATGTGACATCACTATTTAAAAACCCGGCATGTCTGCGCGAAATGGACAATGCACTCTATGAAATGTATAAAGAGAAGGGAATAACAAAAATTGTAGGTATTGAATCACGAGGCTTTGTAATGGCATCGTCCCTCGCTGTAAAGCTCAAGGCAGGTTTTGTACCAATTCGCAAACCAGGGAAGCTCCCAGCCGAGACTATAAGCGAGACCTACGGCAAGGAATATGGCAGAGATACAATAGAAATTCATAAGGACGCAATTGAAGAAAACGACATCGTACTGATACACGACGACTTGCTTGCAACTGGAGGCACAATGCTCGCAGCATACAATCTTGTAAAGAAACTCAATCCTAAGAAAGTAATGATAAACTTCATTATAGAACTCGAAGGATTGAAAGGGCGCGAGACATTCCCTGCAGATGCAGAGATTGAATGTTTGCTGACACTTGAAGGAAAGTAATGAAAAAAGAGGAGAAGAGCAAAAGGGAAAGATACCTTGCCGGCATAGTAAGCAACCTGCCCGATTCGGCAGGTTGCTACCAGTATCTCGATGAAAAGGGAGTGATAATATATGTAGGGAAGGCAAAGAACCTTAAGCGCAGAGTCTCCTCATATTTCAACAAAGAGCAGCAGACCCTAAAGACAAGATTGCTTGTAGCAAAGATTGCCGACATAAGATATATTGTAGTAAACAGCGAGGCCGATGCACTGCTATTAGAGAACAACCTAATAAAGCAGCACAAGCCTCGCTATAACGTTTTGCTGAAAGACGACAAGACCTACCCCTCAATCTGCATAACGAATGAATATTTTCCGAAGATTTTCAAGACAAGGAGAACAGATAAGGGAGCAGGAAAATTCTTCGGGCCCTACACTAACGCTGGAGCACTTAATGCACTTCTGGAACTGATAAAGGAGCTATACCCGCTACGCAGCTGCAACCTGAACATAACTCCAGATGGAGTAAACTGCGGAAAGTACAATTCCTGTCTTGAATACCAGATAAAGAACTGCGCTGCACCTTGTATAGGTAAAATATCCGAGGCTGAATACAGGAAAATGATAGACGAGGTTATCACTATATTGAAAGGAGATATAAGAATTCTTCAGGATAACCTACTTGACGAAATGAAAGAGCTTGCCGCAGAACTTAAATTCGAAATAGCAGCAGAAACAAAGAAACGGTACCAGCTGATAGAAAACTTCAGAACCCGAAGCGAAGTTGTAAGCCCCACACTGACCAACCTCGATGTTTTCTCAATTGAAAGCGATGAAAAGAGTGCATTTATAAACTTTCTGCACATAACAAACGGCTGCATAAATCAGGCATTCACCATAGAATACCAAAAAAAACTCGATGAAACCGACGAAGAATTGATTTCGATGGGAATTGTTGAACTGAGAGAGAGATTCAACAGCCACGCTAAAGAGATTATACTCCCCTTCCCCATCGGGCAACCTATAGAGGGAGCAAGCATAACAGTGCCGCAAAAAGGTGAGAAAGCAAGGCTATTATCCCTTTCAAGACTCAATGTAAAACAGTACAGATTCGACAGGCTGAAACAGGAAGATAAACTTAACCCTGAACAGAAGACAACACGCCTTATGAAAGAAGTACAGGAGGCTCTGCATCTCGAAAAAATGCCAGTAATAATTGAATGTTTCGACAACTCAAACATACAGGGAAGTGATGCTGTTGCAGCATGTGTAGTATTCAGAAAACTCAAGCCAAGCAAAAAAGAGTACAGGAAATACAACATAAAAAGTGTTGTCGGACCCGACGATTACGCATCTATGCGTGAGGTTGTGCATCGCCGTTACCAGAGAATCATAGAAGAGGGAGGAGAACTCCCAAACCTTATTCTTGCCGATGGTGGAAAGGGGCAAATGGAGGCAATGAGAGAGATTATAGAAGACGAACTGCAATTGAAGATTCCGATTGCTGGACTTGTAAAGGATGGAAGACACAGAACCTCGGAATTGCTGATAGGACAGGAATATGAAGTTATCGGACTGAAGCAGAACAGCACGCTTTTCAAACTGATGACACAAATTCAAGATGAGGTACACCGCTTTGCAATAGCATTCCACCGTGACAAGCGCAGCAAACGGCAGACAGCATCAGCACTCGACAACATAACAGGAATAGGTAAAAAGAGCAAAGAGCTGCTACTAAACCGTTTCAAGAGCGTCAAACGCATCAAAGAAGCTGATACAGAAGAGGTTGCAGCAGTAATAGGGCGCGCCAAAGCAATAATAGTGGCTGAGGCACTCAAAAAATCGTAAAGAAACGAGAAAAAAATTGCAAAAGGGACTATCTTTGCATAGATAGAAGAAAGATATGAGAGCACTAATACAAAGGGTAAGAAGAGCGTCAGTTACTGTTGACGGAGAACTTGTATCGGGAATAGAAAAAGGACTGCTTGTTTTCGTCGGCATCGGCGAGGAGGATTGCGATGAAGACATTGAATGGCTCACAAAAAAGATAGCCAACATACGCCTGTTCGATGATATGGACGGGGTTATGAACCTTTCCTTAACAGACACTGATGGAGAGCTGCTTGCAGTGAGCCAGTTCACTCTTATGGCATCGACCAGAAAGGGAAATCGCCCCTCGTATATAAAGGCTGCAAAGCCCGAGATATCCATACCTATATACGAGAAATTCTGCACCGAGATGGAAATAGCCTTGAACAAACCGATAAAAAGAGGTGTTTTTGGAGCAGATATGAAGGTTGACCTGCTCAACGACGGGCCTGTCACAATATTCATCGATACAAAGAACAGAGAATAGATATGACAATCAAAGAGGCGCAAGAACGTGTTGACAGCTGGATAAAGGAATACGGAGTACGCTACTTCAACGAACTTACTAACACAGCAATACTTGCCGAAGAAGTGGGGGAAGTGGCACGCATTATGGCACGTAAATATGGTGAACAATCATTCAAGAAAGGCGAGAAGAACGAGCTTGCCGATGAGCTTGCTGATGTGTTATGGGTACTTATCTGCATTGCAAACCAGACGGGCATAGACCTTACTGACGCATTGCAGAAAAACATCGATAAAAAGACAGAAAGAGACAATAAAAGACATATTAACAACAGTAAATTATACAAAGATGAGTGAGAATTGTAACTGCGGATGCGACGAGCACAAGCACCACATTGAGGAGGAGAGCAAATACGAGTTCGTGCTTTCCGACTACAGCAAGGCTATGAGCGACGAAGAGGTTGCCGCAAATGTCAAGAGAATTATAGAGGAAAAGGTTGAAGAGAACAATACCACCGAGGTAAAGAAATTCCTTTTCAACTGCATAGACCTCACTACACTGAAGTGTACCGACAGCGAAGAGAGCGTAATGGCATTTACCGAAAAGGTAAATGAATTTGATGACAAATATCCCGACTTGAAGAATGTTGCTGCCATATGCGTATACCCTAACTTCGCTAAGATTGTAAGCGACACATTGCAGGTCGAAGGCGTTGGCATCGCTTGCGTATCGGGCGGCTTCCCCTCGTCACAGACATTCCAGGAAATAAAGGTAGCCGAAACAGCAATGGCAGTGCACGATGGTGCAACAGAAATTGACATTGTGCTCAGTGTCGGGAAATTCCTCAGCGGTGACTATGAAGGCGTATGCGACGAAATACAGGAGCTTAAGAGCGTATGCGGTGAAAAGCACCTTAAGGTAATTCTTGAAACCGGTGCCTTGAAGAGTGCCGAAAATATTAAAAAAGCATCGATTCTATCGATATATTCCGGAGCCGATTTCATAAAGACATCTACCGGTAAGGAATCTCCAGCAGCAACACCCGAAGCCGCATATGTAATGTGCAGCACAATAAAGGAGTATTACCAGAAGACCGGATGCAAGATTGGATTCAAGCCTGCCGGCGGAATAAACACCGTGCACGATGCACTGGTATACTACACAATCGTTAAGGAACTGCTGGGTGATGAATGGCTTACAAACGAACTTTTCCGACTGGGAACAAGCCGGCTTGCAAACCTTTGCCTTAGTGAAATACTTGGCAAGGAGACTAAATTATTCTGATACATTGATAGTAACATTTTTTAGATTAACCCCGAAAGTTCCGGAACTTTCGGGGTTAATCTCTATCTTTAGCCAGTGTCACTTGCTCCTTGAAATTGTATATTCGAGATAGGCCTCAAGCGCATCGCGGAAAGGCTGCGGCATATCATCGGGCAACGAGTCTACGGCAACCTGCCTATAGTGTTCTATACGCCTGTTGGCATACTCTATTCCACCCTCCTCTATCGAAATGTTTATCAATGATTCTATCTCCTTTTCATCGAGAAAATCTCCCTTCCTGAGTTTCTCCCTTATTGGAACCAAAAGCTGATTACTGCTCTCACGCAGGACATAAAGCGCAGGAAGTGTTATCTTGCCCTCACGCATATCGCTGCCTGTAGGCTTACCGATATCGTTGCTGAAATAGTCAAAAATGTCATCCTTTATCTGGAAACATATACCGACATTCTCGCCAAACTTAACAAACTGCTCAAGTTGTTTGGCAGTACCGCCGGCTGTGTACACAGCGCATGCACAACTGCACACAAACAGCGATGCTGTCTTGCGCAATATAACTTTCAGATAATTCTCCTCACTGTACAAACCATTCTGCTGCAGTTCCATCTGCAACAACTCACCAGCAGGGAGTGCTTTTCCAAGCAATGAGAGTTCACGCACTACATTGCAATCCTCTGTTGCAGCCGCATTCATAAGAGACTGTGAAAAAAGAAAGTCGCCTGTCAACACCGCAACATTATTGTTGAAGCGCACATTTACCGACGGACGCCCACGACGTTTGTCGCTCTCATCAATCACATCATCGTGAAGCAGGCTTGCAGTGTGCAGCATTTCCATTGCCGATGCAGCCGCATATGCTTTGTTGTTTACTGCCGAAACACACTTTGCCACCAGCAGCACAAGCATAGGACGCATCATCTTTCCCGTGGACTCACCTATATAGCACAGTGCACTGTTCAAGAGAGGGTCTTCACTCTTGAACTGAGACTTAAAATAGGTCTTGAACTCAACTATCTCCTGCTCTATCGGTGTTTTAATCAAAGAAAGCAAATCCATTATGAATGCAACGCGCCTTATTTCTACAACTGACTGCAAAAGTAATAAAAAAGAATATGGATAGTTGCAAATTTTATGTATTTTTACGTTCAGTTATACTTTATTAGAAATGGAAAAACTCTTTTTACTCGATGCCTATGCACTGATATATCGTGCATACTATGCTTTTATAAAGAACCCGAGAATAAATTCCAAAGGGTTCAACACTTCTGCAATCATGGGGTTCATCAACACGCTTGAGGATGTTCTGAAAAAAGAAAACCCCACGCACATTGGAATCGCATTCGACCCCAAAGGACCAACATTCCGCCACGAAGCTTACGAACAGTACAAGGCACAGCGCGAAGAAACACCCGAAGTGATAAGGGAGTCGGTACCAGTCATAAAAGAATTTATTAAAGCCTACAATATACCCATTTTCGAGATACCGGGCTATGAGGCCGACGATGTCATTGGGACATTGGCAAAAGAAGCGGAAAAAAGGGGAATTATTACATATATGATGACCCCCGATAAAGACTACGGGCAACTCGTCTCCGATACCACTTTCATATACCGACCCAAGTACGGCGACAAGGAGTTCGAGGTTATGGGAACAGAAAGGGTAAAGGAGAAATTCGGCATTCAGTCAACAGAACAGGTCATAGACCTTCTCGGGCTTATGGGCGATGCAAGCGACAACATACCCGGCTGTCCTGGAGTGGGAGAGAAAACCGCACAGAAACTCATAGCACAGTTCGGTAGCATTGAGAGCCTTCTCGAAAGAACCGGAGAACTTAAAGGCGCACTGAAGACAAAAGTGGAGGAGAACAGAGAAAAGATTCTGTTCAGCAAATTTCTTGCAACCATAAAGACCGATGTACCCGTAGCACTCGATATGGACTCACTCAAGAGAGAGAGACCAGATGAAGAAGAACTGACAAGACTGTTCGACTTCTACGAACTTCGTTCACTTAAAGAGAGAGTAAAGAAAACAAACCTTGCTCCATCCCTTTTTGATGAGACATCGCCAGAGCCGGCTGCAACCGTCTTGTCCGACAAGAAAAAAGAGACAAAGCAGAATGTGCTCCAAGGCTCTCTCTTTGATTTTTTTCCGACCGAAAGTACAGGCGAAGAAAAAAAATCGAGCCATTTGACGTTAAAAGACATCGTGTACACATATAAACTAATTGATACACAGGAAGATATAACCAAATTAGCCCTTGCAGTAAAAAATTGCAAATCTGTGTGCTTCGACACAGAAACGACAAGTACCAACGCTCTCAATGCAGAATTAGTAGGTGTAAGTCTCTCCATGCAGGAGAACGAAGCCTTTTATATACCAATGCCTGCCGACAGGGAAGAGACTATGAGCAGACTGTCGCCCCTAAGAGAAATCTTCGAAGACGACAGCATAGAAAAGGTTGGGCAGAATATGAAATACGACATCACAGTCCTGGCCAACTACGGCATAGAGGTAAAAGGCAAACTTTTCGACACGATGATAGCCCACTACGTGCTGCAGCCCGAACTCTATCATGGGATGGACTACCTTGCCGAAATCTATCTCGATTATGAGACTATAAAGATTGAGGAACTAATAGGAGAGAAAGGGAAAGGACAGAAGAATATGCGCGACATCTCCCCCACCCTGGTATGCGACTATGCGTGCGAAGATGCCGACGTTACACTGAAATTAAAGAATATTCTCCGCGAAGAACTGAAAAAAGCAGGTATAGAAGAACTTTTCTACAATATCGAAATGCCACTGGTTCCGGTACTCTCCTACATGGAACGCAACGGAGCACGTATCGACACAGCAGCACTGAAGGAGACCTCTACCCTATTCAGCAAACGGCTTTCCGACATCGAAGAGCAAATATACTCTCTTGCAGGCGAACCGTTCAACATAGCATCGCCCAAACAAGTGGGCGACATCCTCTTCGGCAAGCTCAAGATAGTAGACAAGCCTAAAAAGACAAAGACCGGCCAGTTTGTGACATCGGAAGAAGTGCTTGCCCAGTTGCAGAACCGCCACCCCATTGTAAAGAATATTCTGCAATACCGCGGACTGAAGAAACTGCTCAGTACATACGTCGATGCCCTTCCGGCACTTGTAAACCCAAAGAGCGGAAAGATACACACATCGTACAACCAGACTGTCACTGCAACAGGCCGTCTCAGTTCAAGCAACCCCAATTTGC
Source organism: uncultured Bacteroidaceae bacterium (assembly GCA_964485215.1). Classification (GTDB taxonomy): domain Bacteria; phylum Bacteroidota; class Bacteroidia; order Bacteroidales; family Bacteroidaceae; genus HGM04593. The sequence goes on along the minus strand of CAZAIM010000063.1, from coordinate 2,543 downwards.
AGAATATACCAATACGCGACGAAGACGGCAAGGAGGTGCGCAAGGCATTTGTACCCGATGACGGATGCGAGTTCCTCTCGGTCGACTACTCACAGATAGAACTGCGCATAATGGCGCATCTGAGCGGAGACAGGAACATGATAGACGATTTCCGTAGCGGCTACGACATTCATGCGGCAACTGCGGCAAAGGTATATAAGAAGCCTATCGAAGAGGTAACGAAGGATGAACGTCGCAAAGCAAAGGTAGCCAATTTCGGCATAATTTACGGAATCTCAGTGTTCGGTCTTGCCGAAAGGATGAACGTTGACCGCCGCGAAGCAAAAGAGCTCATCGATAACTACTTCGCCACATATCATGGAGTACAGCAATACATTGAAAAATGCAAGCAGGATGCGAAATCCAACGGATACGTTGAAACAATATTCCACCGCAAACGTTACCTGCCCGACATAAATTCACACAACGCCGTGGTGCGCGGATATGCTGAGCGTAATGCCGTAAACGCCCCTATCCAAGGCAGTGCTGCAGATATTATAAAGGTAGCTATGATAAACATCTACCGCCGAATGAAAGAGGCCGGCCTTCACTCAACAATGATACTTCAGGTTCACGACGAACTGAACTTCAACGTAGTGCCCGAAGAAAAAGAGCAAATGCTTAAACTAGTACTTGAAGAGATGCAGAACGCCTTTGCAATGAGTGTTCCGCTTGTTGCCGACCACGGTTGGGGAAGTAATTGGCTCGAAGCACACTAACCGGTAACTGCCGGATATTACACATCCACATTTCGCAGTACCGAATTTATTCACTATCTTCGCGGCCGGAAATATTCAGATTCTAATTTTAAAATAGATATTTATGGCTTTAAAAGCAGGTATCGTTGGCTTGCCCAACGTAGGAAAATCGACACTTTTCAACTGCCTGTCGAGTGCAAAGGCACAGGCAGCCAATTTCCCATTCTGTACAATCGATGCACAGATGGGGCAGATAACCGTACCCGATGAACGTCTTGGCAAGCTTGCCGAGCTTGTACACCCGGGACGTATTGTCCCTGCCACTTGCGACATTGTAGATATTGCAGGTCTTGTAAAAGGCGCGAGCAAGGGCGAAGGACTTGGCAACCAATTCCTTGGAAACATTAGAGAGACCGATGCAATCATACACGTCCTGCGCTGCTTCGACAACGACAACATAGTCCATGTCGATGGTTCAGTGAACCCTGTACGCGACAAGGAGATTATAGACATCGAGTTGCAACTTAAAGACCTCGAGACCGTTGAAAACCGCATAAAAAGAGTGGAAAAACAGGCACGTGTAGGAGGCGACAAGCAGGCAAAGCTCGAGTACGATGTACTGATGCAGTTCAAAGAGGCTCTGGAAAGCGGCAAATCGGCTCGTACAGTGGTTTTTGAGACCGAAGATGAACAACAGGTCGCCAAGAACCTTTTCTTGCTCACATCGAAGCCTGTGCTCTATGTGTGCAATGTCGATGACACCTCGGCCGCAAACGGCAACAAGCACGTCGAGGCAGTACGCGAAGCCATCAAGGGCGAAAATGCCGAACTGCTCATCATCTCGGCACAGACCGAGGCCGACATAGCAGAACTGGAAAGCTACGAAGAGAAACAGATGTTCCTTGAAGATATCGGGCTCAAGGAATCGGGCTGTGACCGCCTTATAAAGGCTATCTACAGCCTGCTTAACTTGCAGACCTTCATCACCGCAGGCGAAATGGAGGTTAAGGCCTGGACATTCCGCAAAGGATGGAAGGCACCGCAGTGCGCAGGCGTAATACACACCGATTTCGAAAAAGGCTTCATCCGCGCCGAGGTAATAAAGTATGACGACTACATCAGCTACGGCTCCGAGGCAGCCGTTAAGGAAGCCGGCAAAATGGGTGTAGAAGGCAAGGAGTATGTTGTTCAGGACGGTGACATAATGCACTTCCGCTTTAATGTATAATCATATGGACTTCATCTACAGCTCCATTGTATGGGACCCCGACAAAAGCCCATTCTCAATATTTGGGTTCGAGGTGCGCTACTACTCGCTGTTCTGGCTCATAGCCCTGATTGCGGGATACCTTGTCGTAAAAAGAATCTACAAGCGCGAGAAAGTTGACGAAAAGCTATTCGATCCCCTATTCATATACTGTTTTCTAGGTATTCTTGTGGGAGCAAGACTGGGGCACTGTCTCTTCTATGAACCGGAATACTATCTGAGCCATCCGCTCGAGATGATACTACCGTTCAGGAACGGTAAATTTACCGGGTTCGAGGGACTTGCCAGCCACGGAGGCACGCTCGGACTGCTCCTGGCACTTCTGCTATACATTAGAAAGACCAGACTCAAGCTCATGTGGGTGCTCGACTGCATTGGCCTTGCAGCCCCACTGTTCGGCTCAATGATAAGAATGGGAAACTTCATGAACAGTGAAATATACGGCAATGTCACAGACCTCCCCTGGGGAATGGTTTTTGTTCAGGCCGGAGAGACCGAACCCCGTCATCCCGCACAGCTCTATGAAGCAATCGCATACC
>CAZAIM010000062.1:0-14422 GCA_964485215.1 uncultured Bacteroidaceae bacterium | reverse complement strand
TGTTATTGATAACCAACTGACTCTCTTTTGATTATTTTCATCGAACTCACGTTAACAATTGTAAACAATTTAAAAATTTTCTTTTTAATGCTACAACTTTAGTTCATTACTTTGGCGATGATATAGAAGTTGTATTACCTATTAATTATAATGGAGAAAACTATAAAATTGGAGATTATGCGTTCTATAATTGCACAGGTGTAACAAGTATAACAATCCCAAACAGCGTGACAAGTATTGGAAATAGTGCGTTTAAAGGTTGTACAGGACTGACAAGTATTGAAATACCTAACAGTATAACAAGTATTGAAGAATATGCGTTCTTATTAAGAATATTTTCATCATCCAATAAACTCATAATTCTTATTTTATATACCTTTTTCGCCTACATCTACACACAAAAAAAGCGCAGACTAATTGCTTAATCTCCGCTGATGGGTCCTAGGAAAACCTCGAAAAAGAGAAAAAGCAACAGCCTACGCTAAAAGCGCACATATACAGCATGTGTATATATGTGACACTTCGCGACAGGGTTTGCACTCTCTTTCCGTTAATGAATTTCCTAGGTTCATCAGCGAGAATGTCAAACACTCGCGTGTTTTATACGTTATTTAACAATGCAAAGATAGTGTAAACGGGTGTAGCCTATCTTCGCTATTGCAATATTACTAAAAAATCAGAATAAACACACAAGTCTGCTGCTTTTTTTGCAAATGTATATGGTTATTCTATAATTCTGTTTGTCTTTATTTGTCAGTTTTATTGTATGGTGTGAATGGCTTCTGGTCAAATATAAGTGTCCGGTAATACTCTATCTCTTCTTCACTTAGTCCGTTATCATAAATTGAGGGCAAGTCTTCTATCTGTTTTGTCAGGCTGGCGAGACATTTGCTGTATTTTTGTGCATATCGGTCTGCAACTTTTGTATAGAGTTCGGTATCTTCTATCGATGATATATTTTCTACCTGATAATTGCCCATAGTTTCATAATAGGGCCCAAGATGAGTGCATGCAAATTCAGTATAAACCTCATTTGAAACAAGGCTTGAATATATGTTATAAATACTGTCTACACTGCTTTCTATTTTTTTACAAATGAGTTCTTGTTTGTCTGCAATGTTTGCTTCTTCTTGTTTTTCGGTTCTGTATTTGTTCAGTTCTGTTGTATTTGAATAGAGATAGTATCCTATTGGTAACAGCAGTGCAATTATAACAGGCAGTGCAATTATTGCAGTTTTTCTCTTGTCGTTGTTTACTATTGCTTTCAGCAGTTCTTCGGCATTGTTATAACGCTTTTTTCTATCCTTGTTGAGGCATCTTGCCGAGATCTTTGAATATTTGCTGCCGAAAAGTTCTTTCATCACAACTCCCAGCGAGTATATGTCGCTGCGTGTGTCAATGTCTTTATTTTGGGCAAGCAGTTCGGGCGATGCGTATGCCGGGGTGCAGCCAAGTGTGCGTGAAAGGTAATAGGCATCGTTGTCGGCAAGCCCGAAGTCAATGAGCTTTACATCGTTGCCGTTACGGGTAATCATTATATTGTCTGGCTTTATGTCGTTGTGTACCAGTCCACTGTGGTGTATATATGACACAGCTTCAAGCAGTTGCCTGAATATTCTTTTGCGCACAGCCGGTGCTGGGTTCTCTGCCATGAATTGTGTCAGTGTGCGCCCGTCGATATATTCCATTACAATACCGGGCCCTACTATGGTTTCGGGCTCGTATGTGAATATATTCACTATATGTGGGTGTTGCTTGCTTATCGACAGTTCATATTCGCGCTGGAGCATTGCAAGTGCTTGCCCCGAATTATCTTTTGGTGTCTTTATTATGAAGTATTTTCCGCTTTTACGAACGCGGTAGAGTTTTGCCGAACCGGTTACGTAAAACTCTTCGGGCATTGAATAATTTGCCGAATAGCCGATATTTTTACTTACCGGTTTGAATGTATCGCTGCTTTCCATAAATGACAAATAATGACAAACTTCAGTTTTTAGTTTTTTCAAAGTTATTGGTTATTTTTGTAAAAATCAATTTTTATATAGTAATGAATATAAAATCCGATACTCCGCAGGTAGCAGCATTAAAGAAGGAAATAGAGAAAATTGCAGGTAGAATGACATCTCATTCAATGTTTCAAAAGGTGTCGACACTTGTTGAGCAGGAATGTGGTGAGCATATCTCTGTTACTACTCTTGAGCGTTTATGGGGATATTCTACACGTGGCAGCAATAATATCTCTGTACGAATTCTCACAATTCTTGCTGAATTTGTAGGTGCGCACGACTGGGATTCTTTCTGTAGGAAAATTGCAGTGGAGCAGAAAAAGGAGTCTGATATTTTTGTTGCCGATGGTGCCATATGGTGCGGCGATCTTGCCGTTGGCACACGTATCAGGTTGGGTTGGATGCCCGACAGAATATGCGAGGCCGAGTATATTGGAAACAATCGTTTTATAGCACTGAAGACTGAAAATTCAAGCATAAAGCCAGGCGACAGTTTCTGCTGCCTTCAAATTCAGAAAGGACGTGAATTGTATATGGACTGCTTTACACGTAAAGGGGAGAGCATGAGCAGTGACCGTTATGTTGTGGGTCAGCTGAGCGGTCTCACCCTTGTGGAGATTTTATGATAACGTGAATTTATAATAAAAGTTCTTCTTATCTTGTGATAAGTATCTTGGTTGCTACACCTTCGTCACCGCTTTCGTCATAAGTGAGCACATAATATATTCCGCTTGCAACTTTCTCACCGCGGCTGTTGCGTCCGTTCCAGTTGTACTGGCCTCCGTTGGAGGTGCCTTCATTGATGAGAAATCCCGCTGAATCTACAATTTTTATGTTACACCCAAGGGTTAGTCCGGTGATTGTGATATTTCCGCTGTAATCGGCTCTCACAGGGTTCGGGTAAGCGTGTATGCTGCTCTCCTTAAGTCTTTCCTGTGGCTCAGTAGCATCGCTCATGTAGCTTGCGATTCCTTTCGAAGTTCCAATGAACACTTCACCGGTGGCACTGTTGATTGCAATGCTCTCTATTGTGTTTGATGGAATAGGTGAGTTTTCTGTTGTGAAGTGTTCTATGGTTTCTTGTCCGTCGGCACTTATGAGGTATATGCCGTTGTCGTTTGTACCAATCCACTTGCGGTTTGCTCCGTCAATGGCTATTGCCTTTATATATACTCCGCTCATAAGATAATCGGCAAGGCCTGTACCGTCGTTGCGCGGTACTTTTATTTGCTTGAATACTCCGTTTGTGAAGAAGTTATCGGGGTTGTCTATTACAAAAAGCCCTGTATTGGTGCCTATCCACATTTGTCCGTTCTTGTCCTCACGCAGTGCATATACTTGATATATGTCGTAGCTTGTTCCGTCCTGGTTGGTGAACTTGTTGAGCCACTTCTTGGCTACATCGTCGCTTGTGTCGAATGGGGTGCCGTTCATTTTGGCACAGAAGATTCCCGGTTCTGCCTGAAGCGATGTTATCCATAGCCACCCCCGTGAGTCAATGATAGGTTCTACCATTGTAGGAAGGTCTTCTATCTCCTTGTAGTTGAGTGACAGCCAGGTGCCATCCTTCTTCAGAATCTTTACAATGTTTTTTACTCCTGTATTTATACACCATAGATTGCCATCATTGTCGAACTTTACCATTGGTACGCGAACATACCGGTTCATGTATGTTCCGCTTTTGTGAACGCTCTCAAGAGCACTGTTGAGGTGGTTGTAGTGATTTACGAACTCTCCGTTACGGAATTCATATATACCATATCCGAACGAGCTGGCAAAGTAGTGTCCCTCCTCTGTTGGGTCTTCATCGACAGAGCATATATTTACATAGTTGAGCCCTGTTGTTGTCTTTATTATATCTTCGGGAAGGTTAGTCCATTTGCCGTCGCGGGTGTTGTACTCCATCACTGTTCCATCGTAGAATGTGATGTCGAAGTAGTTTATGTTTCCGCCTGCCACAAGCAGTTTTTCATCGCTAGTGAAGTTCAAGAACTCGCAATAGTTCCTTTTAGGGCTGTTTGGCTGTAGGGGCTCGGCTATCTCAACAATCTTGCCATCCTTAATTGAGCACTCCACTACTCCACCATATCCCTTGCATTTCCATATTGCATTGCTGCTCTTTGCTATGTAGATGTTGTCTTCTGACTGGTATATTTGTGCGTCCGATTCTGTTATTACAGCAACTTTATCCTTTGCTACTGCTATGAGTTCACTGTCGTTACGGGAGATGTATTGGTATTTTTCTCCGTCTCTCTTTACAACCAGTTCAATTCTTTTGGTGTCAGGGTCGAATATGTGCACTCCCCAATCGCGTATAAGGCAGTAGAACTTGCCGTTGAGTTCGTTGAGTGAGTGTGTAGGGTAGTTGTTTATCTTCTCCCAATTGTTCTTGTCGAGCATATTGTCGGCAGTGTCACAGCGGAGCAGTCCGCTCGAAGTTCCTGTGTAGAGTTTGTTCTTGAAGAGATAGGCACAGTATGTGTCGGCACCGGTCGTGTAGGTGTTGCTGAACTCCATTCTTTCGAGGTCGAGAACCACTACTCCGAACTCAGTGGATAGGTATGCTGTGTTTCCTTGGATGTCAATGCTGTTTATACGCTTGCCGGGCAGTGTCTTGTTCTTGAAGTCGGATATGTTGTATATCTCTTCATTGTCGTAGAGAATGTCGATGTTTGCATTGTTATATACTATGACAAGTGCCGAAATCCCTTTACAGTAGGCTATGTCGGTTATATCGATGTCGCTGAGCGTGCCTATCTTGTCGTATATCCGCAGTTCGCTGTCGGCTGTGCTGTATGAATATAGTGCACCCGATGCAAGCGTGTAGACCTTGTCTCCTGCAATTTCACACTTTGTGGCATTGTGGTACGATGGGTATACTTTCCAGTCACCTATCGCTGCTTGTGAGACGATGGCAAGTGTCAATGTATAAAGCAATACAAGAAATCGTTTAGTCATAGTTCTCTTTAAGGTATTTGCTCAGTTGTTCTGTCGCGCGGAAGCGGTGGCTTATGCTGTTTTTCATCTCACCGCTCATTTGTGCAAAACTTTCGGAAAAACCTTCAGGAATAAATACAGGGTCGTATCCAAAACCGGAATCTCCCATTTTTTTCTCGGATATGACACCTTTTACTATACCATTGAAAAGTTTTTCCTCTCCGTTTATTATTAACGCAATAACTGTGCGAAATTGTGCATTGCGGTTGCTTTTTCCTGTTAAATTATGCAATAGTTTCTGCATATTCGCTTCGGAATCACATTCTTCACCGGCATAACGTGCTGAATAGACACCAGGTTCACCATTCAGGGAGTCAACCTCGAGTCCGGTGTCATCGGCAAAGCAGTCGGCTCCGTATTTTTCATAAATGTAGCGTGCCTTTATAAGTGCGTTGCCTTGGAGAGTGTCGGCAGTTTCGGGAATGTCATCGTGGCAATCTATGTCGTTGAGCGACAGTACCTCTACCCTATCGCCAACAATTGCTCTTACCTCGTCGAGCTTGTGCCTGTTGTTTGTTGCAAATACCAGTTTCATCCTTTGTTCTTTTCTTTCGGGTTACTGTCGGTTTCGTTTTTCTCGAATTTTACGGCTTTGGCTTTCGCCTTAATCTTGTCGAATCCGTTGCCGTATACTGCCATTACCTTTGACTGTGATATGAGGGCATTGGGGTCAATCTGTTTTATTGCGCTAAGCAGTTGGTTCGACTGGTTGGCACGGGCAATGGTTGTTACCACCTTGCCTTCCTTGCCCGAATAGTAGCCTACAGAATCGAGCAGTGTTACACCGCGTTTGAGGTAGCGTGTTATGTAGTATGAAACCTCGTCGTACTTGCTTGTGAATATGAAGAACTGAACTGCCTGGCGGTTGCTGTTGACCATATAATCGAGCGACACATTTACAATGACAAGGTTTATGAAACCGTAGAATACCTTCTGAAGGCTTATGGAGATGCTTTCGTTCGGGATGATGAAGAAACTGCTTATGATTATGCAGGCATCGACATATAGCATTGCGCGGCCGAAGCTTATATCCTTGTATTTGTTCACAATGGCTGCTATAATATCCACTCCGCCGGTACTGCCGTTGCTTAGGAAACAGAATGCAATGCCCATTCCAATGAATATTGAGCCTACTATACATGCCTCGAGCTGCTTGTCGGGGCCAAGTATGTCATAGGCTGTAGGGCAGGTCTCGAATATGATTCCGAATGTTTCGAGCATAATTGTCATTACGGCGATGGCATATATTGTCTTTACGCAGAACTTCCATCCGAGTTGCTGTATCGCAATTATTATAAGCACTATGTTTATTGCAAAATAGGTGTACTGCATTGGCAGCTCAGTAGTGTACTCTACAATACCGCCTACACCAGTGATTCCTCCGGTGACAAACTGGTAGGGAGCCATAAAGAACTTCCAGGTGAAAGCATAAAGTGTAAGTCCTAATGTTATCATGAGGTAGTTTTTCAACTCACCCATAATAGTCGGTCTTGGAATGAATCGCTTGCCCATAGCTGTCTATTTTTGTTATCAGATTACAATGTTAACAATCTTCTTAGGTACAATGATGACTTTCTTTATAGGTTTTCCATCGATGTACTTCTGGCTGTTTTCGTTTGCAAGAACTGCCGTTTCTATGTCGGCATTCGTTGCATCCGATGCAAAGTCGAGCGTAAAACGTGCCTTTCCGTTGAACGAAATGGTGTACTTCACTGTGTCTTCCTTCAGATATTCTTCGTTGTATACCGGCCATGAGGCATCGCATATTGTGGTGCTGTTGCCCATAGCTTCCCATAGTTCCTCACAAATGTGGGGCGCGAAGGGTGAGAGCACAGTGACAACCTTCTCAAGAATTGCTTTCTTGTTGCATTTGAGGGCCGAAAGTTCATTAAGGCAAATCATAAACGCACTTACTGTGGTGTTATAGGAGAATGCCGGAATGTCCTCGGTTGTCTTCTTTATGAGCTTGTGGAGTGACTTCAGTTCCTCTTTTGTAGGTTCTGCATCGGTTAGTATGCAGTTGTCGTCCTTGTCAAAGAACATTCCCCATAGCTTGCGCAGGAAACGGTGACAGCCATCGATGCCGTTGGTGTCCCAAGGCTTTGACTGTTCTATTGGACCAAGGAACATTTCGTACATACGCAGTGTGTCGGCACCATATTTCTCAACAATGATGTCGGGGTTTACGACGTTGAACATTGACTTGCTCATTTTCTCTACAGCCCATCCGCAGATGTATTTTCCGTTTTCGAGGATAAATTCAGCATCGGCATACTCGGGTCTCCAGGCGCGGAATGCTTCAATGTCGAGCACATCGTTCGACACTATGTTGACGTCGACGTGAAGAGGAGTAACATCGTAATCCTTGGAGAGGTTCAGCGAGACGAATGTGTTGGTTTCCTTTATGCGGTAGACGAAATTGCTTCGTCCTTGTATCATTCCCTGGTTTATGAGTTTCTGGAATGGCTCTTCCTTGGTGCTTATGCCTGTGTCGAAAAGGAACATATTCCAGAAACGTGAATAGATGAGGTGTCCTGTCGCGTGCTCCTTTCCGCCTACATACAGGTCAACATTCTGCCAATAGTTATTAGCCTCCTTTGAAACAAGTGCGCTGCTGTTCTTCGGGTCCATATATCTCAGGTAGTATGCGCTTGAACCGGCGAAGCCCGGCATCGTGTTGAGTTCAAGAGGGAATATTGTATTGTTGTCGATGCTTTCCTTGCTTGCGATGCGGTTGTTTGCAGTGTCCCAAGCCCACATTCTTGCATGTCCTAATGGCGGTTCTCCGCTCTCTGTGGGCAGGAACTTCTCTACTTCGGGCAGCTCAAGCGGCAGGCACTCTTCTGGTATAGGGTATGGTACTCCGTTCTTGTAGTAGATTGGGAATGGTTCGCCCCAATAACGCTGGCGGCTGAATATTGCATCGCGCAGACGGTAGTTGACCTTTACCCGGCCAAGTCTGTTTTCAGTGACGAAGGCCTTTGTCGCAGCAATGGCATCCTTCACTGTAAGGCCGTTAAGGTTTAGCTTGCAGTTGCTGAACTCTGCAACAGGTGAATTTGTCATTATGCCCTCTTTGGCATCGAAGCTCTCCTCGCTTACATCGCATCCTTCGATGAGTGGGCGTATTTCTATACCGAAATGCTTTGCAAAGGCATAGTCGCGGCTGTCGTGTGCAGGAACGGCCATAATTGCACCTGTTCCATAGCCCGAAAGCACATAGTCGCTCACCCAAACAGGAATTTCCTCGCCTGTGATTGGGTTTATCGCATATGAGCCGGTAAAAACGCCTGTCACGTTGCGGTCAATCATACGCTCACGCTCGGTACGCTTCTTCGTGCGGTCGAGGTATGCCTCAACAGCATCCTTCTGCTCTGCCGTTGTAAGCGATGCGACAAGCTCGCTCTCGGGAGCAAGAACCATGAAGGTAACTCCGAATATTGTGTCGGCGCGTGTGGTGAATATGGTGAACTCCACATCGCTATCCTTTACACGGAACTGCATTTCGGTTCCTTCGCTGCGGCCTATCCAGTTGCGCTGTGTCTCCTTCAGTGAGTCGGTCCAGTCGATTCTCTCCAGTCCGTCAAGCAGTCGCTGTGAGTATGCCGATACTCTAAGGCACCACTGTTTCATCTTCTTCTGCACTACAGGGTGTCCGCCACGCTCAGAAACGCCGTCAACAACTTCGTCGTTGGCGAGAACTGTGCCAAGAGCAGGGCACCAGTTTACCATTGTCTCGTTGAGAAAGGCGATGCGCCAGTTCATGAGCAGTTCCTGCTGTTCTGTCTCGTTCATTCCATTCCACTCCTCTGCTGTTACCGCAATTTCCTCAGTGCTTGCGGCATTGATGCCGGCACTACCCTCTTTGCTTAGTTTCTCAATGAGTACGGCAATGGGTCTTGCACACTTTGCATCGTTGTCGTAGTAGCTGTTGAACATTTTTATGAATGTCCATTGTGTCCAGTGATAATAGTTTGCATCACAGGTTCTTATCTCACGGTTCCAGTCGAAGCAGAAGCCTATCTTGTCGAGCTGTTCGCGGTAGCGGTTTATGTTTTCTTCGGTGGTTATTGCAGGGTGCTGTCCTGTCTGGATTGCATACTGTTCGGCAGGCAGACCGTAGGCATCGTAACCCATCGGGTTGAGTACATTGAAGCCTTGCAGGCGTTTGAAACGTGCGAAAATATCGGATGCTATGTAGCCAAGCGGATGGCCTACGTGAAGTCCTGCTCCCGATGGGTAGGGGAACATGTTCAGAACATAGAATTTCTCCTTTTTCTCATTCTCTTCAACTCTGTAGGTGTTTTCATCTTTCCACCTCTTTTGCCACTTCTGTTCAATTCTGTTAAAATCGTAAGCCATATATTCTTTTTTAATTATCCGTATACAGGAAACTTTTCTGATATTGCTGAGACCGGCCAAAAAGGCTCTTCTGTCGTTACGCTCGCTCTCAAAATGCTCATTTACGCTTAGTAAACTGCGCTTTTTCGGGCTTCGCAAGCCTAAAAACAACTCTTTTTATTCAACCTCATTATAAACTGCAAAAATATATAAAATTCGGATGATTTCTCTTTTTGCTCTACGAATTTATTGGCAAAAGTTCTTTTTTGTTGCCGGCTACGGAAAATAGGATAAAAATTGCTATCTTCGCATAATTATTCAATCAGATAATATATGGCAGAAAAAGATGTTGCCTTAACACCTATGATGCGCCAGTTCTATGAACTCAAGGCCAAACATCCCGACGCGGTGCTGTTGTTCCGCTGCGGCGATTTTTATGAGACATACTGTTCCGATGCGATTGTAGCGGCTGAGATTCTGGGAATAACCCTTACCAAGCGTTCCAATGGAAAGAGTGAAGCGGCAAAGGCCATTGAAATGGCTGGTTTTCCGTTCCATGCTCTCGACACGTATCTTCCAAAGCTTGTTCGTGCCGGAAAGCGTGTGGCTATATGCGACCAGCTCGAAGACCCTAAAATGACGAAGAAACTGGTGAAGCGGGGTATAACCGAGCTTGTAACACCTGGTGTCTCAATAAATGACAACGTCCTGGACTACAAGGAGAACAATTTTCTTGCTGCCGTGCACTTCGGCAAGCCTATGTGCGGTGTCTCTTTCCTCGATATATCAACCGGGGAGTTCCTGGTTGCCGAGGGTACTTATGACTACATTGACAAACTGCTCATAAATTTCCGTCCAAAGGAGGTGCTTTTCGAAAGGGGGCTGAGAGGACGCTTTGAAGATTGTTTCGGAAGCAAATATCTCACATTCGAACTCGATGACTGGGCTTTTACCGATGAATTTGCCAATGAGAAGCTGACAAAGCATTTTGAGACAAGGAACCTTAAAGGATTTGGTATTTCGCACCTTAGAAGCGGCATTGTTGCTGCCGGTGCGGTGCTGCATTACCTGAACGTTACACTGCACACACAAATATCGCACATACGCAACATATCGCGTATCGAGGAGGAAAAATATGTGCGTCTCGATAAGTTTACCATACGCAGCCTTGAACTTCTGGGCAGCATGCACGACGGCGGCTCGTCACTGTTGTCAGTGGTGGACCGTACTATAACTGCAATGGGTGCGCGCTTGCTGAAGCGTTGGATGGTGTTTCCGTTGAAGGACAAGAAGCCTATAGAGGAGCGTCTCGACATTGTTGAATACTATTTCCGCGAACCGGAATTCCGTGACATAATAGAAGAACAGCTTCACCTTATAGGCGACCTTGAGCGTATAATTGCCAAGGTTGCCGCAGGGCGAGTGTCACCGCGCGAACTGGTGCAGCTTAAACTTGCATTGCAGGCTGTTGAACCGATAAAGATAGCTTGTGAGAACTCTGGGAACGATGTGCTTAAACATATAGGTGCGCAGCTCGATTGCTGTAGCGACATACGCGATAGGGTGGCACGGGAGATAGTTCCCGAGCCGCCGTTGCTGCTGAACAAGGGTGGGGTAGTGGCCAATGGAGTAGATGCGCGTCTCGATGAACTGAGAGAAATAGCATATAACGGCAAGGATTACCTGATGCAGTTGCAGCAACGAGAGAGCGAGCGTACAGGCATTCCGAGCCTGAAGATTTCGTTCAACAATGTTTTCGGTTATTATATCGAAGTCCGCAATACATACAAGAATAATGTTCCGGAGGATTGGATACGCAAGCAGACTCTTGTGAGTGCCGAGCGTTACATCACACAGGAACTGAAGGAGTATGAGGAGAAGATTCTTGGAGCAGAAGAGAAAATACTTGCCCTTGAGACACAGATTTTCAATAATCTTGTAGCCGACCTTGCTGCATATATTCCGGCAATTCAGGTCGATGCGTCGCATCTTGCAAGGCTCGATGTGCTGCTCTCCTTTGCCAATGTATCGCGAGCATATAAGTATATCCGTCCGCTGGTCGATGATAGCGATGTCCTCGATATAAAGCAGGGACGTCACCCGGTCATAGAGCGTCAGATGGCGATAGGGGAGGATTATGTACCCAATGACCTTTATCTCGATAGCGGAAAGCAGCAGATAATAATTGTCACAGGTCCGAATATGGCAGGTAAGTCGGCTCTGCTGCGTCAGACAGCACTCATCACACTGCTTGCGCAGATTGGTTGTTTTGTTCCTGCCGACAGTGCACGCATTGGTCTTGTAGATAAGATTTTTACACGTGTCGGAGCCAGTGACAATATTTCGGCAGGCGAGTCAACATTTATGGTTGAGATGACTGAAGCTGCCAACATTCTCAATAATCTGTCGGAACGCAGTCTTGTGCTTTTTGATGAGCTTGGTCGCGGAACATCAACCTATGATGGCATGTCTATTGCCTGGGCCATCGTTGAGCATATACACGAAACTGCAAAGGGTAGGGCGCGCACTTTATTTGCTACTCACTATCACGAACTTAACGAGATGGAGAAGAGTTTCGCGCGTGTAAGAAACTTCAATGTATCGGTACGTGAAATCGATGGAAAAGTCATATTCCTGCGTAAGCTGATGCCGGGAGGTAGCGAACACTCTTTCGGTATTCATGTTGCAAAGCTTGCAGGTATGCCTAAGAGTATTGTCAAGCGTTCGGAGCAGATATTGAAAAAACTTGAGGCAAGTAATAATCGTGGTGAGCTTAAAGGTGCGCCTACAGTGGAGATTGCCGACAGCCGCGAAGGTATGCAGCTCAACTTCTTCCAGCTCGATGACCCGGTTCTCTCGCAGGTACGGGATGAGATTCTTGGCATAGATGTAAATAACCTGACACCGCTCGAAGCACTTAATAAACTGAATGATATTAAGCGTATTGTAAAGGGAAAGGGATGATTGAACAAAAAGAAATTGTGGCTGTTAGTGATTCTGTATGAATTGTTAACAGCCATTTTTTTATGAACAAGGAATTTCTTACAAATGAAGCCGGTGCACGTGTTCCCGACAATACTAATTCCCTTACAGCCGGCAATCGCGGTCCTGTTCTTCTCGAAGACAACTGGCTCATTGAGAAACTGGCACATTTCGACCGCGAGGTAATTCCCGAGCGTCGTATGCATGCCAAAGGGAGCGGTGCCTTCGGTTGCTTTACGGTAACGGGCGACATTACAAGCTACAGCAAGGCTTCGCTTTTTTCGAAGATAGGCAAGAAAACAGATGTCTTTGTACGTTTCTCAACAGTTGCAGGTGAGCGTGGAGCGGCTGATGCCGAACGTGATATACGTGGTTTTGCCGTCAAATTCTACACCGAGGAGGGAAACTGGGACCTTGTGGGCAACAATACTCCGGTTTTCTTCCTGCGCGACCCTTTGCAGTTCCCCGACCTTAACCACGCAATAAAGCGTGACCCGCAGACTAATTTGCGTTCGCCGCAGAGCAACTGGGATTTCTGGACAATGCTTCCCGAGGCTCTTCATCAGGTGACTATAGTAATGTCCGACCGTGGCATTCCGGCATCGTACAGGCATATGCACGGTTTCGGTTCGCACACCTATAGTCTTGTCAACAGGCTTGGAGTGAGGGTTTGGGTTAAATTTCATTTCCGTACAGAACAAGGGATTAAGAACCTGAGCAATGCCGAAGCTGCTGCCATAATAGCGCACGACAGGGAGAGTCATGGCCGCGACCTTTTCAATGCAATTGAGAGAGGCGACTATCCTCGTTGGAAACTGTATATCCAGGTGATGACAGATGAGCAGGCTGCTCTCTACAAAGAGAACCCGTTTGACATTACAAAAGTGTGGAGCCACAAGGATTTCCCGCTTATAGAGGTAGGCGTGCTGGAATTGAACCGTAATCCACAGAACTATTTTGCCGACGTGGAGCAGGCGGCGTTCAATCCGGCACACATAGTTCCGGGAATAGGTCTTTCGCCCGACAAACTGCTGCAGGGACGTCTGTTCTCATACGGTGATGCGCAGCGTTACAGGCTTGGAGTAAACCATGACCAGATTCCTGTAAATAGGGCGCGCTGTCCTGTGCACAGTTTTCATCGCGACGGAGCGATGCGTGTCGATGGGAATAGTGGGGCAACAAAAGGATACTCACCCAACAGTATATACGAGTGGGAAACTGCCGCCGAGGAGAATACGCGCTATTCACCTGTAGCAGGTGAGGCTATGCGTTACAATCCCTATGAGGAGCGTAGCGATGACTGTTTCTACCAGCCCGGTAATCTGTACAGGCTGATGACCGAGGAAAAAAGAGAGTTGCTTATTGAAAATACTGTTGCGGATATTATGCCTGTTACCGTAAATATAAAGTACCGCCATGCTGCTCATTGTTATCTTGCCGACAAGGAGTATGGAACGCGTCTTGCTTCGGCTTTAGGCCTTGATGTGGACGAGGTTGTGCGTCTCGCAGGGTTGCCAATGAAAGAACGCTTTCTGGAAACAGCAACGGTAGTGTGATTATATGCAATGAAAGGACTTTTTACCCCCCCAGGAAAGGCGGTGTGTCATAATTGACAAACTACTTCGTTGTCATCAATATTAAGGCTCAGGCGAGTACCGATGTGCACTCCTTTCGCCTTAAATCTCAACGCCTTGTATTTTGTCAATTCTTACAAATCTAAAGGAGCTGTGCCAAAAATTATATTTTGACACAGCTCCTTGCTTTGTTTATATTACTTTCAGGCATTATTTTCTGTTGGTCTCCTTTTTCCATTTGAACGACCGGTATATAAAGCAGAATCCGGTAATTATCAATGGTATACTGAGTATTTGCCCCATATTTATTATCATACCTTTCTCAAAGTCGACCTGTTCTTTTTTAAGGAACTCTACAAAGAAACGGAACAGGAACACGGTGAAGACGCTGAACCCGATAAAAAGTCCCGAACCTACCTTGTTCTGGTTCTTCTTGTAAAGATAGAGTACAGCAAAGAAGAGCAGAAGGTATGCGATTGCTTCATAGAGCTGTGCGGGATGACGGGGTTCGGTCTCTCCGGC
>CAZAIM010000061.1:0-15136 GCA_964485215.1 uncultured Bacteroidaceae bacterium | reverse complement strand
CCATAGAATTCAGCAGACTTGTTAGGCACCGCGCTTGCCGGCAAGTATGCCTTGTTGGCGTTGTTCGACCAGCTACCATCAATCATCTTAGCCTTGTAGAGACCAACCTCGCCATCAACCTTTGAAAGAACGTAAGCCGCCTCGCTAATATTCATGTCGTTTAATGTACCCTCGAGAAGATTGCCTGTAACATCGGCTGTAGCATTTTCCTCATAAAAGAATTTATAATCTCCGGCAGGAGCCTTAACTATAATACCTTCCTGCGCAGGGAGAATTCCTGTTACCTGAGTTAAAGAAGCCCAACCGTCGTTTACAGCTGTTACAGTATATGCTTCCACTGCTGAAGGAATTCTTGCATTGAAACCAAGGTACAATGTTGCGTAGCCGGCTTCAGCTACTGTAAGGGTGTGAGTAAGTGGAAGTGTTTCAACATACTTATAGAGTTGAACAGATTCCTGACCATTACCATAGTAACGGAAGCGCATCTGATTGCTTGCTGCGTTAAAGCGGAACACTTTCTCGTTAGATGTAATTACAACACCATCAGTTGTGCACTCAAGAGTATTCAAGGCTTCTTGCTCCGCGAAATCAAGACCGTTACCAGAAGTCTTACCTGCTATATAGCCACCAACTGATTTGATAGAATAACCGCCTTGCATTGCAGCGATTGTAACAGCAACTGCGTCTATTTCGCTGTTTGCAGCTATGATATCACCATCAGTCACAGCAGACACATAGCCGTTAGCCTCATCCTTGCCATTGAACACATAAGCATCAGCACCTTCCTCGTAAACAATAAGATATTTACCACCCCAATCTGCTGGCTCAGAAACAACCTGTACATAATAACCGGTAGTTGGTTCAACAACAAACAGAGTGTATGTCTCGGTTGCTATTTCACTTGTACCAACCTCGTTTACAGCAACAGCTTTTACAGTTGTTGTAGTTGTGATTTCAAAAGATTCTGTATACTTTGTACCGTTGGTTATAGAAGGAACTGTACCGTCTGTTGTATAATAAACAGTAGCATCTGCTGCAAAACCTGTAATCTCAACCATCATGCTACCCTTGAATGTTGTTGATGCAGGAAGAACAGGAGCGTTTGGAACTACCGGAGTTACACCGGCACTGGTATCCCAGGTTATGCTGATGCTTGTCAAGTACATAGCACCGCTGCTTGAGCACATACCAATGTATTCATAATCGCCCTCGATTACAAGTTCTGTTGAAGTTCCGCAAACAATTGTGCCAAGCAATGTACCCTGTGTTGAAGCAGAATACAAATCTGTTGTAGCACTATATGCAGTATTCTTGCCATAAACATTCAAAGTACGACCAGATGTTGTATTAGAAGCCCACTCAACAACAATCTTCTTTAACTTTCCTGCAGATGCTGTTGATATAATTCCCGAAGGACTGGTTGCACGCAACTGAACAGCCTCTCCATTCTTATGTGACTGACCGGCATATACAGCAGAAGAGTTTGACTGAACTCCAGTCCATGATGTATAACTACTATAAGAATCGATTCCTATTGTTTCAATATTAATAACATCAATCACCTCGCCTTCAGCAGGAGGTGTTACAGGAGCATTCTTTGTATATGTTTCCGAAACGACAGTACTTGAAAGTTCATCCTTAACAACTTTAGCATAAACGGTTGTTGTTTCTGTAATCTCTACAGAAGTACCTTCAACCCAGCTGTTCTCGTCATTCAATGAATAATATGCAGTAGCACCTTCAGCAACGTTTGTAATCTCAACAGTCATTGCATCATCGAAGTTGCACGCTGCAGGAAGTGTTGGAGCTGCAGGAGCTACCGGAGTTTCCTCTGTTCCACCGCCTTCGCCAGAGCCAGATGTTGTATATGTAACGCTGATAACCTTTGTACGCAATTGAACAGTGCCAACATTTTGAATTGAAACTGTTGTTGCCTCAATTCCAGTTATTGTTAAAGTTGTACTACTCCATGTAGCACTAATCGCAGTACCGCCATCAACACTATATTTAACATCAGGAGCATAAGAGGTGCTTGAAGCGGTCACTACTACAGATGTTATTTTCTTTCCGTTCTCTGCTGTAAAAGTAGCAGAATTACCATTGTTAGAACCATAATACAATCTCATGGTACCATCTTTGTTGTAAGCTGGTGCATTCTGAGCCGAGTTCTTAGCATATGAAATCGTTATACCATCCACTGTCTTGGATTCTATTGAAGACAATGTCGATGAACCATACAAGTCTTTAAATGTAAACGTTGCAGTCTCTTGCGCCTGCGCCCCTGCGAATGCAAAGAGCACTGCAAAAATTGAAAGTAAAAATTTTTTCATAATAATTTGTTTTATTTTGTTTTGTAATTTTTCTCTCAGAAAAGTCCTTTTTGGCAGATAAATCAGCGTGTTTTAACCAACAAAACCAACCATTTATCCAAAACCGCACAAAGTTACCTATTTAATACCTATTAAGCAAACTTTCGCAAGCGAATATCTTTTATATAACTTGTTAGGATTACTCATTGTCGCCGGTCAAAGCATTCCTTGCTTTTTCATCTCTTCTGCCACAACGAGCAACTCCTTATACCACTCTTTGCCGAAGCGTTCAATAAGGGGCTCTTTCAGGAACTCGTAAGCTCTTATTCCTTTACGGCGGCCTTTGATGAATGCACTGCTGCACACATCCCATTTATGTAGGTTTACACCTATATAGTCACCAACCTTGCGCAAGCGCACGGGATAGAGGTAACACGAAATCGGTTTGCGCCATGCAGTGCGTCCCTCACGGAATGCCTTCTCTATCAGGCAGATGCAGTTGCCGTTTGTGTCGCGCGATGCAAATACGCAATCCTTGTTATTGACAATTGATGTGACGAGGTCACCGTCACGGTCGTTATATACCACACCCTGTTCCTCGACAACGGCACGTGCTTCGGGAGTCATCTCCTCTTCGATGACCTCAAGTGCCTCTTCGAGTTTTTCCACTTCGTCGAACAGCACCGGCGCACCGGCATCGCCCTCGACACAGCATGCGCCCTTGCAGTGCGTGAAGTTACAGAAGAAATACTCCTGAAAGAGGTCGAAAGAGACTATTGTATCTTGTATCTGTACCATAAATATTATAAATGACAAAGGTCTCTAAAGCCCTTAATGACCTTAGAGACCTTGATATTCCTTGTTCAAATTAAATCAACGCCTTACCGGTCATTTCAACAGGTGCCTCCAAGCCCATTATCTTAAGGATTGTTGGTGCAACGTCGGCAAGGATGCCGTCCTCGATTGTCGCATTCTCCTTGTTTGTTACATAGACACATGGAACAGGGTTCAATGAGTGGGCTGTATTGGGTGAGCCGTCGGCATTGACCGCATTGTCGGCATTGCCGTGGTCGGCAATGATAATTGACTCATAGCCGTGGTTGCGCGCTGCCTCTATTACATCCTTGAGACAAGCATCAACAGCAAGCACAGCCTTCTCGATTGCGCCATACACACCGGTGTGACCTACCATATCGCCATTCGCAAAGTTAACCACGATAAAATCGAACTTCTCGCTATTGATTTCGTTCACAAGCTTCTCCTTAACCTCGTACGCGCTCATCTCGGGCTGGAGGTCGTATGTAGCCACCTTTGGAGAGGGAACAAGAATGCGTTCCTCACCTTCGTAAGGAGCCTCACGGCCACCGTTGAAGAAGAATGTAACGTGAGCATACTTCTCGGTCTCGGCAATGTGGAGCTGCTTCATACCCTGCTTTGCCACGAACTCGCCCAATGTGTTCTCCACGTTCTCCTTGTCGAAAAGGATGTGAACGCCTGTAAACTTTGCATCGTACGGTGTCATGCAGTAGTACTGCAAGCCAGGGATAGTGTGCATGCCCTCGGCCGGCATATCCTCCTGTGTGAGAACGATTGTAAGTTCCTTTGCACGGTCGTTGCGGTAGTTGAAGAAGATTACAGCATCACCCTCACCTATGCGACCGTCGAAGCTTGTGTTCACGATAGGCTTGATGAATTCATCGGTAACACCCTCCTCGTACGACTCCTTGACAGCTGCAACCATATCGGCAGCCTTCTTGCCCTCGCCATTCACGATAAGGTCATAAGCGATTTTCACACGCTCCCAACGCTTGTCACGGTCCATAGCATAGTAACGGCCGATGATTGTAGCAAGCTTGAGGTTCTTTGCTGTGAGCTGCTCGATGAAGCCTGCACCGCTTTTGGGGTCGGTGTCACGGCCGTCCATGAAGCAGTGCACGTATGCGTTCTCCACACCCTGCTCTGCTGCAAACCTGTACATTGCCTCGAGGTGCTCGAGTGAGCTGTGCACACCGCCATCCGACGTAAGACCCATAAAATGGAGCTTCTTGCCATTGCTCTTGGCATACTCTACGGCAGCGACCAACTGAGGGTTCTGTGCAATCGAGCCATCGGCTATCGCACGGTTTATCTTCAGGAGGTCCTGATAAACGACACGTCCGCCACCGATATTGAGGTGACCCACCTCACTGTTGCCCATCTGACCGGCAGGAAGGCCTACATTCTCACCGCTCGCCTGAAGCTGCGAGTTAGGATATACCGATACAAGATGATCCCAATATGGAGTAGGTGTATTGAAAATAACATCGCCCTTGCCGTGGTTGCCGATGCCCCAACCGTCAAGAATAACCAATAATGCTTTGTTTGCCATAATATATGAATATTTTTGATTTGTAAAGTCAAGTACCGCCACCGGGCAGTACACAATTTGTTTTGCAAAGATACTATTTTTTATTTCGAAAAGGGAGAGAAAGCATCTAAATTTATTACAAAAGTTGCCCGAGACTGCAAAAAACAGATTCCGGGAAGAGACAAACATAGTTTTTCTAAGTTTTTGACGGCTTATTAAATAAAATAACTAAAATTATGTCATAAAAACCGGCAAAAGCAGGGATAACTCCTAAAAAAAAGGTATCTTTGATGCTTAAACAGTAACGACACACAGAAAGAGAAGATGAAACATCCGTTGGATTTATTCGGTTTCTGCCCCAAATGCGGGAGCAACGGATTTGCAGTAAACGACTTCAAGTCGAAGAGGTGCAGCAACTGCGGATTCATATACTACTTCAACCCACTGGCTGCAACAGTAGGCATAATAACGAACGGGAAGGGTGAAATACTTGTTGCCAGACGCGCAAAAGAGCCGGCCAAGGGGACACTCGACCTCCCCGGGGGATTCTGCGACAGCTATGAGACAGCAGAAGAGGGAGTTGCCAGAGAGATAGAAGAGGAAACCGGGCTCAAGGTAAAAGAGAGCCGTTATCTGTTCAGCATACCAAACACCTACATCTATTCGGGCATGGAACTGCACACAATGGACATGTTCTTTGAGTGCAATGTAGACGAGGCGGCAGCCATGAAGGCCGATGACGATGTAGAAGGGCTGCAATGGATTGCAATCGAAGAGCTCGACAGCAGAGAGTTCGGGCTGGAATCCATAAGAAAGAGCATCGAAAAAGTGAAAAAGATATACAAAGAAAAGAAAATATAGGACAATGAAGAGAAGAATCATTCTACTTATGTTCGCTACCTTGGGCATCACAGCAACAGCCCAGACAAACAGCGAAAAAGGATTAATCGACGAGTGCCAAAGACTCTACTCCGAAGGTGAGTATTCTACAGCACTGGCATTGGCCGGCAAGATTGAAACCGGCAAACTCGACAACAGAACAAGACAGGAGGCCGAACTGCTAAAGGCACTCATAACTGCCGAGACCGATGCAGCCGAGGGCAACAGACTGCTGCAGAAATACATCAGCAGCTACCCCGAGAGTGCCAAGGAGGGGCTGTTATGCTGCCACGTTGCACGCACTTACTACTACACGGGCAACTACAAGACGGCGTGCGAGTGGTTCAGCAAGAGCGATATGTCTCGTCTCACACCGGTACAGCGCGAGAGGGCTATGCTCTACTACGCCCTGTCTCTGCAGGAGTGCGGCAAGCAGGGCGAGGCCGAGAACCTGCTGCGCAACATTGCCCTTACCGGAAAGAAGTATGGCAAGGAAGCCGCATTCCAGCTGGCAATAACCGACTACGACAAGAACAACCTCGACGAGGCCTACCGTACATTCAAGGAACTGGAGTTCGAAGATGACTACCATATAAAAGTGCCCTACTACATTGCCGGCATATACCTGAAACAAGGCAACTACAGCCGTGCGCAGAACATTGCCGAACGGTTCATTGCCGACCACGCCGACAATATACATGGCCTGAAGATGCAGCAGATACTTGGAGCCGCGAACTATTATGCCGGCAACTACAAAGAGGCTGTCAAGCCCTTGACCGAATATGTGAACAGATACCCTTCGCCGCAGCGCATTGCAAAGTATCAGCTTGCCGTGAGCCTCTTCGAGACAGAAGAGTACAACGATGCACTGGGACTGTTCGACAGTTGCAGCGAAGGCGATGATGCCATTTCACAAAGTTCGCTGCTGCACATAGGTACCATACAGCGCACCCTTGGCAACAACAACAGCGCACGTATGGCGTTCGGACAGGCCGCCGAAATGTCACACGACAGGACGATTCAGGAGGTGGCTATGTACAACTACGCTCTGAGCCTTCACGAGACACGATACTCGCCATTTGCCGAGAGCGTGAAGGTATTCGAGAGATTCCTCAACGAATTCCCGGGCTCGGTCAATTCCGACAAGGTAGAGAGTTACCTTGTAGAGGTCTATATGAATACACGCAACTACGACATAGCACTGCAGTCGATAGAGAAAATAGAGAACCCGTCGGCCGAAATCCTCGAAGCCAAGCAGAAGATTCTCTACAGGACAGGAATACAGAAGTACCTCGATGCCGACATGGAAGCGTGCATTGAATCCATGAACCGTTCAATTGCACTCAGGTACGACAATGCCACATACTCCGACGCCTGCTTCTGGCGCGGCGAGGCGCTCTACAACTGCGGAGAATATGCTGCGGCGGCAAACAGCTACCGCCAGACATTGGCCGCAGGAGGCGAGAACAGCACAAAAGCCATTTATGGTCTTGGATACACCTATTTCCAACAAGGCAACTACGAAGAGGCACGCTCCGAATTCGAGAGATTCCTGAACAACTGCCCGGCCGGCGAGAAGGAGCTGCGCGCCGATGCCTTCAGCAGAATAGGCGACAGCTATTTCTACCAGCGCAACTATGCCGATGCCAACAGGTATTACAGCAAGGCCGTGGAGAGCGACAGCAGAAGCGGTGATTATGCACTGTTCCGTTCGGCGATAGCACAGGGACTGAGACAGGAGTATGACAACAAGGTTGGCACCCTGAGACTGCTGATAAAGGAGTATCCCGGGAGTATTTATGCCGAACAGGCACATTACGAAATGGGACGCGCCTACATAGAGAACAGACAGTTCAATGAAGCACACGCTGCATACGACGAACTGATGGCAAAATACCCGCAAAGCCCGTTTGCGCGCCGCGCAATGACAGAAAAGGCCATGATATACAACATACAGGGCAACAAGGAGAAAGCCATTGCCACATACAAGGAGACAATAGAGAAATACCCACATAGCGAAGAGGCCAGGATTGCCGTGCAGGACCTCAAGAATATCTATATCGAAATGGGCGAGGTAGACAAGTTTGCCGACTACGCCGCAAGGACAAGCAGTGTGGGCAGCATAAGCAGCAACAGCATAGACACCCTCACCTTCATTGCCGCCGAGAAATTCTACAACAAGGGCGACACAGAGAATGCTGCTGTCCAGTTCAAGGAATATCTCGTCAAGTTCCCACAAGGAGCATTCAGGCTCAACAGTAACTATTATCTGGGAACGATATACCACAAGAAAGGGATGAACGACGAAGCCATCGAGCATCTCGAAGAGGTAATCGAGTTCCCCGACAACAAATACAGCGAGACAGCCATCGCGCTTGCAGCCGGCATCTACTTCGGGCAAGGCAACTACCGTGCAGCCGATGAACTCTACAGGGAACTGGCCGTGAAGAGCAGCAACGAAGAGAACCGTATGAAGGCAAAGACCGGAATTATGAGGAGTACATTCCAGCTTGGCAAATATGAGGAGACAATAAAGTACGCTGGCGAACTGCTTGCCGACGGCAACATTGCGCCCGAGCTGAAGCGTGAAGCTCTTTTTGACAGAGCAAAGGCATATAGAGAACTAAACAAGAGAGAGAATGCAATGCAAGACCTTAAGACCCTGGCTTCAGACACGCGCACACGCGAGGGTGCCGAAGCAAAGTATATCATTGCACAGATGATGTTCGACAACGGCGACTACAAAGAATGCGAAAGCGAGATTATGGACTATATTGAGACCGGCACACCGCATTCATACTGGATGGCACGCAGTTTCATACTGCTGAGCGACCTTTACTCTGCACAAGGCAAGACATTGGAAGCCAAGCAGTATCTGCAGTCGCTGAAGAGCAACTACAGCGGTGACGACGACATAGAGGAATTGATTACAGAGAGAATGGAAAAACTTACAAGAGGAAACTAATAAAAGAACAGACCATGAAGAGAAAATACATTATACTTGGTGCGATGTTGGCTGTATGCGGTTCTGCATTCGCACAGTCTAAAGGACGAAACACATTGGTAACAGTTGAGAACGAGTACAGCCCCGAAGTTATAAATGTTGCAAAGAAAGGCGACACGCCTAAGATTGCAGAAGAGCCGGCAATGAATCCTCTGGCACTTGAATTCAACGAAAACACAAGACCATTCAAAGGATTCACGAGCGAGAGAGACGCTACAGGCCTGATGCCAATGCAGGAAGGCGCGTATCCCGGATATGCACGCTTGGGCTACGGACTGACAAATGAAATAGACGCAAAGGTATCCTACTCGTTGCGTACCTCCGACAATGGCCGTATGGATATGCAGGCCACATTCGACGGCTTCAAGAGCGATATCGAAGGCATTTTTGACGATTGGAACTCAAGAATGTACAAGAGCGGCATCGGAGCCTGTTACGAACATCGTTTCAAGGCACTCGACTTGAATGTCGGTGCCGACTTCAACAACCGCGTGTTCAACTACCAGAACACCGGCGGAATAAACCATAACAGCACCGACAAGCAGAACAGCCGCAGCTACAGAATAACGACAAACGGAGTTTCGCGCACAGAAGGGGACTTCTTCTACCGTTTCGACGGAGGCGTGACATACAACCGCCGCAGCTATTCGTCGGGCACAGACGAAGGTACCGGAGAACTTGGATTCAGGCTGGGCGGTGCCGTAACATACCGTGTAGAGAAAAGCATGCTCGATAACCTTGGAGTAGAACTCGGATACGACGGTTTTGTCTACAACAGCACGCTCCGCGATGCCGAAAACGGTTACACAGACTACTCCTCATTCGATGTCAACCCGTTCCTTAACTTCAACTTCAAAGGGTGGAAAGTCAAGATTGGCACAAGAATGAACTTCGTCACAGGAAACGGTGCACGCTTTGCAATCGCCCCTGACCTGAAGTTTGAAGGCAGTTATTCCGACAAGATTGGCCTCTATGCCGAGGTCACAGGCGGACGCACGGCAAACTCGCTCTTCAATATTGAGAAGATTACGCCATACTGGGGATTCGACAAGGCTACCAGCAGACAGCTGAAGCCGACATACAGGGTTGTCGACATTACAGCCGGCTCACGCATAAACCTGGAACCGGTGTCTTTTGATTTCTACGCCGGATATAAATATACAAAGGACGATATACTGCAGTGCAGGGCAGATTCCAAAAGAGCAGCTAACTATGCACTTATTTTTGCGAACCTCGACCAGGAGAACACCCACAACACATTCATTGGCGGACGGGCAGGATGTGATGTCGGCGGCTGGCTGCAGATTTCGGCCGAAGCACGATATGACTATTGGAGCTGCGACAACGAGGAACTGCTTGTAATGAAACCGCAGATAACGGCCGACCTGAATGCCGAAATTAGGTTTTTTGAAAATGTTACGATGAGAGCCGGATACAACTTCACACGCTACACAAAGAGCGATGACAATGGCCGTATAAACAACAGGAACGACTTGTATGCACGTATCAGCTACCAGCCGTTGAAGTGGCTTGGCGCATATATTCAGGGAAATAACCTGCTCAACAGCAAGTATTATGAATATGCAGGTTACGAGACACGCGGCGCAAGAGGCTCGCTGGGTGTGACTGTGAATTTCTGACACAGAGGCAGGCAAAGAGAATTGGATTGACAGGTAAGGACCATTTCCTGTCAATCTTTTTTTCTCCTATTTAAAATAATATATTATTTTAGGGCGGAAGGAGCTGTTTTTGTTTCATTTTTTTCATTTTTTTCATTCCAATATACGCAAAACTTTCATACTTTTGCGGCAAATTTTGATAAATGGCTTAAGCGATATGCAGAAGAATTTAGTTATAGTTGAGTCACCCGCAAAAGCAAAGACAATTGAGAAGTTCCTGGGAAAGGATTACAAGGTGATGTCGAGTTATGGCCACATCTGTGACCTGAAGAAGAAGGAATTCAGTATTAACACCGAGACATTCGAGCCGCTGTACGAGATTCCGGCTGAAAAGGAGAAGCTTGTCAGCAGCCTCAGAAGCGAGGTCAAGAAGGCCGATACCGTGTGGCTTGCTTCCGATGAGGACCGCGAGGGAGAAGCGATAAGCTGGCATCTGTATACAGAGCTTGGGCTTAAACCAGAAAACACAAAGCGTATTGTATTCCACGAAATTACAAAGAATGCAATACTCAACGCAATAGAGAACCCCAGGGAGATTGACACGAACCTTGTATATGCACAGCAGGCGCGCCGCGTACTCGACCGCATTGTAGGTTTCAAGCTCTCTCCTGTACTGTGGCGCAAAGTCAAGCCGGCTCTGTCGGCAGGACGCGTGCAGAGCGTCACTGTACGTCTCATTGTTGAGCGGGAACGCGAAATAAACAGGTTCACCACAGAGAGTGGTTTCCGGGTTACAGCACAGTTCATTCTGCCCGGCGGAGAAGCAGTGCTTAACACCGAACTCTCCCGCAGATTCAAGACAAAGGAGGAGGCGACAGAATTCCTCGCATCGTGCAAGAATGCCGATTTTGTCATCGATGATGTGAATACAAAGCCACTGAAGAAGAGCCCGGCCGCACCATTCACAACATCGACACTGCAACAGGAGGCTGCACGCAAGCTTGGTTTCACCGTGTCACAGACAATGATGGTTGCACAAAGGCTCTACGAATCGGGACATATCACATATATGCGTACCGACTCGGTCAATCTCTCGTCACTATGCATCGGTTCGTGCAAGAGTGTGGTAACGGACATGTACGGCGAGGAGTACCTGAAAAGCCGCAACTACTCTACCCGCTCAAAAGGCGCGCAAGAGGCTCACGAGGCCATTAGACCTACATATATGACAAACACCGGCATTGAGGGTACAATACCCGAGAAACGCCTGTATGAGCTTATATGGAAGCGCACCATCGCCTCGCAGATGTCCGACGCTCTTGTCGAGAAGACCACAGTAAACATTTCAATAAGCGGACACAGTGAAACATTCATTGCGACAGGCGAGGTTACCGTATTCGACGGTTTTATAAAGGTTTACCGCGAAAGCACAGACGAAGAGAACTCGAGCGAGCTTGCCGCAATTCCGGCCGTACACAAGGGCGACAGGCTGTCGGCACAGGAGATTGTAGCCACAGAGCGTTTCACGCAGCATCCGCCGCGATATACCGAGGCAAGCCTTGTGCGCAAGCTTGAAGAACTGGGAATAGGCCGCCCATCGACATACGCGCCTACCATCAGCACCATTCAGCAGCGCGGTTACGTAGAAAAGGGCAACAAGAGCGGCACATCCCGTAACTATGAAATCATCACACTAAAGAACAGCAAGATAACAGCAACACAGGGCAAGGAAAACGTTGGTGCCGAGAAAGGCAAGCTTATGCCTACCGACATTGGCATTGTGGTGAATGACTTCCTGCTCGATTTCTTCCCCGAAATCATGGACTATAACTTCACCGCTACTGTAGAGAAGGAGTTCGATGAGATAGCCGATGGCAAGAGACACTGGGCCGACCACATTTCGGAGTTCTACAAGGAATTCGAACCAAAGATTGAAAATATCATACAATCGAAGAATGAGCATAAGGTAGGCGAACGCGTGCTTGGCAACGACCCTGCAAGCGGCAAGCCTGTATCGGTAAAGATTGGCAGGTTCGGCCCTATCGTACAGATAGGCTCGGCAACCGACGAGGAGAAGCCCCGTTTCGCACAGATGAAACCGGGCCAGACACTCGAGACAATTACGCTCGAAGAGGCTCTGGAGCTATTCAGCCTGCCACGCACGTTGGGTGCTTACGATGGAGAAACCGTAACTGTTGGAGCCGGAAGGTTCGGAGCATACATAAAATACGGAGCGGCATACGTCACATTGCCAAAGGCAAACGACCCGCTCACAGTTACACTCGAGGAGGCTATAGAACTTATTGATGCCAAGAAAAAGGCCGAAGCGGAACGTGTAATAAAGAATTTCGCCGAAGAGCCCGAACTGCAAGTACTGAATGGCCGCTTCGGACCTTACATTGCCTACAAGGGAAGTAACTACAAGCTGCCCAAGAGCGTGACACCGGCCGAACTGACACTTGAAGAGTGCCTGGAGATTGTCAAGAAACAGAACGAAGCCGGCAAGACTACGGCAAAAAGAAGATATACAAAGAAGAAGTGATGACACGCATATTCCTTGTCGGATATATGGGAGCAGGCAAGACAACGCTCGGCAGAGCACTTGCGGCTGACCTGGGAATACCATTCATAGACCTCGACAGCTACATCGAGGAGAGATTCCGCAAGAGCATTGCGCAGATTTTTGCCGAAAAAGGCGAGGAGGGATTCCGTGACCTCGAGAAGCGCATGCTGCATGAAGTCGGGGAGTTCGAGAATGTAATAATATCCACAGGAGGAGGAACGCCCTGCTTTTTCGACAATATCGAGTATATGAACAGCCAAGGAACAACAGTCTACCTCGATGTTCCCATAGACAGGCTCTTTATTAGACTGAGTATTGCAAGGCAGAAGAGACCTCTGATAAAAGACAAGAACGACGAGGAACTGAGAGAGTTCATTATTGAACAGCTCGGGAAACGTGCTCCACACTACAGCAAGGCAAAGCATACGTTCCGTGCCGACAGGCTCGAGGACAGGACACAGATAAGCCAGTCGGTAGAGGCATTCCGCCGGCAATTTGAGATATAGTAACTATTATAGTCATTCAAACACCAATGAAATGAGAAAATGGCGTATTGAGGATTCTGAAGAACTGTACAACATTAACGGATGGGGTGCATCGTACTTCAGCATTAATGAGAAGGGTAATGTTGCTGTAACCCCAAAGAAAGACAGTGTCAGGATTGACATCAAGGAACTTATGGATGAACTGCAGCTGCGCGATGTGGCAGCACCGGTGCTCCTGCGTTTCCCCGACATCCTCGACAACCGCATTGAAAAGATTGCAGGCTGCTTCAAGATTGCAGCAGAAGAGTACAACTACAAGGGCGAGAACTTCATCGTCTACCCCATAAAGGTGAACCAGATGAGACCGGTTGTCGAGGAGATAACAAGCCACGGCAAAAGATATAATATAGGTCTCGAAGCCGGTTCAAAGCCCGAGCTCCACGCTGTCATAGCAATGAACACGGACAGCGACTCACTCATCATATGCAACGGCTACAAGGATGACAGCTACATAGAACTGGCATTGCTTGCACAGAAAATGGGACGGCAGATATTCCTCGTTGTAGAGAAACTCAACGAACTGAAACGCATTGCAAAGATTGGCAAGCGTCTTGGTGTGCGTCCCAATATCGGCATACGCATAAAGCTGGCCTCTGAAGGCAGCGGCAAATGGGAAGAGAGCGGCGGCGATGCAAGCAAGTTCGGCCTCACCTCAAGCGAGCTGCTCGAGGCACTGGACATTCTGGAGAAATATGACATAAAAGATTGCCTGCGCCTTATACATTTCCACATCGGAAGCCAGGTGACACGCATACGCCATATAAAGACAGCCCTTCGTGAAGCCTCGCAGTTCTATGTTCAGCTGCGCAAGCTGGGCTACAACATTGAGTTTACCGACATAGGCGGCGGTCTTGGCGTTGACTACGACGGCACACGTTCATCCAGCAGCGAGAGCAGTGTCAACTACTCCATTCAGGAATATGTCAACGATGCCATATACACAATGGTTGACGCTGCCGACAAGAACGGCATACCCCACCCGAACATAATAACCGAAAGCGGACGTTCAGTCTCGGCTCACCATGCGGTGCTGGTGTTCGAGGTCCTTGAAACAGCAGCATTGCCGCAAATGGACGAGGAATGGGAAGTTGCCGCCAACGACCACGAACTGGCGAAGGAACTGTACAAGATTTGGTGCGAACTGGACCAGCGTACCATGCTCGAGGCACTGCACGATGCCCAGCAGATACGCGAAGAGGCTCTGGAGCTTTTCAGTCACGGCATAGTAGACCTGAAGACAAGAGCGCAGATTGAGAGTATGTTCTGGAGCGTCACACGCGAGATTCTTGCCATAGCCAAGAACATGAAGCATGTACCCGACGACTTCCGCAAGCTGCCCAAACTGCTTGCCGACAAGTACTTCTGCAACTTCTCTCTATTCCAGAGCCTGCCCGACAGCTGGGGCATTGACCAGTTCTTTCCCATCATGCCGATACACCGCCTTGATGAACGCCCCGACCGCAGCTGCACAATACAGGATATGACCTGCGACAGCGATGGTAAAATTACAGACTTCATAAACTACAACAGCAAGGCCGATTCACTCAAGGTACACAGGCTGAAGTCGAATGAGCCATACTACCTGGGAGTGTTCCTGGTAGGTGCATACCAGGAGATTCTTGGCGACATGCACAACCTGTTCGGCGACACCAATGCAGTGCACGTCAGCGTGGACGACAACGGATACCACATTGACAAGATTATAGACGGCGAGACCATTGCCGACGTGCTCGACTATGTGCAGTACGATGCGAGGAAGCTTGTGCGCACACTGGAACGTTGGGTAACAAGTGCAGTAAAAGAGGGACGCATTTCGCTTGAAGAGGGCAAGGAGTTCCTTTCTAATTACCGTTCGGGGCTTTACGGATAT
>CAZAIM010000060.1:0-15306 GCA_964485215.1 uncultured Bacteroidaceae bacterium | reverse complement strand
GCTTTAATTTTAAAAAAACAGTGCTCCTCATGCGAAGAGGAGCTGTCACGTAGTGGCTGAGGAGTAGGAATGTATCTAAGATTTCTTATATTGAATTCTGTTAACTAAGGTGGCTTATATTACCAAGGTTACTACGTAGCTACCATAAACATCCGGACCACCATAGCTATATTAGTTACCCTGACCACCCTATTATATAATGTACGCGCGAGAGAGAACGCTCAGCGCATCATCTGCAAATTATTTTAACAGAGGAAAATAATCAGCAAAATGACCAAAAACAAGCACAAAACAGCAAAATGCTGACTTTTTGTCAACAAGCCCGATTTAGGCATTTTTGCTGTCTGGGACATACAAAACAAGCAATATCAACAACTTTTCAACTTTTATTAAATTAATATTAGCAAAATGAAATGAAGAATTAGAACAATGCACAAAAATATATTTTTGAGCAAAAAGCAGACAAATATCCTGTTTTGGCAACATTTTAACACTATTGTTGAAAAAAAAGGCTTAACTTATTTTAATCTTTATATTAAAAGTTGTATCTTCGCGCCATTAATTTCCATTATTCTACAGTTTTGGATATTAACAAAAAGACATAATTACTTTATTTTTATTAACTTAAATTCATTGTTATGAAAAGAGTGCTATTTCTATTGGCCTTTATCTGCATGGGTATAGGCATGGCAACAGCGCAAAACCAGACAGTCTCTGGTAAAGTTTACTCAGAGACAGACGGCGAGCCTGTTATCGGAGCCTCTGTTCTTGTATTGGGTACCAGCTACGGTGCTAATACAGATGCTGAGGGTAATTTTACAATTGAAAACGTACCCGCTTCTGCAACAACACTCCGCGTGTCATATATGGGTATGACAACTCAGGAGGTACACATTCTCAGAGGCAAGCCTATGAAGATCGTTCTTGTTGAGGACGGCTTGGCTCTCGACGAGGTTATGGTTGTTGCCTACGGTACAGCAAAAAAGTCACAGTTTACCGGTTCGGCAGCTGTCGTTAAGTCAGAGGAAATCGGCAAGATTCAGAGCTCAAACGCAGCAAACGCCCTCCAGGGTAAGATGGCCGGTGTGCAGTTGACAAACGCTTCGGGTCAGCCCGGTGCCACAACTCCAACTATCCGCGTGCGTGGTATTTCATCAATCAACGCAGGTAATGCTCCTCTTGTAATTCTTGACGGTGCTCCCTACGATGGTGACATGAACAACATCAACTCACAGGATATCGAGTCTATGACAGTGCTGAAGGATGCTGCTTCCAACGCCCTCTATGGTGCACGTGGTGCAAATGGTGTCATCATGATTACCACCAAGAAGGGACAGAGCGGTTCTGCCCGTGTTACTTTCGATGCAAAGTGGGGTTCTAACTCACGTGCTACAGAGGATTACGACTACATCAAGAACCCCGGACAGTACTACGAGGTTTACTATGGCGCATTGAACAGCTACCTTATGAACGAGAAGGGCTACGATGCAGCTTCGGCTCACACACAGGCTAACGCCCTCATGGTGGGTTCAAGCAGCTACGGTCTCGGCCTTAACGTTTATACAGTACCCGAGGGTCAGTTCCTCATTGGTACAAACGGAAGACTCAACCCTAACGCAACACTCGGTAGCATTCTCACATACAACGGTCAGCAGTACTGGATGACACCCGATGACTACATGGACGAGGCATACGACAACAGTTTCCGTCAGGAGTACAACCTGAACATCACAGCCGGTAACGACAAGTCATCTTTCTACGCTTCAGTAAACTACCTCGACAACGAAGGTATCACTGCAAGCTCAAACTATGAGCGTCTTGCAGCACGTCTGAAGGCTGAGTACAAGGTAAAGAACTGGTTGAAGGTTGGTGCCAACACCGCTTACACACACTTCGATGCCAACTCACTTGGCGAGGACGGTTCATCAGGTTCATCAGCCAACATCTTTGCTTATGCAACACAGATTGCCCCAATCTATCCTCTTTACATCCGTGACGCTCAGGGCAACATCATCCGCGATGAAAACGGTTTCAAGCGTTATGACTACGGTGATGGCGAGAACGCAGGTTTCGTACGTCCTTTCCTCCCCGGCGGTAACCCCTACTCTTCAAACCAGCTCGACATAAACAATGCCGAGGGTAACGCATTCAATGCTACCGGTTTTGCAGAGGTAACATTCCTCAAGAACTTCAAGTTCACTTGGACAAGCGGTGTAAATGTTGACGAGACACGTTCTACAGCTACAACCAACCCTTACTACGGTTCTTACGCAAGCTCTAACGGTATGGTCGACAAGGCTCACTCACGTACAATCTCCTGGAACCACCAGCAGTTGTTGAACTGGGAGGATTCATTCGGCAGCAACAACATTTCTGCAATGATTGGTCACGAGTACTACAGAAACAAGTACTACTACCTCTATGCTTCAAAGAGCAACCAGTTCGACCCGAACAACAGCGAACTTGCAGGTGCCGTTACCGACAAGAGCGGAAACTCTTATGTAACAGACTATAACACAGAAGGTTACTTCGGACGTATCATGTACGATTACGACGGCCGCTACCACCTCTCTGCATCATACCGCCGCGACGCCTCTTCACGCTTCCACAAGGACAACCGTTGGGGTGACTTCTGGTCAGCAGGTATCGCTTGGGTTATCTCTAAGGAGAACTTCTTCAAGGCTAAATGGGTAGACCTCTTGAAGTTCAAGGCATCTTACGGTGAGCAGGGTAACGACCAGATTGGTAACTACCGCTACACCTCTCTCAGCGACATCGTAAACTCATCGGGCCACCCTGCAACAACTCCGAGCACATACGGAAAGAAGGATATCTCTTGGGAGAAACAGGGTAACTTCAACATCGGTTTCGACTTCGACCTGTTCCGCGGACGCATCAGCGGTTCTATCGACTTCTTTACACGTAAGACAACCGATATGCTCTTCTCATTCCCGTTGTCACCTTCATTCGGTTACACAAGCTACTATGCCAACGTTGGTGACATGACCAACAAGGGTATCGAGCTCGATTTGAAGGCTACTCCTATCAAGACAAAGGACTTCGAGTGGAACGTTAACCTTAACCTGACATCATACAAGAACGAGATTTCATACCTCCCCGAGGAGCGTAAGACTATGGTCGTTGACGGCAAGGGTGGTTACTCAAGCGGCAGCTACTTCTATGGTGAGGACTGTGCTCTCTACACATTCCACATGAGAAAGTATGCCGGTGTTGACCCCGAGACAGGCAAGTCAATGTGGTGGAAGAACTGGGAGCGTCAGGCTACAGATGCTGACGGCAACCTTATGTGGGAGATGGAGAACGGTGCTCCAAAGCTCGACGATAACGGCAACAAGATTCCGGTTATGGAGAAGGGTCGCGAGACTACAACTGAGTATGCCGATGCAAGCTACTACCTCTGCGGAACAGCTCTGCCCGATGCATACGGTGGTTTCGGTACCTCATTCGCATGGAAGGGCTTCGATTTCTCTATCGACTTCGCATTCCAGATTGGCGGTCAGGTATATGACAGCGACTATGCAGGCCTGATGGCAGCACCTACCTCTACATCAAGAGGTACAAACATCCACAAAGACGTTCTTAACGCTTGGACAGCCGACAACGACAGCAACATTCCACGCTTCCAGTTCGACGACTCTTACACAGCAGGTACATCAGACCGTTTCTTGACAGATGCATCATACCTGAGCATCAACAACATCAACTTCGGCTACACATTGCCTAAGATGGTTACAAAGAAGATTGGCGTTGAGAAACTGCGTTTGTATGTTGCTGCAGACAACGTATGCGTATGGTCAAAGCGTCAGGGTCTTGACCCACGCCAGAGCATCACTGGTTCTGTTACCGGTTCATACTATGCTCCTATCCGCACAATCTCCGGTGGTGTAACATTAACATTCTAATAAATTAAAAAGAGAATAATATGAAGACTAACATAACTAAAATATTTGCAGGTATGTTCTGTGCAGCTTCATTGTTCACAACAACAAGCTGTATCGATGAGACATTCCCTACAAATGCCGCCACCAAGGAGCAGCTCGGTGCTTCAGCAAAGGCTACCGAGGCTATGCTTTGGGCTATGCCGGCATTCATCAACGATGCTGAAACTGTAGCCGGCAACCACTATGAGTGGGGTTACGGTTCACAGATGCACATCCGTGACGTTATGACAGGCGACATGACAGTTGTTGCAACAGGTTACGACTGGTACTCATCTTGGGGTGCCAACAAGAACCAGGGCGAAAACAGTGCAAACACCCAGTATGTATGGAACTACTACTGGAAACTGGTTCAGACAGCAAACAACGTTATCGCTGCAGTAAACCCCGAGAACGCAACTCCAAACCAGTTGGGTATGCTCGGTGCGGCACAGGCTTACCGTGCCCTTGCTTACCTTGACCTCGCACAGATGTACGAGTTCCTCCCAAATGAGGTTACTACAGGTGTAAAGAACGACACTATTGACGTAACATACTACACTGTGCCCATTGTAAGCGAGAAGACAACTGAGGAGATGGCACGCAACAACCCACGCGTACACCGTGATTCTATGGTCGTGTTCATCCTCAACGACCTCGACAATGCAGAGAAGAACATCGTAAACCTGCCATTCAGCGAGAAGGTTCTTCCTCACCTCGATGC
Source organism: uncultured Bacteroidaceae bacterium (assembly GCA_964485215.1). Classification (GTDB taxonomy): domain Bacteria; phylum Bacteroidota; class Bacteroidia; order Bacteroidales; family Bacteroidaceae; genus HGM04593. Next base: position 10,644 of record CAZAIM010000060.1, on the reverse strand, counting down.
TGTTTACGGTTTGAAGGCACGCCTTTACTTGTGGATTGGCGATTATGAGAACGCAAAAACCTATGCACGTCTCGCAATCGACAACAACAGCGGCCACGTAATGACTAAGGAGGAGTGCTTGAGCACAACAGATGGCTTCAACCAGCCGGCTCCTTGGATGTGGGCTTCTACCACACAGAAGGAAGATGCTGTCGTTAAGACCGGTATCTTAAACTGGGCATCATGGATGTCTCCTGAGGCACAGTACGGCTACAGCGCAGCCGGTGCAGTCTCTATGATTGACGCTGCAATGTACAACCGCATCGGCAACAGCGACTTCCGCAAGCTCATGTTCAAGGCTCCAGAGGGCCACGCTCTCGAGAGCTCTGTACCTTACATTGACGCAGAGTTCGCAGCCGATCTGCCCGAGTACACAGCTATCAAGTTCCGTCCTAATGCAGGTAACACACAGGAATATTCTGTAGGTTCATCTACATCTTACCCTATCATGCGTATCGAGGAGATGTACTTCATTGAGGCAGAGGCTGCCGAGCACATTGCTCCGGGTGAAGGTATCGCACTCCTTGAGAACTTCATGACAACTTACCGCGACCCTGAGTACATGGTTAAGCCAAACGTTGAGGCTATCGACGAAATCGTGTTCCAGAAGCGCGTAGAGCTTTGGGGCGAGGGCTTGACATTCTTCGACATCAAGCGTCTCGACATGAGCGTTACACGTGGTTACGAAGGCACAAATGTTGATGCTGCACGCCAGTACAACACAAACGGCCGTCCTGCATGGATGAACTACTGTATCGTTCTTACCGAGAAGAACAACAACAGGGCTATCGAAGGCTGGGAGAACCCCGACCCGACAGGCAAGTATACACCTTGGACAGGCAACTAATTTAAATTGAGAGAAATATGAAAACAATAAAATATTCTTTTGGTATATTGTTCTCATTAATAGCAATGATAACAATAAGTTCGTGTGAAGAATCCCCCACACGTTCGATAAACTCTCTCGAGGAAGAGACCACAGACGGTACACCTAAGGTTTATTTCTCAAATGAGAACGCTCAGCAGATTGACCTCGCCAAAGAGGCAAAATCTTTCGATATTATTGTTGGCCGCACTGCAGCAGCAGGGGCTGAAGAATACAAAGTATATGCTACAGCCGACAGCCTTGCAAACACCGTGTTCGACTTCCCGGCCACAGTTGAGTTTGCCGACGAAGCAACAGAAGCTGTGTACACTGTCACAGTAAAGGAGGGCGCAGAACTCGAATATGAGGTTTATCACAACATCAACCTTGCATTTGACGAGGCTGTTACAACACCTTACGGCTATGCATCTTTGGCATTCAAGGCCGGTGTTCCTGCACCTTGGAGCAAGTGGACTGAAACATCTGGTACATACAACTACTCTTTGTATTTAGGTGGAAGTTTTAAAATTCCTGTAAAGTACAGAGAGCACATGATTGAAAAGAACAAAGTTCAGTACCTGCTCTGCACTACAGAAATTGGCGCAGGTAGCGATATCGTTGTTGAATTAGACAAGTCTACAGGCAACTGCTCAGTTCCTGCCGGTCACTACTTCCTCGACAACACCACTTATGGCCCTGTATTTGTGTCAGACGTTGTTAATTATCCGTTCAACATGAAGGATGATAACGGAAACATCATCGAAAGAACCTACGAGAACTTCCCATGTACATATGATGCAGAAAGAGGTCTTTTCACACTCTCTCTTATCTATTATGTTGATGCAAGTCTTGGTTCTGCAGCAAGCGGTTACTTTGCCTATGGAGAAGAGACCGTGCAGCTCGATGGCTTCTACATCCCCGACTACAGCTTGAAGATGGAATACAAAGGTAACTATGTTGACAACAACGGTGTAAACAACGCTATAATATCTACAACAAAGGGTGTTGATGTTGCAAAGTATCTTATGACTGTTGTTAGCGCAGATGAGGATGCAAATGCAACAATCCAGGGCATGCTCACCGGTACTGTTCCTTGCGACACATTGACCGAAGCCGGTTTCTACGCTTATCCTATTGCTGAGAGCGGCAAATACAGAGCAATTGCCATTACATTCGACGCTGAGGATAATGCAGTTGAGGCTTCTTCTGCGGAGTTCGAGTTCTGGGTAGCCGGTGACAGCAATCCTTGGGAGTCACTCGGTTATGCAGTGTACACAGACGACATCGTTCTGTCTTTGTTCGGCAATAGCCCAATGTCATACTACGTAGAGGTACTTGAGAATAAAGAGCAGCCGGGTCTCTTCCGTATGGTAGACCCATACGGTCCTGAATTCCCAATGTATCCTTATGCAACTTCATATAAAGAGGGCAGCTACATCGAAATCGATGCAACAGACCCGGAGGGTGTTTGGATTGAAGGCTGGCAGAGCACAGGCTGTGACATTGCGGAGAACGGCCTTATGGAGATAACTTCAATGGCATGGTACCTTGCTAATTCTCAGGGTGCAACCAAGGAAGACGCTAAGGAAGCTGGTGTTTGCGGTGTTTACGCCGACGGTGTAATAACATTCCCGACAGAGGGTCTGTTGATAGCTTTAGGTAGCAAAGCATACTATGCTAACACCAATGGTGCATTTGCTCTTGACATGAGCAATTTGATTGAAACCCTGCCTGAGGGTGCTGCAGCAGCAAGAAGCGCAGCAGCTCGTTTTAACGCAGAGTTCAATACTAATGCTAAGGCTATGGGCAAGGTTACACGCTTCAAGAAGATTGATAACCCATTCCTTAAGCTTCAGGAGGCTGAGATTTAATAATCCCAACAACTTGATATTCAAATGTCCCGGGCAACCGCTCGGGACATTTTTTTGTAGAAGACAAACTGTTTGGAATATATTCCTGGGGAAATTATTCCTTTTTTACGCAAGTTATTCGTATCTTCGCACAGTTATTATGCACTGATATGCAATTAGCACACAGACATTGGAATAAGAATCGGAAACTATAAGTAAAACAATATGACAGACGTAATAAGCGTAGCAATAAAGTGCTTCCAGGATGAGGCTGAGGCCATTCTGGACCTCATACCCAAGCTCGATGACAACTTCACAAAGGCTGTTAAACTCATCATAGAGAGAAAGGGAAGGCTCATTGTAACAGGAGTAGGAAAATCGGGACACATAGGTGCCAAGATAGCATCTACGATGGCAAGCACCGGTACGCCGGCGTTCTTTGTAAACCCGTTGGACGCATTCCACGGCGACCTTGGAATGATTTGCGAGGACGATGTAGTTCTGGCAATTTCAAATTCGGGACAGACCGATGAGCTGCTCCGGTTCATTCCAATGCTCACAGACCGCAAGATTCCTATAATATCAATGTCGGGCAACCCGCAGTCGCTGCTGGCAAAGTATTCCGACTGCCACCTCGACATCTCGGTAAAGAAGGAGGCATGCCCGCTGAACCTGGCTCCTACTTCGTCGACAACGGCAACCCTTGCCATGGGCGATGCCATTGCCTGCGCGCTGATGACTGTGCGCAACTTCAAGGCAAAGGACTTTGCCAAGTTCCATCCGGGCGGTTCGCTTGGCCGACGCTTGCTTGCAAAGGTAAAGGATTACATGATTAGCGAGAACCTCCCTATCGTCACACGCGAATCGAAGATTAGCGACACGCTGCTGCAGATTAGCCGAACAAAAATGGGACTTGCAGTTGTTGTTGAGAATGACAGGATTCTTGGTGCGGTGACCGACGGCGACATACGCCGTACAATGCAGCGCGACCAGGACCGTTTCTTCGAACTGACAGTAAAGGATCTTATGAACAGTAATCCCAAGACCATCAAGGAGGATGCAAAGCTCTCGCAGGCCGAGAAGGTTATGCGTCAGTACAATATAAACTCGCTCATCGTAGTTGATGCGAACGACAGGCTTGTAGGCGTTATCGATGCGTTCAGTTGTTTCTGACCCGCAATTTTAAGATTTCACAATGAAGACAGTAGCATTCGTACCAATACGCCTCAACAGCAAAAGGGTTGTAGGCAAGAACCTGAAACAGCTTGGCGGCAAGCCGCTGATGTGGTATATACTCGAGACACTCGCCAAAGTGAAAAGCATTGACGAGGTCTATGTATACTGCAGCAGCGAAGAGGTAATTCCCCACCTGCCAAGCGGTGTGAAATTCCTGAAACGCAGCGAGCGGCTCGACCGCGACGAAACACTTGGCGAGGAGATATACGACGCATTCCTAAAGGAGGTCGATGCCGATGTATACATGCTTGGACACACTACATCTCCATTCATAAAGGAAGAGACCATAGCCACAGCTATTGAGAAGGTAAAGAGCGGAGAATATGACTCGGCTTTCAGTGCACAGAAGATTCAGACATTCTGCTGGCACAAGGGCAAGCCGCTCAATTATGAACTGAAGGATATACCGCGCACCCAGACAATAGAGCCGGTATACTTCGAAACAAGCGCATTCTACATATTCCGCAAGGAGCTATGGACCAAGGAACACCAACGCGTAGGTTTCAACCCTTATATGGCCATCGTCGACCCCATAGAGGGCATCGACATAGACTACCCCGAGGATTTTGAATTTGCCGAGAGAGTTATAGACCGGGCAGCCCCGATGCACGACAGCACGACGGCAGAATAGGAGACTGTTTTAGAAATTCGAACAGCTTCTTGATTTTTATAGGGTTTCAAGGTTTGCTATAAGTTATTTTAACAACTCGCATGCGGTTGTCTTACGCATTTTTCCTACCTTCGCAACACCAACAACCAAGAAAAATAACTATTTAGAAACTTTTGAATTATGGAGACAAAAGAGAAAGTATTGGCAACAATGAAACAGGCCGGCGAACCACTCAACGCAGGCAAGATTGCAGAACTGAGCGGACTTGACCGCAAAGAGGTCGACAAGGCTATGAAGCAGCTCAAGGAGGAGGGTGCAATAATCTCACCTGTACGCTGCAAATGGGCACCGGCTGAATGATGCAGCTACAATACATGGCAGTGTGTCATAATTGACAAACCTGAAGAGGATGACCCAAAAGTCATCCTCTTTTTGTCGGGGGGGTGAATAAAAAGCAAAGCTCAAGGCTTGTGCAGGCTTCAAATGTTCTCTTTTCACCGTTCACCCTTAATGAACTCCTCGGCGGGCTTCAGCGCATCGAGCTTGCCTACATCTATAAATTCCAGGTTTCCGGCAACAACACCATATACAGGATACCTTGCAGCCAGCCACATATAGAAGCTCATTATTGGGAAACGCGTACCGTTCTTCTCATCGGCAGGCAATCCGCGCTCAGCTACATATTCTGCCATGAGTGCAGGAACCTTGTCACTGAGTATATGTATTCCCGAAAAGGCAAGCGCACGGCATTCTGCCGGAACAATATCGGGAGAGACTACGCTGTAGTCACCGGTGTCGGTGTTCATCCAGCCCACAAGGCGCAATGTCCCGGGGCTGAACAAAAGGAAACGTGTCGTTTTCCTTTCGCTGACCAACAGGGTGGCAAGGGCATCGTCCTTCACCTGCGATTCGAACCAGCGAATGTCGCAGTTGGAAAGTATATCGACATTGTGTATAAGAAACCTGCCGCACCCCTCGAGGTAACGGCGTGCGTGAAGCACTGCCCCGCCGGTCTCAAGAAGAAGATTACGCTCATCGCTTATCTCGAAAAGCATTTTGCCGGCAGAGAGTTCACCCCTTGAAGAAACTATCCACTCCTGCGAATTCACCCACTCCTCAACCTTGTCGGCAAAATAGTGTATGTTGACAACTGCTTCATCTATGCCCGAAGCATAAAGTTTCTTTGCCACGTGCTCCAGAAGAGGAACACCGCACACCGGAACAAGCGCCTTGGGCAGAGTATCGGTAAGAGGTTTGAGGCGAGTGCCAAGACCCGCTGCAAAAATCATCGCTTTCATATATCAAAGTATTATTTGTCGTTTCGGATGCTAAAATAACCAATTATTCCTTACCACGGACAAGTTGTGGGGGTAAAAGTTGCGTTGTTCGCCACTTTGCCGTATCTTCGCCCGGTAAAAACCTGAAGATAATGAGCGAGAAGGAGAACAGAAGAATATTTGTAAACCGTGCAATGTACTATGGAACGCTGTTTGGCGGCATATGGTGCGTTATGTACATTATGATGTTTGCCGGTGTCAATGATTTCCTTGCTTTGGTTTCGGGCTGCTCGCTATTTATGGCATCACCGGTATTTGCGGCACTGTTTGCCTTGAAGTTCAGAAAAGACGAGCTGGGGAACCTGATACCCTACTCCCAGGCCTGGAGGTTCATTTTCATTATGTATATATGCGCCACCCTGCTCAGTACCGGTGTGAACTATGTCTATTTCACATATATCGACAACGGCACATTCATCAGTTCTGTACAGAATATGATAACCGCCCTGCAGAATGAACCGATGAGTGACGCTGCAATAAGGACATTGCTTGACAAGTATTCCGAAATGGTATCAAGGATAGACACCGGCAATTTCGCATGGCAACTGATGGACAGCAACATAACAAACACGTTGCTGCTGCCACCGATAATTGCACTGTTTGTACGAAAGAACAAATAAACGACATACGACATGGACATTTCAGTTGTAATACCACTCTATAACGAAGCTGAATCGCTGCCCGAACTGGCGGCCTGGATTGAGCGCGTGATGAAGGAAAACGGTTACACATATGAAGTTATATTCATTGATGACGGCAGCACCGACGATTCGTGGAAGAGAATCGAAGAGCTGAAAGAGAAGAACGGGAACATACATGCCATAAGGTTCCGCCGCAATTACGGCAAGTCACCGGCATTATACTGCGGCTTCGAACGCGCCAAAGGAGATGTTGTAATAACAATGGACGCCGACCTGCAGGATAGCCCTGATGAGATTCCCAAACTGTACAGGATGATTGTGGAGGAGGAGTATGATTTAGTATCGGGCTACAAGAAGAAGCGTTACGACCCGCTGACAAAGACAATTCCCACAAAACTCTTCAACGCCACTGCACGACGGGTCTCGGGCATAAAGAACCTGCACGACTTCAACTGCGGGCTGAAGGCATACCGCAACGAAGTGGTAAAAAGCATTGAGGTCTATGGCGACATGCACCGCTACATTCCCTACCTTGCCAAGAATGCAGGATATGACAAGATTGGGGAGCTTGTAGTGCATCACCAGGCACGCAAGTATGGAAAGAGCAAATTCGGGATAAGCCGTTTCTTCCACGGCTACCTCGACCTTATGTCGCTCTGGTTCCTCTCGAAGTTCAGTTACCGCCCTATGCACATATTCGGGCTTTGGGGTTCCATAATGTTCTTCATTGGATTTATAGCAGCAATAATTCTTGGCACAACCAAGCTCATAGCACTCTCCAACGGCGAACCTTGCAGGCTCGTCACAGACTCGCCATACTTCTACATTGCACTCACAATGATGATTTTAGGCACGCAGCTGTTCCTGACAGGATTCATTGCCGAACTTGTCAGCCGCACCTCGCAAGAGAGAAACAGGTATAACATATCCAAGGAATTCTAAGAAGCTGCTTTACAGTTCTGACATTATTCTATAAGAAATTCAAGATGAAGAGTACTTCCATAAAACTTCTGCTGCTCTCGCTGCTCACAGCCGTCCTGTTCACGGGTTGCGAGAACGGGTATGACTGCAGCCTCGAGAATGTAGCCTATAACCGCATAGGTTTTTACCGTACAAACAGTAACGGCATAGACAGCAGCTACACATTCCCCGAGGTGCTGACCGTTTCGCTTATGGTGAACGGACGCGACTCAATAGTGGTAAACCACATTAAAGATGCCGAGGGCCTGCAGTTGCCAATGAGCTACACCAGCGAATGCGACACGGTAATCTTTGCATACGAAGGAGATGTAAGGGACACGCTCTACTTCGACCACACAAACATACCTTATTACATATCGATGGAGTGCGGAACGGTGATGTACCACCGGCTGACAGGTATAAGACACACTGGCAGTTTCATAGATTCGGCAGCAATTGTGAACGATTACATTAACTTCAACTACAATGAGAACGTTAAGCTATACCTTTTTGATTAGTATCCTGATGCTTCTGCCGCACAAGGGAGCAGCGCAGGAGAAAGAGAGCAGCCAGGATGGGAATGCCGCAAAGGAGTACAGTATGTTCTCGTTCAACGGCATAGGAGTGTCGGCCGACCTTTTCGGGTATGCCTACTCTATGCTCGAGGAGTACACAAGCAGCGAAGTTGCCGTGGAACTGAATTTCGGGAACAGGTTCTACCCTATCGTCGAGGCCGGCATGGGATGGTGCGATGTAACCGACGAGACAACAAGCATCAAGTACAAGACAAGCGCACCCTACTTCAAGGCAGGTCTGAACTATAACTTCTTCACCAACAGCGAGAAGCCCAACCCAAGCCACTACATTTACGGCCTTGCACGGTTTGCATGGACCAGTTTCGAGTATGACGTGGAGACACCGCCCATAATCGACCCGGTATGGGGAGGCTCAGCCGCCCTCGACCTCAATGGCGTAAGCGGCAGCTGCTCATGGGCCGAGATTGGAGCAGGAATAAAGGTAAAGGTTTTCAAGGGCCTGCACATGGGATGGAGCATCAGATACAAGATAAGACTCAGCGACAAGGAAGGAAGCAATTCCAACATGTGGTATATTCCCGGCTACGGAATAAACAAGAGCACCTGTTTCGGAGGCACATACAGCATCATATATGAAATACCGTTCAAATAGAGAAGAAGATGAAGAAAAGGATTAACACAAAGAAAATCATATTCCTGTTATTCCTTATGGCAGCAAGTGCATACATAATAAGGAACAACTACGAGAAAGAGAGCGGCAAGAAAAACGCGAACATAGAGATAAAGAAAGCGACACTCTCAAAAGGATACACAAAGGCCACCGGAAGGGTTTTCGGCACTACAGCAAGCATAATATACGGAGCAGAGAAAGATTACTGCAAGGAGATTGAGGATGTGCTGTTTGAGGTCGACAGCTCGCTATCGCCATTCAACAAGAATTCCATTATTACCGCAATGAACGAGAATACCGGTTATGAGGCCAACGAAATGTTCTGCAAAGTATTCACCCTGGCTCATGAGGTATCGGAGAGAACCGGCGGAGCATTTGACATAACCGTTGCACCGCTTGTCAACGCTTGGGGATTCGGCTTCAGACAGGGATGCACACCCGACAGTGCATCGGTAGACTCATTGTGCGAGTTTGTAGACTACAGGAAAGTGACGCTCGAGGGTGGGACCATAACCAAACAGAACCCACGCATTATGCTCGACTGCAGTGCCATTGCCAAGGGATATGGTTGCGATGTTGTAGCAGAACTGCTCGAGAAGAAGGGAGTCAAGAACTATATGGTTGAGATTGGCGGCGAAATTGTAGCGAAAGGAAAGAACGCCGAAGGCAAGACCTGGACCATAGGCATCAACAAGCCCGTTGACGACCCTACGGCAAGCAACAACGAGCTATACGGGACAATAACTCTCAACGGCAAGGGAATGGCAACATCGGGCAACTACCGCAACTACCGTATTGAAAACGGCAGGAAGGTGGCACATACCATTGACCCGAGAACAGGATACCCGGTGGAGCACTCACTGCTCTCGGCAACCGTCATTGCCGACAACTGCGCCAAGGCCGATGCCTACGCAACATCGTTCATGGTTATGGGCGTTGAAAAAGCGATGGAACTGTGCGAAAGCGATTGCAGCATAGAAGGTTTCTTTATCTATGCCGACAGCACCGGCAGCCTGAACAGTTGCCAAAGCAGAGGATTCAAGGAATATCTTATAACAAAAAAGTGATACACCGCCACATTGCCGGTTACATTGAATGCAAGAAGTGCAGCAAGTTCGAAGCTACAAGCTTCACCGAAATTGCCAACAGTATTATTCCGAAGAACTTGCGTGTGAAGTATATACCGCCTTTTCCAAGTATCCTCTCAATGAAAGCCGCAGCCGAAAGGATAAGATATACAGCTACAGCATTTACGGCCAATGCGGCAAGGATATTAGCCGACGCATACTCCGCTTTTAGCGACAGAAGCGTTGTAAAAGAGCCTGCACCGGCAAGCAAAGGAAAGACAAGCGGAACAAACGTCGCATTGTTTGCAAGGTATGAAGAGTCCTTGAAGATTTCGATGTCGAGTATCATCTCGAGCGACATAAGGAATATTATCACCCCGCCGGCAACTGCAAACGAATTTATATCCACGCCGAACAGCCCCAATATCCAGTCTCCCACAAAAAAGAAAAGGAACATAAGTGCAAAGGAATAGAAAACAGCCTTTGGCACATTGATAACCTTGCCTTTGCCACGCAAAGAAAGCACAATAGGCATAATTCCGATAGGATCAATCACTGCAAAAAGCACAATGAATGCGCTCAAGAACTCAACCGAATTGAATGAATAAATGAAATCCATAACAAAATCTTTTTTACTAGCGCAAATTTATAAATATTTTGGCAACTGCAAAACAACCGGGCAGTATATAGTAGCGACAGTGTGGGAACATGGTGCTGCATACAGCCACCGCGAGGCCAAAATCATGAGGGTGACCCAAAAGTCATCCACTTTAAAATTATTATAAAATAAACACACGAAAAAGAGGTTTTCTGCAAAAAAAGTTGTACCTTTG
>CAZAIM010000059.1:10532-15575 GCA_964485215.1 uncultured Bacteroidaceae bacterium | reverse complement strand
ACATCCACGTAGTCGACCTCGCCCGTGCTAACGTTGCAGCATTGAAGGCTATCGTATAGAACAAGGGTATCGCTATCTACAACATAGGTACAGGCCACGGCTATTCAGTGCTCGATGTTGTGAAGGCATTCGAAAAGGCCAACGGTGTTCCCGTTCCTTATGCAATCAAGCCACGCCGCCCGGGCGATATCGCAACTTGCTACTGCAACCCTGCAAAGGCAGAGGCAGAACTCGGTTGGAAGGCTCAGTTCGGCATTGAGGATATGTGCCGCGACAGCTGGAACTGGCAGAAGAACAACCCTAACGGTTTCGAAGAGTAAAGCAACGGGATGCACATTAAATAAAAACAGGTCTCACGCGCGTGAGACCTGTTTTTATTTAATCACTGACATTCGGTGAACATCTATCTCGTCAAAAGGTAATGTACAATCACTCTGCAAGCATAGAGTCTATCTTCTCGACAAGTGCCTTGAATTCCGCCTCCTCGAAACGGCGTGTGAGCATTACAATCCTTCCGCCACGGTCGATGAGCACGTTGCGCGTTATACCAGAGTTCCTCAGTGCATAGCTTGCAAAGGCATCGGCATTCACATCCATTGCCACAGGGTAGGTTACGCCTACCTTTGGAAGATAGGCCAGTATCTGCTCACGTGTCTCCTCACGGTCTACCGCAACAAGTACAAAATCACTGTCGTCCTTATGACGTTGCCATATATCACTTTCAATGTGAGGCATCTCTTTGCGGCATATTCCGCACCAGCCTGCGGTGAACTGCAGCATAACAACCTTACCACGATGTTCACTGAGAGTGAAACTGCTGCCGTCAATCATCTCAAGAGTGAAGTCGGGAGCAATATCGCCAACCTTTACTATGTATTCGTGTTCGTAAACCGTTTGCTGCCCCCCGTTCTCTTGGGACTGCGCCACAGCATTGGCGGAAAGAAACAGAGCAGAAACAAGCAATGCAAAAATGTTTTTCTTCATGGCAAGTATTATTAAAAGTTTTTATTCTGTGCATAAACATGTATGACTTTAGTGCAAATATATTACAAGCACAGTTTGCATAAAACAAAAAAACGAGAAATTAATTAAGAAAGATTCTTTTTTGTTCATTTTTATCATCGTGTTTTATAAATTTGCACTATGGAAAAGAGAAAATTTACGATAAAAGAAAATTCGGGACTTGTACTTGAAGGAGGAGGAATGCGTGGCATATTCACCATTGGCGTGCTCGATAACTTTATGGACCGCGGAATACACTTCCCTTATGTAATAGGTGTGAGTGCCGGTGCATGCAATGCCTTGTCCTACCTGTCGGGGCAAAGAGGAAGGGCAAAATACATAAACACCGATTTATTGAAGGAGCGGAACTACATTGGCTTGAAGTACCTGCTTACGAAAAGGAACATTATGGATTTCGATCTGCTTTTTCACGAGTTGCCCGAAAAGATAAACCCCTACAGATACGATATTCTGGCAAAGTGCAGTGAGCGTTTCGAAATGGTCACAACAAGTTGCATAACAGGCAATGCGTGTTACTTCGAGGAGAAGAATGACCCCAAAAGGGTCATTGAGATTGTAAAGGCTTCGAGCAGCCTTCCGTTTGTCTGTCCTATAGCTTATGTCGACGGAGAACCTATGCTCGACGGTGGCATTGCCGATTCAATACCCATTGAGCGTGCGATGTCGCAAGGATTCGGCAATAGCATAGTGGTACTCACACGCAACAATGGCTATCGCAAGCCAAAAAAGGCTACCAAAGTCCCATTCTTCTTCTACCGCAAATATCCTAACGCGAAAGAAGCCATACGTCGCAGGAACTCAATATACAACAGGCAGATTGAATTGGTTGAGCATATGGAGAGAGAGGGTGGTGTCACCGTTATACGCCCGGTACGACCCATTGAGGTTGGTCGTATGGAACGCAATATCGATAAGCTTCTCGCACTCTACCAGGAAGGATATGACCTTGCTGCAAAGATTGAATTTGAAAAGTCATAGTTGCCGAGAAAACAGATTCAGAAATATAGCTATTCGAAAATGAGGGTGACCCTGGTCACCCTCATTAGGTTTATCAATTATGACATACCTCCATTAACAGTGAGGTGAATTGAGATTAGAATGTAAATCCTATTTTCACCGCCAAGTCTGTTTCCAGACTAATTTTGTATTCATCCATATAATCATCATAATCTGTAATACTATGCAATTTTAAACCTATTTGAAAATCAAGACTTGACCTTGAAGACAAAGGGACACTCCAGCCCAGCATTGGCTCTGCAAAAAAGGATAAATCGCTGTATTCAGAATTGCCATCCTCACATAACTCAGTTGGTATAACTCCGAATTCACAACCCGTAGAAAGTGCTAAAAAGAATTTATGCTGCTTCCCCAAATATGTTCTTAAGTTAAGATAAAGAGGAATCGAGAGAGGATTACGGATACCGTTTCCATAATCATCATCATGGTAGTCACAATATTCATGCTGATTTGCAAAATTATAATTCAGTCCTATTCCGGCACCAAGATAAAAAACTTCGTTAAAACGATAGCCGCCAATGTAATCGACACCCAGCTTAATACAGTTCTCAAATTCTGTGGCTGAAGAGATTGTTATGGATTGCTGATACCCCTTTTCGGTGCGGCTATGCACTTTTTTCTCCTTCACTTTCTTTTTTACCTCCTTTTCATAGATTGTTGTTGTTTCAACAGTCCACCCACCTTTAATCTGCTGGCCATTCTGGTCATTCTGAGCATTAAGTACTATACAATTAGGTAAAAAAAGGAAAAACAGAAGTGCATAAACAAATAAACGTTTCATAATTCAAGTGTCTTTTATTCTTTAATCTTTTCGGTCTTCTTAATATTCAATTTCGTTGCAGGACTGTCTATAATATCAGAACCGTCGACTGTCTTAATATTGTAGACATTCTTCAAGAGCTCAACATCCTTGTTCTCAGCTTTACGGAACTTGACATAATGTGCCGGATAACCCGAAACCGTAATTTCAAGACGACCATTGTTTGTCACAATGTCAATTGTAGCACCAAGAAGCACATCTGCATTATTCTCACGTGCTGCACGCGAAAGGGCAATCTTTTTCAATTCGGGAAGGTTGCTCAAAAGGGAATGCGTAACTTCATAATTTGCAAACATCTCCTTTTCTGTGTAACTAATCTTTTTGTCAGATACTTCAAGGTCGGCTATAACTGGTGTTAAAAGCATATTATGGTCGGCCTCTAACACACGCGCCGAAGACTCCATATGCTCTAAAGATTTTGTTACCGAGGTGGTAACTGCAGTAGTAACTGCTGGAACCGTACTACTACAACTTGCCAATGCAAGAACCATTGCAATAGCTGCAAAAAAAAGTTTTTTCATAAGTAAAATAGATTTTTTTTGCTCGCGGCTCCTGAGAGCATTACTAAAACAAAAAGAAAGTGTGGAGCCGTTCCGTTTGTCAAGCAGTAGGTTGTGGAAGGACCTTTAACAGAAACAAACGACGCAATACCCCACACTTGAATAGTATGAGGCATGCAAATGCATGGACACATGACTATACAAGAAGTGAGTGCTGTCCGTCCGCCTTTCTGTTTTGAAAACTTCCACATTTTCTGCTTGAGGCAAAAGCGAAAAACACTTTCTAAAATATGTCTGCCGGATTTATGGTATCCAACATCACAAATTTAGAAAACATTTCTGAAACGAACAACACTCTTGTGGGATATTGCTGAATATTTCTTTATTTCTTTTATTTACCAATCTTCTTTTAATGCAACAGCCACCGCTGCACGGTATTTCTCTATTGAAACAGCTTTGAGTATAGGCTTGCGAAGGCGTTTAGGCACACCGGGCATCAGATATTCCCAATAGGGTTTCATCTTGCCCAGAAACTGCGTGTTGCCTTGCAGACGGGGAGTGAGTTGCTGAAACAGGGCTTCGTGCATTGCCTGTACAAGCCTGCGCATTTCATCGTCGGACAATTCGCAGCCTTGACGATACTCCAAGCCCAGAGCAGGATTGGAAAGCAGACCGCGGCCAATCATCACTCCTTCGAGAGAAGGGAACTGCGTTTCTATGCGCTGTATGTCGGCAAGTGTTGTTACATCGCCATTATATATCACAGGGTGTTTGCAGGCGGCAAGAAATTCGGCAAAGGCATCAACATCGGCAGCCTTTTTATACTGCTCCACACCCAAGCGAGGGTGCATAGTAATATGGGTGAGCGTAGTATCGTTGAGTATGGGAATGAGTGCACGCCACTCGTCCTTATTCTCCCAGCCTAGACGCATCTTAACTGAAAACCTAACACTTGGGTAGTTGGCCGTTGCGGCCATAAGTGCAGCAACTTTGTCGGGGTGGGGCAGTAGCCCTGCTCCGTGTTTCTTACGCACCTGCAGTGCAAAGGAACAGCCCATATTTATATCGACGCGGCTGTAGCCCTCCTTGCCAATGAGTTCCATTAACGGACGCATCTCCTCCGGAGTGGCTGCTATAATCTGTGGAATAAGGTTCTCAACATGGTTGTTCTTCCGTTCCACATCGCGTATGTCCTTGCTGCGAATCTCGTTATGTTCGTAGCGAAGGAAAGGAGTATAATAGCTGTCAATGCCACCGAAGACTGCTGCGTGCACGTTGCGCCACACAGCCTCGGTAAATCCTTGTAAAGGTGCTGAATGTATATTCATATACAGATTTTAAAGCATCATAATCAATATTGCAAATATAAGAAGTTGTTCCAGAAACTGTTTAATAATGTTTCAATATTTTCCTGTCATTGGCCGCCGCTTGCAGAATATTGCACAAATTCCCGGAACGGAAACAGAAAGAGTACAAATTTCAAAACGATATTAAACATAAGACAAGTATTATGTTTTCCGCCCAAATTCCCGAAACGATAACAGAAAGTGTACAAATTTCAAAACGATATTAAACATAAGACAAGTATTATGTTTTCCGCGCAAATTCCCGGAAGGATAACAGAAAGAGTACAAATTTCAAAACGATATTAAACATAAGACAAGTATTATGTTTTCCGCGCAA
>CAZAIM010000059.1:0-10432 GCA_964485215.1 uncultured Bacteroidaceae bacterium | reverse complement strand
CAAAACGATATTAAACATAAGACAAGTATTATGTTTTCCGCGCAAATTCCCGGAACCGGAAACAGAAAGAGTACAAATTTCAAAACGATATTAAACATAATATCCATTATCATTCAAAAGTGGCTACTATAAAGAGTAGTGGGTTTGAGGCTGGTTTTTCGGTTCTTTTGTGATAAGCAAATATTAGAAGTTGCTTAGAAGTTGTTTGAATTTATATCGCCAAGTTTCCAATATAAGAAAAACTTTTATTAGAAATTAAAACAGCTTCTTATAATAGGATTGATTTTTCATTCTTTTTAAGTAAATTTGCGGGCAATAAAAAATTAGAATTTTAAACAACTTCTATATATGCCAGAATTATCGGAAAGAGCTATTCTTATGCCTTCATCGCCTATTCGCAAATTGGCGCCTTTTGCCAATGCAGCAAAGGCTCGCGGTGTCAAGGTTTACCACTTGAACATCGGTCAGCCCGACCTGAACTCGCCGGAGGTTGCTTTGGAGGCTATCAGGAAATTTGACCAGAAGATACTTGAATATAGTCCGAGCGACGGTTTTTTGTCGCTGCGGGAAAAACTTGTCGGCTACTACGACCAGTACCAGATTAAACTTAAAGCCGATGACATTATAGTTACATCGGGAGGTTCCGAGGCTGTTCTGTTTGCTTTTATGACATGTCTTAACCCGGGTGACGAGATTATTGTGCCGGAACCGGCATATGCCAATTATATGGCGTTTGCAATTTCGGCCGGTGCGGTAATTCGTCCAATACGCTCAACTATCGACGAATCGTTTGCCTTGCCGCCAATGGAACGTTTCGAGGAACTGATAAATGAACGCACACGAGGTATTCTTATATGCAATCCCAACAACCCGACAGGTTATCTTTACACGCGTAATGAAATGAACCGTATACGTGACTTGGTGAAGAAGCATAATCTATATCTTTTCTCCGATGAGGTTTACCGTGAATTCATATACACCGGTTCGCCATATATTTCGGCCTGCCATCTCGAAGGTATTGAAGAGAATGTGGTGCTTATCGATTCGGTGTCGAAACGTTACTCGGAATGCGGAATAAGAATAGGCGCACTCATCACAAAGAACAAGGCTGTGCGTGAGGCTGTCATGAAATTCTGCCAAGCGCGTCTGAGTCCTCCGCTGCTGGGACAGGTGGTCGCAGAGGCTTCGATAGATGCTCCACGTTCATATGCGATAAACACTTATGAACAGTACATTGAGCGCAGGAACTGCCTTGTCGATGAACTGAACAAGTTGCCGGGGGTATACTCCCCTATTCCTATGGGCGCATTTTACACTGTGGCAAGACTGCCTATCGACGATAGCGATAAGTTCTGCCAGTGGTGTCTCACCGATTTTGAATATGAGGGCGAAACCATTATGATGGCACCGGCATCGGGCTTCTACAGCGAGGAAGGATATGGAAAGAATGAGGTACGAATTGCTTATGCTATTGACAAGCAAGACCTTAAACGTGCTATTTTCCTCTTGGGCAAGGCTTTGGAACAATACCCTGGAAGGAGATAGCCCATTCTGTCTAAAAAGATAAAGTCCGCTCGCGAGCGGACTTTATCTTTTTAGACAGAATGGTATCTTTATCAATAACCCATAGATTCCTGGAGTTTCTCAAGTTCTTTCATCTCCTTTTCCATATTGAGATTGTAGTAACAGTTCATAAGACCATTCAGCCAGTATTCCGTTTTGTCTGGTTTGAGTGTACGAAGTCTCTCATACAAAGGAAGAGCCTCACTGAAATATCCGTTGAGAATCTCCTTGTCCTTTGCAAGCTTCTTCTTGTCGGTGATATTTACAGATGACTGCTCGTTGTTGTATATCTGAGCCTTCTGTATGTAGCAACGGCCAAGGTTTGCAAGTGCTGTTTCGTAGTTAGGGTCAACCTCGAGTGTCTTCTTGTACCACACAATTGCCTGGTCAAGTGCATCCTTCTGTGTGTTGTCGCTCTCAAACTTGCTGTGGGGGATATAGCCCTTGAGGTATACGAACAAAGGATTTGACGGGTCTGTTGCAATGAATTCATCGGCAAGTGCATTGAGCTTGTCACTTTCGTTCCTGTTGTCGTAGTACTGGATGAGTGACTGATAGAAGTAAGCGTCGGAAGGGAACTTCTTCACACCCTCCATACAGAGGTCGAGCCATTTTGCAGTGTCACCGAGTTCGGCATATGCGGCAGCCTTGTAACGGAATGCTGTAGGAGCCATACTTTCATTTGCCATTGCCATGTCGACGTGTGAAAGAACCTTCTCGTAGTCCTTCAACTGCATACCGCAAAGAGCCATATTGTATGCAGCAACGGGAACGTTTACAGTGTCCTTCTCCATAACACCGCCCTTGTAAAGCTTGTCGGCCGCAACAATGAACATTTCAAAGAGGTCATAAGCCTTTGCATAATCTTCGTTGCCGTAGAAATAGGCTCCGGCGTTGTAGAACTGTCCGAACTGCGTTGCGCAGGTCTGAAGAATGAATTCGTTGTACTTTGGCTTCACCTTGCCTTTCTTGTCGGGCATATTGTCATATTTCTCGCAGTTTGCAAGGTCGATACCAAGTTCATAGGCATAGTTGTAGAGCTTTGCCTCGTCAAACGGTGCACCCTCGGCACGCTTGCGGTTCTCATCATTCATTACACCTCTCTTTGCACTGGCACTTACATACCATACATAGGGGTTGGTGTTAACCAATGGATCCGATGTAACTGTTTTCATTGCAGCAGCCGCAGCAGCCGGGTCGGTCAGGAGTTTTACCTCTGCATCCTCGGCGGTATTCATAAGTGCCTTAATCTGCCTCTTCTGTTGCTTCAACTCTTCCTTTGAAAGTTCCTGACCGAACGAGAATGTTGCGGCAAGAACAAATGCGATAGATAATACTAATTTTTTCATATTAATCTCATTTAAAGTTATAAAACAATCATTCGTTAGTTATATTCTCTGTATCCTGTGAAGCATCTGCCGTCTGCACTTCAGCAGCATCAGCATCCTGCTGCACATCCTCTTCACGTGTTACCTTGCATACAGAACCGATGCAATCGTTCTTCTTGCCAAGGTTGATTACACGTACACCCTGTGTTGCACGACCCTGAACCGGTATCTGGTCGACTGAGGTGCGGATAGTAATACCCGACTTGTTGATAATCATAAGGTCGTTTTCGTTGTTGACATCCATAATTGCAACAAGCTGACCGGTCTTTTCTGTTACCTGGAGCGTCTTCACACCCTTGCAGCCACGGCTTACTGTAGGATAATCGTCTGTTACCGAACGTTTGCCGTAGCCCTGCTCCGAAAGAACAAGCAGGCTATGTTCTGCATCGTCGTTCTTGGGCAGGACTACCATACCTACGACCTCATCGTCATCGGCAATGTCCATACCCTTGACACCAGTTGCCGTGCGGCCCATTGTGCGCACAGTGCTCTCATTGAAGCGTACAGCCTTACCGCCACGGTTAGCCAGTATGATGTCGCTCTCGCCATCGGTCAGCGCAACAGAAATTACACGGTCGTCCTCGCGTATGGTTATGGCAATGATACCGTTTGTGCGCGGACGTGAGTACTGCTCAAGAGAGGTCTTCTTGATGATACCGTTCTTGGTACAGAAGACAATATTATGGCTCTCGATGAAATTCTTGTCGGCAAGAGTCTTCACACGTACAAATGCATTGACTGCATCATCGGCATCGATGTTGAGCATGTTCTGTATCGCACGTCCCTTCGAGTTCTTGTTGCCTTCGGGAATCTCGTATACCTTGAGCCAATAGCACTTGCCTCGCTGAGTGAAGAAGAGCATCGTATTGTGCATGGTGGCTGTATAGATATATTCTATGAAGTCACTGTCGCGGGTATCGCTTCCCTTTGAGCCTACGCCACCACGGTTCTGGCTACGGTACTCTGTGAGAGGAGTACGCTTGATGTAGCCCATATGAGAGATTGTGATTACCATCTCATCGTCGGCATAGAAGTCCTCGGGATTGAAGTCGCTCGATGCACTGTAGTCAATCTTGCAACGACGTTCATCGCCATATTTCTCCTTAATCTCATACAGCTCGTCTTTGATGACCTGCTTGCAGAGTTCCTCATCGGTAAGAATTGCATTGTAATACTCGATTTTGCGCATAAGTTCTTCGTACTCGGCATGGAGTTTATCCTGCTGAATGCCTGTGAGCTGTGCCAGACGCATCTCGACTATAGCGGCAGCCTGAACCTCGGAGAGGTTGAAACGTTCAACAAGAGCCGCTCTGGCATCGGCAGGAGACTTGGCAGCCTTGATGAGACGTACAACCTCGTCAATGTTGTCCGATGCAATTATCAGACCCTCGACAATATGTGCACGTTCCTCGGCCTTGCGGAGTTCATATTTTGTACGGCGGATAACAACCTCGTGACGGTGCTCAACAAAGCAGCCTATACACTCCTTGAGCGAGAGGAGTTTGGGACGGCCGCCTACAAGGGCTATGCAGTTCACGCTGAACGATGTCTGCAATGAGCTCATCTTGTAGAGTTTGTTAAGGATTACATTGGCATTGGCATCGCGTTTCACGTCGATGACTATGCGCATACCGGACTGGTCGGACTCATCGTTGATATTGGAAATGCCATCAATCTTCTTTTCATTTACCATTGAGGCTATGTCCTTGATGAGTTCTTCCTTATTTACATTATACGGAATTGCCGTAACTACAATCTTGTCGTGTGTACCCGACTCAATCTCGGCAACAGCACGCATAATTACACGGCCTCTGCCGGTCTCATAGGCATCGCGTACTCCATTGAGGCCGAAAATATCGCAACCTGTAGGGAAATCGGGAGCCTTTACATACTGCATCAGGCCGTCGGTGTCAATCTCGGGGTTGTCAATGTATGCTACACAGGCATCGAGCACCTCGCTGAGATTATGGGTGGGGATATTTGTTGCCATACCTACAGCAATACCCGACGAACCGTTTACCAGCAGGTTTGGAATACGTGTAGGCATAACTGTCGGCTCCTCGAACTCGTCATTGTAGTTTGGCTGGAAGTCTACAGTTTCCTTGTAAAGGTCCTGTGCAAGTTCCTCACCAATCTTGTGCAGGCGTGCCTCGGTATAACGCATAGCAGCCGGAGAATCACCGTCGATAGAACCGAAGTTACCTTGTCCGTCAATGAGCGGATATCTCATAACCCAATCCTGTGCCATACGTACAAGTGCACCGTACACCGAAGAATCGCCGTGAGGGTGATACTTACCAAGTACATCACCTACCGTACGAGCCGACTTTTTGTATGGTTTGTCCGAGGTGTTTCCAAGTTCCATCATACCGTACAGGATACGGCGATGAACCGGTTTCAAACCGTCACGCACATCGGGCAACGCACGCGCAACGATTACCGACATTGAATAGTCAATGTAGGACGATCTCATCTCCTCCTCGACATTTACTTTAATAATTCTGTCGTTTTCAATCATCTAAATAAGTTATTTAAAATTAAGTTAGTATTCAATATTATTACCTTATTAATAATATGACATTGCTAAATTACTCAAAATTACCGAAACGTACAAAAAAATTAAATATTATTAAGCTCTAAAACCGCCTTAAACCGCGTTTTAAAGCAAAAAGCTCTAAGAAGCGGTTTAAAACGTGTTTTAGAGCACTTAAGCAAAACATCCGGCAGCCCACGCACGTTCGGGCGACGTATTGAGCGAGGAGACATTCCGAAGATTCTTTGAATTTATATTACCGCAATGCACAAATTAAGACAATCTCATTTTCTCGGACAAAATATAAAACGGCTTATTTTTTAATGTCACTTAGTTGGAGAAGATAGCTCAGCTATCAAATAAAAGTCTTATCTTCGCAGAAAGAACGGAAAACCAATTATAACATAATCCGAATTTACAAAACTATATTTTATATGCGAGTTGACATAATTACCACCTTTCCCGAAATGATGGAAAGCTTTTTCAGTTCATCAATCATGGGGCGTGCACAACGCAACGGATATGCCGAAATTTGTTTACATAATTTACGTGATTATACAACAGACAAGCACAGAAAAACCGATGATTATCCATTTGGAGGCTGCGCAGGGCTTGTTATGAAAATTGAACCAATTGACAACTGCATAAAGCATCTTAAGGCTCAGCGCAACTACGATGAGGTTATATACACCACGCCCGATGGGCAGGTTTTTGACCAACCAATGGCAAATTCGCTTTCAATGAAGCAAAACCTGATATTTTTGTGCGGTCACTACAAAGGAATTGACCACAGGATTCGCGAACACTTGATTACTAAAGAGATAAGCATAGGAGACTACGTTCTCACAGGTGGCGAATTGGCGGTAGAGGTAATTTGCGACGCTGTCATTCGCCTAATTCCAGGGGTTATTTCCGATGAAACTTCTGCCTTGAGCGACTCATTTCAGGACAATTTGCTTGCCCCTCCGGTATATACACGCCCGGCAGAGTACAACGGATGGAAAGTACCGGAGATTCTACTCTCGGGACACGAAGCAAAGATACGTCAATGGGAGTTCGAGCAGTCGCTTGAGCGCACAAAGCGACTCCGCCCCGACCTCTTGGAATAGAGAAGAAAATTATTTACATAATTACATTTGTATATACAAACATATATAAGCAAATACAACACACAAATGTAAAAACATAAAAAATATAGGAGCGTAAAACTCCTATATTTTTATGTATAGCAAAGTGGTGAAACAAGTTCAGGAATTACCCGATTTCATATCTTCGGTTTTTAAGAAACAGTTTCCTGCATTGTGCCCGTTGGATATTGTTTACGGTCACACCTCAAGCGCACCTATAAGCTCGCTTACAGAGTTCATCTTGTGACGTACAAGATAATCCTCGATATAATCAACAATTTCACCGGTAACAGCCGGGTTAATGAAGTTGGCAGTTCCAACCTCGATAGCCGAAGCTCCGGCAAGAAGGAATTCTATTGCATCGGCACCTGTTGTGATACCTCCTATTCCCACCACGGGTATTTTCACCGCCTTGGCAACCTGCCACACCATGCGTAGAGCTATGGGCTTTACAGCCGGACCGCTCATACCTCCAGTAATGGTAGAGAGCACCGGACGGCGTTTTTCCGAGTCTATAGCCATTCCAAGCAGAGTATTAATGAGCGACACGCTGTCGGCACCGGCACCCTCAACAGCACGTGCAATTTCAGCAACGTCGGTAACGTTAGGCGAAAGCTTCACGATGAGCGTCTTCGGATAAGCCTTACGTACAGCCGACACAACCTCTGCTGCGGATGCTGCCTGCACACCGAATGCCATACCGCCCTGCTTGACATTAGGACAGGAGATATTCAATTCAATGGCAGGAATCTTCTCGAGAGCCGCTACCTTCTCGGCACATGCAACATAATCCTCGATGCAAGCACCCGAGACGTTTACAATAACATTTGTGTCGAGATCCTTCAGCTGCGGATATATATTCCGGGCAAAATAGTCGACACCCTTGTTCTGCAAGCCTACAGCATTGAGCATGCCCATAGGGGTTTCGGCACTGCGTGGGTAGGCATTGCCCTCACGATGATGCAATGTCGTACCTTTTACTATAAAACCACCCAATTTGTTCAGGTCGACGAAGTCGGCAAACTCAATTCCATAGCCGAATGTCCCCGATGCGGTGAGAACCGGATTCTTCAGTTCAAGACCGCCTATTCTTACATCTGTCTTTACCATTTCAGTTCATCTATTGAAAATACCGGACCATCTGTACACACACATCTGTGCCCCTCTTTTGTATCCTCGACACAGCAGAGACAGGCACCCAGGCCGCACGCCATCCTGTTCTCGAGCGAAACTTCGCAGCCAATACCTTTTTCACGCGCATAACGAGCCACAGAAACCATCATAGGCTTGGGGCCGCAAGTGAATATATGGTCGAAGTTCTCGCCAAGTACCGAATGGTCAGTGACATACCCTTTCTCGCCAAGAGAAGCATCCTCAGTAGTATATTCCACACGGCCGAGAGCCTCGTATTCACTTCTAAGGTATAAGTCCTTGGCCGAGCGTGCACCAATAAGTATCACGAAATCGCAACCACGCTCCTTCAGTTCCTGAGCGAGGTAGTAAAGAGGTGCAGAGCCTACACCTCCGCCAACAAGCAGATACCTCTTGCCGGCAGCTGCAGGAACGTTGAAACCATTGCCAAGCGGCATCAGTGTATTGACCTTGTCGCCGGCCTTCAGAGAACCTAACCAGCGTGTACCGTCACCAACAATCTGCACCAGGAAGCCGACCTCGTTTTTACCGGAATCGAAACTATGCACCGAGATTGGACGGCGCAGCACCACTGTAGGAGTATTGTCGATACGCAGCTCGGCAAACTGGCCTGGACGTGTATCGGGCAGAGGGGTATCGCTTCTCATAACCAACAGCACACAGTTGGCATTGACCTCACGTACCTCTTTTATTGTCAAATCGACAAGAACCTTTTTCATAATTCAGATGTTCTTAAATGTTATCTTTTGTATAAACGCGAAGATAACACATTTTTATTTGCCAAGACTATTTTGAAGCAAATATTTTCATACCGCGTGAGCCTTTGATGAAAATAAGGGACTGCCAGTCTGGAAACCATCTTAATTTCTATTCATTATAGAAGAATATTTTACAACGAGTGCTGCCGATGTTAGCAAGGCAATATAAATTCCAACAGTTCATTACTTTTCCGGCACAAGCGTTTCGTATGTTCCATCGGTATAGAAGATACGCACCTCCTTTATCCTTCGCTCAGCCGGTTGCTGAGGACGCAACTTTGGAATTGAGGGCTTGCGCTGCTGGCGTTCTACGGCAGGCCTGGAAGAGACCTGCCCGGGAAGCGGCGACGGCTCCTGTGTTACAACAGCAACTTGTTGCACAAGAGGCTCTACGGGTTGCTCCTGCAAAGGCTGAGCAAACAGGTTGTTCTCGAGAACAGCAGCATCGCTGCCTCCTTCGCCTTTTACAACCGGCTCTTCACCATTACCTGTCATAAGCCATTTGATATCGAGTTCCGGAAACGCATCATATATCTTTTGCAGCACTTCGAGGCTTGGCTTGTTACGGCCACTAATAATATGCGACACCGATGCGCGCTGGATTCCTGTCCTGTCGGCAAACTGCGATGGTGAAAGCTCATAGCATTTCATCAGGAGTTCTATTCTTTCTCTCTCGTTCATAAATTTATGCATATTTAACGATATACAAATATACCAATGCAAATCTTCACAAAGGTAACATTAATTTTTCAATAAAACAATAGGGCGTAAGAATCACCAATATGCCAATAATTTACATTTATAAAACAAACACTCAGTTTACAAAAAGACAAGACAGCCATGCCAACCGTACATCACATACATATGAGGCAAAGCAAACAGATAACAACAGCCAAGGATATTATAGCTATAAACAACATCATATTTAAGACCTAATATAGTGGTTTTAGGCAAAATAAGACCAATATATCGAGACAATATTCACTTTAACTGTCAAATATCCGCCAAAGCCTTCAAACAACAAAAGCAAAACATTATAAAATCAATAATAACATACTGATTTTTAAACATTTATGACACAAATGTACAAAATGCATACTTTTTGCATAACGTTGTTAACCCTGTTAATAACCGACTGTTGATAACGTGAACAGTAATACTGGCAAAATAACAACGATGCACTACTCTGCCCGTTTTACATTTCTAACAAACTAAAGAGCATACTAATTTTAAAAACATCAATATTGCAAGATTTTACATCTGTAACACAAAGCATACACGCACACCAACTGCACAATTTACTTTTCTACTCGTATAATTATGCAAACGTAGACTGCGAGTCTCTTCAGTTAGCGAAAAATTTACAATTATTGCAAAATTCCAGGCTATATTACGAATTAGTTTAGAATTTTAAATTCTCAGCACGTTAAAAATCAGCTATAATTCTATGAATCAACTGGTTAAACAAGCTGAAAATTGTGAGTAAGAATAGCAAAGCAGAAATACGGACCACAAAAACCACTTATGAACAGTTTAATAGAACCGAAAATGAAAAACACCCAGACTAACAAGAAAAAAAGAACAGATGCAACTTCATGCAGTGTCCTTGAATTTTTAAAGGTCTTTTTTAGAATGTTTCAATTAAACGAATGCATAAAAACCCTACTTGCCTTACCGGACGACAGAGGCTTCGTATAACAACAAAGGAGGATAGCTGTGTATGTAATTACGAAAAAAGGGAAAGCAGGCAGAAAGAGCATTAAATAGGCAAGGAGAGTCCGCTGTAATGCAGACAACTTTTCTGAAAGCCAGTACAGTGACAACGGCGATGCGAGCGAGCATTGCTTGCTGTTACAGCTCGAAGCCATAGCACCGTATGCGACGCAACAGCCTCTTACTCGACAATCACTT
>CAZAIM010000058.1:0-15753 GCA_964485215.1 uncultured Bacteroidaceae bacterium | reverse complement strand
GCTCGAAGCCATAGCACCGTATGCGACGCAACAGCCTCTTACTCGACAATCACTTTATATGCCTTGGAAGCAGTCTTTACGATATAAATACCGGGAGAAGAGAACTCCACATCGCACACCTTGCCGCTGAAAACCTTTACACCGGCCAAAGTATATACATCGGCAAATGATTCACCTGCAAGAATCTGTTCTATTGAGGTAGGGAGCATTTCGAGAGACATATACTCCGAAAATGCCGAGACGCCATAGGAATCCTTCGCCTGGACACGGAAACTGTAACAGTATCCAGCATCGAGATTGTGGAATTTACAGCTGAGCTCGTTTGTAGAAACCTCTGCAACCAACTCCGAAGAAAACGAAGTAGCAACAGAAACTACAATGTTATCTACGTTTACACGCTTCTTGCCTGTGCTCGTAGAGGTGCTGAATTCAATATAGAAATCGCCGTCAATATCTGTTGTCAGCGTATGGGTAACCGCCGATGAAGAAGGAACAATATCCTTGGTTGCCAGAACATCGCCTGCAGCATTCTTGATAGATACAACCAGATTGACACCGGTATCATTTACATTATAAAGTTTAGCAGAGAACGAAACTTCTACCTCTCCCTTTGCATTAAGCGTCGGGGTTTTCAAAAAGCCAGCATTGCTTGATGTACCTACGCGCAGGACACCGCCCTCGCTGTAGGTTTTGCTGCCACTCCACCCGCTTGCCGAAGTAAAGTCGTTAAGAGATGACGATACATCTGTATTTATTTTGGTACAATTAACAAAATCCTCACTGAGAAGAGTTATATAATCACCTGCATCATCAACGGCTTCTGTCATCTTGTACAGCTCCACGTTGTAGCCCTCAGCACCCTCTAAGGCATCCCATGCTGCCACAAACGAGGTTTCTGTTATATCCGTAGCCGATAGACCCGAAGGAACCGCAGAAAAGACACCTCCCAGGAAATTGAAGGAAATAACACTATTCTCATATTTTATATTCCTGATAGGCTTGTTCATATAACCGCCTGCATAGACCTTTGCAGCCGGTATCGAGGTGTTTGTAAGTTCTGTATTACCGCTTGTCCCCGGCCACACATCAGCCTTGAGACTGGCAACAAACTGCTCTTCGGAGACCTCTTTGTATGCATCAAGGCTGTTATCGGCAGGAATTAAAGTATAACGAGGATGATTCTTTGTCGTATTTATTGTATTGTCGTCCCAATCCGATTTCAAGTAATCGACATGAATGACAAGCATTCCGCTACCAAACAGATAGCTATCCCATGCCTCTTGCTTGCGGTTCTCCAAAATATAATACTCATTGGGGTTTGCATCGTTGACTACCTTGTAGCCCACACCACCCTGAGTTAGCGGCATCATAGAATAATCCCCTTTCTCGTCAATCACGACAAGGTCTCTCCAACCGCAGAAATCTCTCTGATACGCGCTGTAGCCTACAGGAACATACCCCTCGGCTGCATAATTGCCCTGATCCATGACATCCCAATAGTCCATGCCCCAGTTTCCGCTCTCGTATGTAACATCATAGATATCGTGCAAACCCAGGCAATGTGAGAATTCATGACAGATGAGCCCTATGCCTGCAAGAACCTTGCCTATCTTTGATTCATAATTTTCATTATATACCAGTTCACCGCTACAAGCATAGGTATCACACTTAACGCCATCAACAGTTATGGAACCAGCCTGAGCTCTTAACGCCCATTGGTGCGGCCATATTGTATTCTCGTCAGCTCCGTACGATTCGGAATAACCGGCATAGATACAATATACAAATTCAACCTCGCCATCACCGTTGTTGTCACATTTTGAGAAATCAAATGTAGCATCGGCTTTCTGAATGCCCTCTTTTACTGCATAAGTAGCCTTCACGTCATCACCGGAGGTATCGTTGCCGCCATAGTACGACATGTTATTATCCAATGTTACAATATCGGTCACCATAAAATTCGGGCGGAACTTGCCGTCGGACTGCGCTATGAAGTAGTCACGTGCGCTGCCTACACTCTCTGCAAACGGATTTTCAACTTTATAGCCTTCTGTATTGAGAAGGTTGTTTATATCCTCCTTGGTATATGTGAATTTCGTATCCTGGAATTGCACCAGAACAACAGCTATATTTACATCACCCTCGGGAGCTATCTGAGAACCAGCCTTCTGAGCCGCGGCCTTGAATGATGCAGCGTGGGCTTTTGCAGCCTTGTTTACCGACGCTGTCATCTGTTCATAGTCAACAGTAGAGAGCAGTGCCTCTTCAACAAGGCTCCGGTTTCCCGAGTTGTGGGCAAGCATCTTCAATGAGACAAAACATCCCTCTTCAGAGAACGACGCATACATATAATCACCGTTCTGCTCCTTAACCAACGGCTTGCCGTCAAGCGTTGCAAAATAATGAATGGACTCATCACCTGTGAGAACCACAGTGAGTTCTGTACCATCGGACTGTTTTACTTTAAAAGGCTTGCGGTATGCAGGTGCTGCAAACGAAGAAAGTGCCACACACAGCATTGCCAGCAATATGAATATTTTTTTCATTTTAACTCTGCGCATTTATGTAATTTCCGCAAAATTAATCATTATTCTCTGAAATACCTTAATAAAAATAGAGAAAAACGCAGAAAAAGAATCTTTCAAGAAGGAAAAAACCGCAAAGAACCTTTTAGGGGAGCCATACTACCCTCTTTTCCTGTTGCTGTCACGTTCATCGGCAACACCTACCCAATAGATGCTTATGCCAATAAGCAAAAGGGAGAGAAGTATTACAGGGTCAAACTTGTCGAGGCCAAGAACATACGAAACAACAGCTGCCACGATGAGAGTAACGTAGCCATAAAGAGCCACCACGGCACTTTTCAGGTATTTGAGCCCTATTGGAATGAGGAAATAGGTGACCGCGGTTGGAAAAATGAGCACGAACAGCAGCACAAGCAGCGGCTTGACATCAATGCTGCCGTCAAACATAGGTGCGGAAAAGCCGAAAACAGTTGTTACAGCAATTGCAACCAACGCGCCCGATGAAAACGTATAGCGCAGTATTGTGGTACTCCTCAAATGCCCTACCATACGTGCCGAGAAGACAAGGTATGTTGCATAAATGATTGAAGCAAATATAGCCAGCATATTGCCAAGCAAGGAATTACGTGCTACACCCTCGGCCGGTTCCGAGAGTATGCAGAGCATAGCCCCCACAAAGCCTACAGCCAACCCCAGCAGTTTACGGGAGTCGACGCTTTCCCTGTAGACCACAGCATTTACAATCACCACCCAAAGCGGCTGCATCGCATTGAAGATTGCAAAGTTCACAGGTGTTGTATAGCTTATGCTCAACGCGTAGAGAGACATATAGCCGAAAATGCCGAAAGAACCGAGAATCACCATCTTTACCTTGTCGCGGAAAAGCACTGTCTCGGGCCTTGCAAAGATAGAAACGACCCAGAAAACCAATGCACCGAACAACAAACGGAGCGTCACGCACCCAACGGGAGAAATCCAAACCGGCAACAGATAACCCAACGCGTTAACATTCAAACCACTGAAAACCCTGGCTACAAAGAGCGAGAGTGAACCTTTTGCATAATTGTTCATAACATCTATATGTTTCTTTTTCTAAGAAATATTCCTAAACCACCTGCGCACAACAAGGAAAAGAAGGGCAACAAATGCCATAACTGCATTTGTGAGGAAAGGAAAATCCTCTGCCTTGTTGCCGAAGATTGTCGCCAAAGCATCAGCCCCGAACGGTGACAACACAATAGCAACATAATTCATTGTCATAAGCAGTGCCAAAGCATAAGTAACTTTGCGTGCTGTTGCCAACGATGCCGTTGCATCATAGATATAAGGCTGAGCTACACCATACCCGAAGCCTGCTGCAACAGAACCTACAATCACCGATAGAAGCGAAGCATTGAGATAGATGTCTGCCAGCCCAAGCCCCATCAGCAACAACGCCCAAAGCAGAATATTCCTGCCAAGTACATTCAATATACGGTTTATGAAAAGCCCGGGAACCATCATCGCAAGGAAGAAGAGAGAGATTACTACACCCGACACCCCACTATCATATCCAAGCCTTCCAAGCATGAAGGGAAGGTTTATGCTCACAGCCATTACCAAGTAGGTAATAAGCAGATAATAAAGCATGTACTTCAAAAGTGAACGATAATCGACCCCTCCGGAGTAACGGGAAGCACTCTCTGCAGTTTCCGGCCTATCGCCTACGCCTGCCCGGCTGATTGAGGGTACAAGCATTATTGAAAAGAGCGGCAGAAGATACACAAGGAACGGCAGTCTCCATTGAATGTCGGCAAGCCAGCCGGTGAGTGCAGTTGCGGCAACAAGCGCAATATTCGTTATGGCCGAAACATATCCATATTGCCTTGTCCGCTCTTCACCCGAGAAGAACATTGAAACAAGCGATGTCGAGAGCGGAATTATCAATCCTGCACCAACACCCAGCAGCGCACTTACTGCTATGAGTTGCCCTATCGTTCCGCAAAGAAAATATAATGCACCACTTAAAAGAAACACAGATAAACCAATATAAAGCAACCTGATAACTCCTACCTTCTCGCTCAAATAACCGGCTAACAGAATAAATGGAATCACCAGAAGCGAAGGCAGCGTTGTTAGCAACTGTATATCAAGGTCGGTCGCCGACGGGAACACCGTCAACAACTTTTCCGAGATAGGTGAAATAGCCAATCCGGGCAACGAGGTCAGTGCCGACACAGACCATATTCCAAACAATGCCCAAAGCGTAATATAGCCCTTTCCGGTATAGATTCCATCTGTTTTCATACTGTCATAAAAAGAAAGTTTTCGATTATTCCTCAAACAACAGAACAACCGCTGGCAGCAAAATGTTGCGCTCCGGCATTAGCTTTAAAAAATCCAAAATCCCGAACACCTCGCTGCCACTCAGCGTTTCATCATCAAAACAGAAATGCAGCCCGGCACGGGCTTGGCTAAAGATTATTATAAACTTTAAAAAGTAGAAACATGAAGCAAGATGATTGTAACCCAACCGTTACTACCTCGGTATTCGGCTCCGAGGAAATGTTGAAGAGTTCGCCGGTAGACAAAATTCCGCAGCACCCCACAACGCCCGAGATTGCCTACCGCATGGTAAAGGATGAGACATTCGCCCAGACCCAACCGCGCCTTAACCTGGCAACATTTGTAACAACCTATATGGATTCGTACGCCACCAAGCTGATGAACGATGCCATTGCAATCAACTACATTGACGAGACCGAATATCCTCGCGTAGCAGTAATGTGTGCCAAGTGCATCAACATCATCGCAAACCTATGGAACAGCCCCGAGCAGGCTAAATGGAAAGCCGGCGCGTTGGGAATAGGTTCAAGCGAAGCCTGCATGCTTGGTGGCGTGGCAGCCTGGCAAAGATGGAAGAAACGCCGCATTGCAGCCGGCAAGCCCTGCGACAAGCCAAAC
This sequence comes from uncultured Bacteroidaceae bacterium, assembly GCA_964485215.1. Classification (GTDB taxonomy): domain Bacteria; phylum Bacteroidota; class Bacteroidia; order Bacteroidales; family Bacteroidaceae; genus HGM04593. The sequence goes on along the minus strand of CAZAIM010000058.1, from coordinate 10,285 downwards.
TTTGTAATTTCGGCAGCCTACCAGGTTGTCTGGGAAAAATTCGCGCAACTGTGGCAGATTGAGATGCGCACTGTGCCGCTAAGCAGCGACAAGCTCACCCTCTGCCCGCAAGATGCCATCGCCATGTGCGATGAGAATACAATCTGCGTAGTGCCGATTATGGGTGTAACCTGGACTGGGCTCAACGATGACGTTAAGGCACTTAACGATGCCCTTGAGGAGTACAACCAGAAGACCGGATACGACATTCCAATACACGTCGATGCTGCATCGGGAGGCTTCATTATGCCATTCCTGAAACCGGAAGTCGAGTGGGATTTCCGTCTTAAATGGGTTCTTTCCATAAGCACCAGCGGACATAAGTACGGCCTTGTGTACCCGGGACTAGGATGGGTTGTGTGGAAAGACAAGAAGTTCCTGCCCGACAGCATGTCATTCAGTGTCAACTACCTTGGAGCAGAAGTCACACAAGTGGGTCTGAATTTCTCACGACCGGCAGCACAGATTCTGGGCCAGTACTACCAGTTCATACGTTTGGGATTCGAGGGCTACAAAGCCGTACAGCACAGTTCTATGGAGATAGCAAAATACCTGCATAGCGAGATTGGAAAGATGAAGCCATTCAGGAACTACAGCAGCGAAGTGACCAACCCTCTATTCATCTGGGAGATGAAGAAGGAGTATTCAAAGCAGTGTAAATGGACGCTTTACGACCTACAGGACAAGTTAAAACAGAATGGCTGGATGGTGCCTGCGTACACTCTGCCTGCCAAATTGGAGGATACAATAGTTATGCGCATAGTCGTGCGGCAAGGATTCAGCCGCGACATGGCCGACCAGTTGCTTGGCGACATAACTGCTGCTGTAAGCGAACTTGACAGGCTGCAATACCCAACGGTTTCGCGTCTGAACATCGAGAGCAATATCAAGGTAAAAGGTACAGTATATACCCACACAGGAAAAAGATAGTCATGAACAGGGATAGAAGGATTACGAGAGAAGAACTCAAGATTGCGGTACACGAAGCGTATCTTGAGTTCAAGGAGGAGAACGGCGGCAAAAATGCCGGTTACATTCCCTATCTTGCTAATGTCGACAGCAAGCTTTTCGGGATAGCCGTGTGCCTGCCCGACGGTGAAACAATCACCTATGGCGACTGCAACTACAGGTTTGGAATAGAATCAGTTTCAAAGGTTGCGACGGCACTCCTCGTGCTCAAGGATTACGGCTCCGAAACGGTGCTCGATATGATTGGTGCAGATGCCACGGGCATGCCGTTCAATTCGGTGCTTGCCATCCTGCTCGAGAATGAGCACCCTTCTACCCCTCTTGTCAATGCAGGAGCAATATCCGCCGTGAGCATGGTGCGCCCTGTGGGCAACAGCCGCGGGAAGTGGGAGGCGATACTTGGCAACATCGAAAAACTGTGCGGCAGCGAGGTTACGCTCATCGACGAACTGTACAGGTCGGAAAGCGTCAGCAACCACAACAATCGCGCCATTGCCTGGCTACTGAAGAGTTACAACCGCATATACGACGAGCCCGAGATCTCGCTCGACCTGTACACGCGCCAATGCTCTTTGGGTGTCACTGCAACACAGCTCTCAACAATGGCTGCAACCATCGCTTGCGGCGGATATAACCCAAGGACCAGGGAACAGGTATTCCCTCAAAGAATAGCAAGCAGAATAACATCGCTGATGGCAACAGTAGGTTTCTATGAACACACAGGAGACTGGATGTTCAATAGTGGTCTTCCTGCCAAATCGGGCGTGGGCGGCGGTATTATGGGTGTTCTTCCCGGTGCCTTCGGTATCGCCGCTTTCTCGCCGCCAATAGACGAGGCCGGCAACTCAGTCAGGGCACAGCGTGCCTTGAAGTATATAATGGAGCAGCTTAACCTGCATATTTTCAGCGGTGAAAGGGTTGTTATGATAACATGATGAGGAGAGTACCGTTTGAAACGACATATCGTGCCGCTGCGGCGGCACGATATGTCGTTTCAAAGCCTGAAAGTACCGAGTTTCAGCTGTTCCATGATTTTCGAGTAGCTTCCGGCTCCCACAAAGAGCATCTTCTTGCCAATCTTTCTGCACTCTACGTGTGCGGTACCGTCGAAGAGCCATATTCTGTTCTTCTTGTCAATGGTAATGAGGATTGCCTCCTTGCCGTCAACCTCGGCAATCTCGATACCGGTGTATGTAAGGTCGTAGTGCTTGCCGTCAACAGCGATCTGAATATTGCACTTGTTGTCGAGGCTTATGCGTGCACTCTTGTCGGTAAGTTCATGCTTATGCAATCCGCTCTTTGTGTAATAAAAACTGTAAAGATATGTTGCAGAACGGTCATATACAGCCTGTATAGCATAGCCGCCAGTCCAGTTTCTGTTGCTCTTGTCCTTTATTACAATATCGTCGTCTGTTGTCTTTGGGACATACACGATGTTGTTGCTGCTTTCAAGGGTGAAATATTTCCTGTCTTCGGCCGTCTGCTTGAACTCCGCCCATACACCGCTCTTGAGCCTTGGACGGTACTCGCGCCAATTATAGTTGTCGCGCACGAAATAGCCGTCATACTCATAGTGCTTCATGCTGTGGTTCCTGTAAGTGTAATACAGGGCATCGCCCTCGGGACAAAGAAGGTGCACATTTAATGTATTGTACACAACCTCCCAATTGCCATTCTTCTTACGATCGACAAAAATCTTGTCACGGGAGATTTTGGGAACAGCGACATTGCATCGCTTGCTCTTGAGATAATAGAACTTGTCATCCTCCTTGTACTGCTTGTATTCGTTCCATGGCTCCACTTTATCGGCCGGACGGTATTCAGTCCACTCCTTTCCATCCTTTACAAAATAGCCGCCTTCGTAAGTTACGAGTGCTGTTGTCTGTGCCACGAGCGACACCATGCCTGCAATGGCAAGCACAAGTGTCAGTAAAATTCTTCTTCTCATTGTAATATAGTTTTAAATTAATTTCTGTTTGAATGGAGTTATAATCCTTGCACTGTGTTATCAGTGCTTTTATATCTATCATCTTTCATCTTTGCCCTGTTCTCTGTATCCAGTACTCTATTCCAAGAATTTTCTTGCATAGCCAAAGTCTATGTGCACGCCCTTCTTGTGCAATTTGCCTGCATAGAAATATTCATCGGTTGTAAAATGTATTCCGTATGAATTGTCGCCGAGGTCACTGTCTATAACAATATTGTACCTCTTGGCAAAATCCTTCTCGCCGCCGAATCGATATTCGTTCACCGCTCGCTCAAAGCCGCTTATACCGCCAATTATTATGCTCATGTGGCAATACTTCTCATCCGGAGAGTCATAGACGCACATCAGGACACTACCCTCACCCCACAGTTGCACGAATCGCTTGCCGTTGTTCTCGCTGCATTGTGTCACATAAAGTCCCATTACCTTCTCGCCCGGTTTGCGATGGAACAGGTCACCATACTCCCTCAACATCTCATTGTATCCATTTTCGTTCTGCGAGAAACTGTAAAGCACGGCAGGTGTACCACCTTGGTACTCAACAGCAGCAAGTTCCTTGTATTCGGGTGTAAAACCGTCGTCATACCATTTCTCTCTCGGACAGTTCCTGATGACACACTGTTCTGCAACATCCTGCGGCGTTATTATACACGATACAATATCGGTGACACCAAACTTGTGACCAGCCCTGAAGCTATAAAAACTGTTTATCCAGTCGTATATGCCCTTTGCTGCGTATGGTTTCTGTTTCAACTTCAAGTGAGCCGGAACCTGGGGTATTGCCACATAGTATTCATCACTGCCGGGTATTATCTCTATAAACGAAGGGATATCAAGTTCCTCGAGTTCGCGCTCCAAATCCTCAAGGTGCTCATTCTGCTCCTTTTTCCAGCCGTCAAGTGATGCAGCAAGTTCTTCCTGTTCTTCCACGCTCTTTGCACCAGCAAGCAAGCCTTCAATATGCAGCACATTGTCCTCATATATCTTTCTCACAAGTGCCATGATATCATCGCCATTGGCAGTTGGCAGATACACATTCTTTGAAGATTTCTTGAACTCATCGGCATCGGTCACATTGACACTGAAATTTATTCCGCCGAACATCTCGACATCTACATACTCCTCATCAGTCTCATCTATGATATTATGCAGGACTCCTTTTATGGCATCATTAAGGTTATAGCTGATATATGCGATCAGTATCTCTTCATCGTTATCGTCCATTATGAGCAAAGTGTTGCTTCCATCCATAAACATTATCTGTTCCTCGCCGTCTACACGCTGGCACGCAAAAAGCGGAATGCCGAAAATATCCTCCGACTCTTCATCGTAATACTTGTAAAGTACACCCAGTACAAGATTGTAGCCGGTCCTATCTTCTGAAGTTATGGAGACACAGCAGATTGTAGTGTCCGAAGTAGCAACACTTGCAAGTTCGACATCCTTGTCATTGAATCTGAAATTCACAAGCTCTTGTGGAAACTCAATATTGTAATTCTGGTTTTCACACTTCACATGCTCGCCTTTCAGGGCTTTGAGCTCGTTGATAAATGTCTGCAACCCCTCCTTGTCAACAACCTGTGCCTGCATGTTCACAGCAAACAGTGATGCCAGTATAAAGTATATTGTCTTTTTCATAACCTATCTGCTTTGACTCATTAAAAATTAATATTTATTCCGTTCTCCTCCATGGTCTTTAAGGTGTTATAGTCAAAACCGACAATAAACACTACCGAAATTTCGCTGTCATCATCGCTGATAACAAGGATATTTCCGGAACCGCTGTATATTGTAGTCACTGTTCCGTTCTCTCTTCTTAGTGCCATCAATTTCATGCCCATGACTTCGATATCCTCTTGCAGGAACTGCTCAATGTGCCCTTTAAGCGCACTGTATCCGACCGGACCGGTTGAGTCGAACTTGCGAAGGCTCTTTATTGAAGCAAAGGGATGGGACATCCCTTGCAGCTCCACTTCTGCTCCAATCATAGAGAACATCTGCTTGAACATTGTTGCAGATATGTAGGCGTAATCAATTTCACTTGCCTTTTTTTTTGCAAGCTGCTGAATGTACTTCTCGGCCTCGCTCTTCTCTTTCACTTGCGGTGTAAGCCCTGTGGCAAAGGCCGGACCGGCAAAGAGCAGGAGTGACATCATTACTGTTAAAATATACCGTTTCATAATTATTTTGTTTACATGTTAATCCTTATTATATCCTTGTATGGCCGAAACGCTTCGTTGAGCGAATTCCCTATCTCGTGTGTAGTCTTTTCTGTTGTGTTGAACGCAAGCTGTATGTCGTTCATTGCCGATTTGAAACACTTCATTGCATCTTCGGGATTGTCAAAAGTATCCTCCTCTTGCTCACAGGGAACTACCTCTACTGCTGCAATCTGCGATGTATGCTGCATAGGCAACTGTTCATCATCACCAGCAAACAGATAGGCAACCGCCAGCACCACAGCAGCAACAGCTCCACTCCACACGAAGCGAGGAACTTTCAGTATGCGCCTTTTTGCCATTGAGACACCGCACTCATTGGCCAGGCACTGCCTTTCATTCTCGGCAAGAGTGTCAAGCATTGCCTCAAGCCGCGCTTCGGCACCGGCAGGCAATTCCATCTCCATATCCTCGTCACAAAGAGCGATTATAGCCTCCTTATCCTTACGGAGCTCGGCTGGAACATCATTCTCACGAAGATATCGGCACAGTTCACGCTCCTCCTCGATACTCAAACCGGCATCGAAGAAACGCTCTATCATCCTTTTCAGACTATTCTCTTCCATAATCAGACTCCTTATTATATTTTATCATAAAACTCTCTGAATTTCTTTCTCGCCCTCGAGACTATTACTCTTATGTTTGCCTGTGTCAGCCCCGTCACGCTCTCAATATACTCGAAGCTGCAGCCGTTTATCCGCATCTGCATTACGCGGCTATGCTGCCATGGGAGCTCGGCAAGGAATTTCTCAAGGCACTCATCTGCCTCCCGCCGTTCAATGTCGGGCGGCGAATTCGCAGCCACTTCCTCGGCAGGCATCTCCCCCGTCTCATTGTGGTTCCTTATCACCCGCCAGCGATCGATGCATATGTTCCTGAGCAAAGTGCGGCAATAGGCCTCGGAAGAGACCACTGTATTGAGTTCATCACGCATTTCCCACAATTTAAGATAGAGGTTCTGCACAGCATCCTCTGCCTCAAAACTGTCGCAAAGCATAAGGTATGCCTCGCGATAGAGCATCTTTTGCAGCGGCAGGAACCGCCTTTTGAATTCTGCGTGCGTCACGTCGTTATCTCTGTGTTGTGGTTTCTTTTCATCCTATAGACGAGAAAAGCTCAGATTTGTTACAAATAAACTGAAAAAAAAATTAATTATTCCTGTAAAAAAAGTGAATAACGCTTTTTTTAATATATATTAGCAAGATGATATTCTTAATGTAAATTTATATTCTAAATAATGCGGACATGAAAACAATCAAAGTACCCAAGATTACTCCTGTCGAGAACTTAGAGAAAATTTTCGACACGCTGCCGGAGCATGCTATCGGATGCTGCAACTGGCCGGCAGAGTTCCCCTACTCGCCCAAGGCTACATTCAGGCTGTTCCACGACGGAGCAAGGCTATACATCAAATTCTCCGTAACAGAGAACGACATAAAGGCTGCTGTTACCGAAGACCAGGGACGTACATGGACCGACCCTTGTGTAGAATTCTTTGTTTCGCCCGAGAGCAACCTCGACTACTATAACTTCGAATGCACCTGCACCGGCAAACTGTTGCTTGCATGGCACCCTGCCGATGCTCCCAAGGAAGCTGCGGGTAAGGAGGTTCTCGACAGCGTGGAACGCACTCCTTCGCTTGGCACAGAGCCTTTCGGACTGCGAGAAGGAGAGCACACATGGAGTGTAATTGAGATTATTCCTGCAACAGCACTCTTCCGCAGTGGTATGGAGTGTTTCTGCGGCAAGGAGATGACCGCCAACTTCTACAAATGCGGCGATGAACTCCCCACCCCTCATTTCCTCTCCTGGAACCCTATCGAGTGGGAAGAACCAAGTTTCCACAGACCAGAACAGTTCGGAAAGCTTTTATTCGAACATTAAACAACTTCTGAGTATCGCATCACCAAGGTGCGATATTTTTTAATCACACAACTTTTATTATCAATAATTTGTTAAGAAACTGTTTAGAAGCTGTTTAAATCTCTAATAAAAGTTTTTCTTATATTGGAAGCCGCCATTTCGTTGTTTTTATATTCAAAATGTCTGTTTTCTTCTTTTTCTCGGTTACGTAGCCTTTTCTACGCGCCCTCAAAAAATAATAAAACACCCTATTTTTGCTCTATAAAAAACTAAACGATATATATTTAAAACTTCTTAGATTTGATGTTGGCAAGGCTGCGACATTCATTCTGACAACTTCTGAAACTTCTGAAAACATAAAAGAACATTAAAGATTTGTTTTTGAAAAAAGAATTTTAAAAAATATTCATATTTTTGCTGTTCAAAACAAAAGCCGTAAATAGCCGACAAATGAAAAGATTACTCACTGCCATAATGCTTGCAATTTTTATTCCTTCGCTGCTGTGCGCACAGAAGGTAGGCCTTGTCATGAGCGGTGGCGGCGCACGAGGACTTGCACACATTGGCGTGATAAAGGCTCTGGAAGAAAACGGTATACCGATAGACTACGTTACCGGCACTTCCATGGGAGCCATTGTGGCAGCACTCTACTCAATGGGATACTCGCCCGACGAGATGGTGGAGATTATGACAAGCGACGACTTCCAGCGATGGTACACCGGCACTATGGACCAGAACTATATGTTCTACTTCAGAAGAAACAAGGATGTGCCCGACCTGCTGAGCATACATTTCGATGTCAAGGATTCGCTTCACATTGTAAGGCCATCGATAAGCCTTGTCAACCCAACACCAATGAACCTTGGATTCCTTGAGATATTTGCCGGGCCGAACGCTGCCTGCGGCAACGATTTCGACAGTCTGATGATTCCGTTCCGCTGCGTCGCATCGGATGTCTACAACAAGAAGCAGATAGTATTTTCCAAGGGCGATTTGGGCGATGCCGTACGCGCATCAATGACATACCCGTTCTTTTTCAAGCCAATAAAAAAGGACAGCATACTTCTCTACGACGGTGGCCTGTACAACAATTTTCCACGTGATGTGATGGAGAAGGATTTCAAGCCCGATATAATCATTGGCAGTGTTGTGAGCGATAACCCTACTCTTCCTAACGAAAGAGATATTATGAGCCAGGCCGAAAATCTTATAATAAGCCGCAGCGACTACAGTATGCCTAAGGAAAAAGGGATATTGCTCGACATGAAGATAAAGGGAGTGAAACTGCTCGATTTTCACAAGATTAGAGACATCACAAAACACGGCTACGACTATGCAATTGAGCATATTGCTTCCATAAAGGAACGCATTCCACGTGAACAGGAGAGCGCAAGGCTGGCCAACAAGCGCAAGGCATTCAAGGAACGTGTTCCCGCAATCATTTTCAGGAATGTAGTTGTAAGCGGTGTCACTAAGGAACAGGAGCGTTCGATAGTAAAGGAATTCCAGAACGGTAACGAGCCGTTTGATTATGAGAAATGCAAGAAGGGCTACTACAGCCTGCTCTCGGGTGACATTATTGAGGAGATTATACCACACGCCGTATACAACCCTTCCGACAGCACCTACACCCTTCATCTCGACGTAAAGATAAACCCAAGCTTCACTCTTAAGATTGGTGCCGGCGTATCGACCAACATATCGAACCAGATATATTTAGGACTGCATTACCGCAACCTCGATAACCACTCAAAAGAGTTCATCGTCGACGGCCAGTTCGGAAAGGTCTACAACAATGCACAGGCCTCGGGCAGAATAGATTTCCTTGGCGAGCTCCCCGTATCGCTCAAGTTCATAGGCTCATACTCCACCATCGACTACTACAACATGAAATATCTCTTCTCTAAAGAAAATTCCGTTGCACTAAACCACCAACGTGAGGTTTTCGCAAAGATGAAACTGATACTTCCGTTCCTCAACCAGAAGAAGGCCGAGATTGGGATTGGAATAGCCGACATAAAGGATGAGTACGTACCGTCGAACATCGTAGACCTCAACATGCCGCAATTCGACCGCAACGATATGACACTTTTTGGCGGCAGCGTAAAAATTGAAGGCAACACATTGAATGCAAAAGTATTCCCCACTGCCGGAACATATGAGGCACTGACAGCGCAATTCGTCATAGGCAAGGAGAAATACCGGGGAATCATAGAGTTTGAAGACAACAAGACACGACAGTCGTGGTTGCAGATAGCATACGCCCGCCGTGACCACTTCAAAGTAAACAAATCGTTTACGCTTGGCACATATATGCAGCTTTTCTACTCTACCCGACGCCTTTCCAAGACCTATCAGGCCACTATGATGCAGGCCGGTTCATTTACACCCACGATGAACAGCCTTTTCAACTACGACCCAAAATTCCGCGCCAACCAATACATTGCCGGCGGTGTCACCGGCATCTTCAACTTCAACAGTTTCATACAGTTGCGTCCCAGTTTCTATGCCTTCACACCATACCGCATAATTAAAGAGAACGCCGACGGCACAGCACGCTACAGCAACAAACGCTTCAACGACTTTCAGTATATATGCGATATTACTGCTGTTGCAAAATTCTCGAACATATCGGTGAGTGCATTTGCCAACTACTACAGTTCGCACAAAAATACCGTAAACGTAGGCATTACCCTCGGCTGGTTTATGTTCAATGAGCGTTTTATCGAGTAGAAAAGAGAAAAAAAACAGTTTTTTTCAAAAAAAAGACCGAAAAACTTTGCATATATCAAAAAAAGCCGTACCTTTGCACACGTCAAACGACAAGGACAATAAAAAATGGTCCCGTAGCTCAACTGAATAGAGCATTTGACTACGGATCAAAAGGTTACAGGTTTGAATCCTGTCGGGATCACAAAAAGGAAAGTAAGCGAAAAACACTTACTTTCCTTTTTTTCGTATGCAGAAACACTAAGGCTCACCTGCAAAGTCGGGGCTCACCTGCAAAGTCTGGGGGGCTAAGCAAAAAATTTAGGGTCAGCGGATATTCCCGGTTGTTATATGCCTCTAATCAAGAATAAAGAGTTGCAAGTCTGTACATAAAAAATTTGATATCCCCTACGCCTCTAAACTGAGTTCTAAATGCCTTGATTTTGGTTCAGTAGCAAAAAGGTGTGGGTAAATAAAAAAATATTATCTTTGTTTTTAT
>CAZAIM010000057.1:0-15778 GCA_964485215.1 uncultured Bacteroidaceae bacterium | reverse complement strand
AGTGACTGAGGAGTAGGAATGTACCTAAGATTTCTTATATCGAATTCACGTTAAAATAAAAATGATGGTGACCATCGATCGAGGTCACCATCATCGGTTATGTGGGGGCTTGATGCTGTTTATTTCCCTTCTTTTTCCATTTCGTCCTCGACGAGATGTATTTTGTCGAGGATTACCTTTGCATCGAGTTTCAGTTTCTCAACCTTTTGGCGCATTGTGTCGACAAGGCTTGCGCCTTTCTTGTTCGATACACTCAGGAAGCCTATGTTGTTCTCGTATGTTGCAATCTCGTTCTTCAGATTCTCATACTGGCGTATGAGGTGGTCGCGTTCGCGTTGCAGGCTGTTGCCACCCTTGCCAATGTTGTTGCGGAAGTTGGCAAGTTTGCGCTCGTTTGCACTGATGTGCAGTGCTTCGTAAAGCGCGTTTACAGTCTGCTTGTACTCCTTGTAAATCCTGTCTTTCTCCTTGAAGGGTACAAAGCCGATGCTGTTCCACTCCTGCGTGAGTGCCGAGAGAATCTTTGTCTGTTCGTTGGCCGGAAGACTTGTGTCTATGGCCTTTATTCTTTCAATGACATCACGTTTCTGCTTAAGGTTCTCCTGTTCGGCATTGCGCTGTGTTGAAGTAGCAGCGTTGCGTCTCTCAAAAAATGCGTCACAAGCTCCTACAAAGCGTTTCCACAAGGCCTCGGAATGTTTCTGTGGAACCGGTCCAATCTCTTTCCACTCCTTCTGCAGTTTGGCGAGTTTGTCGGCGGTCTCTTTCCAATCTTCACTATCCTGCAACTGTTCCGCCGCTTCGCAAAGTTCTCTCTTGTGCTCGAGGTTCTTTACAAGTGCATTCTTGGCCTCTTTGAAGAAGTCGCTCTTTTGTTTGAAAAAACTGTCACAGGCTGCGCGGAAACGCTCAAAAATCTTCAGGTTCATCTTCTGTGGCGCGAAACCAATCTCTTTCCACCTTGTCTGCAGCTCAAGAACCTGTTCCGTAGCGTTGTTCCACGCTTGGTAACTTGTGAGTGCTGTTGTGTCAATCTGTTCTATCTGCTCACAGATTGCGGCTTTCTTGTCGAGATTTTCTTTCTCTTTCTCTTTCTTGGCCTCAAAATGTTCCTGGTGACGACGGTTGATGTTGGTCGATGCTGCCTTGAAACGTGTCCATACATCTTCGCGGAATTCGGGGGCTACAGGGCCTGTCTCGCGGAATTCGTTATGCAGCTGCTGTAACTGGTGGAATGCATTGAGGATGTCGGGTTCGTTTTCAAGTGCCTCTGCTGTCTCGCATATCTTTGTCTTAATCTCAAGGTTCTTCTTGAAATCGTATTCGCGGAATTCGTGGTTTATCTTAAGTACATCGTAGAACTGTTCGACAAGTAGCTGATACTGCTTCCACATATTGGTTACCTTGTCCTGCGGAATGTTCTTTATCTCTTTCCATTTAGCCTGTACTTCCTTGAATTCGTTTACTTCGGGTGTACCTTGGCTGGCTTTCTCTACAAGTGCCTGCAACTCCTGCATCAGCTGCAGCTTGGCCTCATAGTTTGCCTTCATTTCCTCTTCCTGTGCTGCAAGCCAGGCATTGCGCTTAGCCTTGATAATGCTCATGCACTCCTTGAACGGTTCTTCAAGTTCATCGGTTTGGGGTATGAAAAGAGCTTCTTCGCCACCTTGGGCAATGAATTCCTTCAAGGCTGTCTCAATCTCTGCCGTGCGCAGGCGATAGAACAGAACCTTGAGTGATTCTGTTTCTGTTTTGCAATTGAGCACGTTCTCGCTCTCGGCAATAGTCTTCAGGCGGTCAACAATCTCCTGACGGCTTGCGGGCTTAGCAATTTCACTTGCCTCCTCGGCTGCGGAGGCTACTTCTGTCTCAACTTGTGGAGCCTCTTCTTCTATGCTGTTCTGCTCATTTTGCTCAATCGTAGCGGCATCTACAGCCTCTTCAGGAGTACTCGCGGTGTTCAGTTCTTCTGCCTGAACTTCCGGTTTCAGTGTTTCACTCATTTGCTTGATATTTTAATAGCATTTACAATTATCCATCCTGTATATATGCAGCCAGGCAGCACATATACAGGCGGCATTCTATCGCATTATTCTGCGAATATAAAAATAAATTTCGATTATAGTGTGATATATTGCAAAAGTTTTTGGATATTCTTCTCTATTTTCTGTATCCCGCGTTCTATGAGTGAGTTTGAGAATATCAATCCGCATCATTCTGTATAATGATGATTGTTACATGTAACCTGTTGGCTAAAAAGCGTTTATCATCGTCGGGGTGTCCTGACGATGATAAACGTACTTGCTGGAAACTGTTTGGTGTCTATTGTTCCAATGTGATTTTATGGAAATATAGACTGTTTCTGTGCTGCTGTATTATTTCTTGTATATCTTCTTGCCGTTTATTATGTATATGCCCGGTGAAAGCGACTTCACTGTTGAGGCATCGCCTTTTTCAAGGATTTTTACGCCGGATACATTGTATATTGTGCAGCTATTCTCATCGCCTGCAATTATATCCTCAATTCCGGTCTCGTTCTGTACAATATACTTGAGTGTTATGCCTTCTATCTCCTTGCCGTTACCATCGCAGAAGTATCCGTTTGGTATCTCGAGGATGTATGTGCCGTTTGCAACAACTGGCTCAATGGTTTTCAGCGCAGCCTGTTGCATACCGATATTGCCGCCGTCCTCGTTATATATGGTGCTCTCGAGTGCAATGAGCTCTTCGCTGCCTTCAAGGTGCAGTCTTGGTACAATCTCTGTGTTGTCGGTATGTCCGGCATAGTAGCTGAATGTAAACACGAAGTGTGAAAGCTGCTCGACTGTAGAACCGTTGGCGGGAGATACTTCCTCGATTGTTGCCGCAGGAGCATTGCCGGTGAGAACATACTTTACTAAGGTACGTATTCCGAATTTGGCAGTAACCGGGAGTGTCATATCCATACCTTCGGGGTTGAGAATAATGTCACCGGCTGCGATGTTTATGTTCATGTCCTTGTTGTTGTATGTTGTAAGTGGCTCTGCAGGAGTGAGCGTTAGTGTGTTCCTGTCGGTCTGTGTTACAGTGAATGCAGTACTGAAACCTTCAGCCTCAATTTTCAAATCGTTTGTTGCCGCTATGCCTTCTTCACATGTAACGGTAATTGTTTCCAAACGGTCGAATGTGCTACCGCTGGCAGGTGTAATTGTATATGTAGGGTACTCACGCTGCATGAAGAGCTTTGGAAGAACGTGTTCCTCTGTAATATTGTCGGCAGGGTAGCATCCGTATGTTTCGTACTTTGTAGAGTAATATACAGTGTAGCCGTCGCATGCTATGGTTGCATTGCCGTCCGCACCTGTAGAAACGCTCCATACTGCACCCGCTGCCGGTTTCTCTGCTGCATAGTTGAAACTTGTGTATGTTCCGGTGTGGTAAACATAGCGTCCAAGTTCGTCCTGGATAGTGTATCCGCCGTCTGCTGCGGTAAATGTGAATCCTGCGCATTCCACGGTCTCAATATACTTGCCGTTCACGTTTGTTGCAGTCTTTGTAGGCAAGTAGCCATAAGCCTTGTCTTCGTAGAAGTATGTGGCTGCGCTGTCTGCTGCTACAATAGCGTACTTGTTGCCCGATGTGATTCCTGTTGCAGGAATGTATGGCATTGTGCGTGAAACAATATAAGTCTGTTCTGCAACTGCGCTTTTGAATACAGCGTCACCGTCAACCTTTACTGCTATAGCCTTGATGGTGGTTGTTTTTGTAAGGTTAAAGTACATTACATAGTACTTGCTGCACTTGGTTGTGCCCTGGTTGCTTACATAGTCCTCATAGCTAGGGTCTGTACCATCGGTTGTGTAGTAGATTACTGCGCTTTGGTCTGTGGTCTCAACGGTTACATTCTCGGCCTTGTCGGCATAGATGACCGCAGGTGTCTTGAATTCCGGGGTAGGAACTACTACAGTTCCTGCATCAGGGGTGTATTCAATTGTTATTGATTTTACATAGTATGCACGCTGTGTCGCAGTCCAGCTGATTGTAATGCTTCCTGTTGTGTCCTCACAGTCGAATGTATAATCTTTCGCACCTGTTTCAAGTGTGTATTCTTCCGATGTCTGGTCGCCAACAGTTATGGTCAGTTTTGCATCGCCGCTGTCTGCGATACTGCTGTTCACGGTTACGCTCTTGATTTTGCATCCGGAAAGTACAGATGTGCTCAAGGTATATGTAGGGTTTGGTTCGTTTCTGCTGCCTATCTGGATGCCTTTTGGGGTACTCCAATTAATATAAGTAGCAGAGGTTGCACTCCATTCAATGTCACTGAGTGTTACACTGCCGCCGTCAGTAGTCAGCTCGCCGCTCTTGAATGCGTGGGTGTAGGTCTCTGCGTTTGCAATTGCTGCCATAAAAGTGAGACAGAATAGTGAAAGTAAAAATTTCTTCATACTGTATATGTTTAAATATTTTGAATCTCAATTATTTTCAGGCCGCAAAGTTAGTGATTTTATACTAAATGTAAAAGAATATTGGTTAATTAACAGTGTATAAATGTATGATATGAATTTAAACAGCTTCTTAAAATCGGTGGTGAATAAAAAGTAAGTTCCGGTGTTACGTTTGCCTTGAACTTACTTTTTATTCACCACCCCTGCAAAAAGATTGTGACTTTTGGGTCACCATCCTGTATATGTTGAAAGTCACTTACTTTTTCTCGTGGAGAATTGTCCTGAACATCCCTATTATTTCATCAATGTCGAATGTTGCTCCTATAATCTCACCCTCCTTGAATCCATCGGGACGCAAGACAAGCAGGGTAGGGCATATCTGTACAAGGTATTTTTTGCCGGTCTCGATACCTTCGCCCTCTTCCATGTCCATTTTTATTGATACAAAGCGTTCATTTATATATTTGCCAAGCGTTTCATTAGGGAAAACTTTCTTTTCCATTTTTCGGCAAGGGCCGCAACTCTTTGTATGGCAGTCGACAAGCACGAACTTGCCTTCTGCTTTTGCTTTTTCCATAGCTTCGGCAAGTGTGATTTCGTGGAATTTGACCCCTCTTTCCCTTGTGGTGTTACCTGTATCTCCTGCAGACTGTTCTGTAGCGGTTGTGGTCTCAGTCTTAGGGATGTCCAGGCCTTTTTCTGCCTTGTTGGGGGTTGCATTGCTTGAGCAGGCGCATAGCAGTGCTATAAGCAATGTGCTGACAGCATTTTTTGTTTTCATATTACAGGTTATTTATGTTTGTTATAAGTTTCTTTATAATTTCTTCCATTCCTCCACCGGGTGGTGGCGCATAGGCTGTAACTATGTTGCCAACCTGGTCTATGACCATGTATCGTGGTACGCCCGATACATGGTAAAGGCTCTCGAACAGCGATTCTTCCTCACAATCGGGGATGAGATTGGTCATATTTTCCATTCCGCGTTTTGCTATTATGGCTTTCCATCCCTCCTTGGCACTGCTCCTGTCAACGGAGACGGTGATGAACTCTATGTTCGGGTTATGTGAATAACTTTCCTTCAGTTCCAAGAACTCGGGCATTTTCTTTATGCAGCTGCTACACCAGGTTGCCCATACATCTATTACTAGTATTTTGCCTTTGAACTCGGCAAAACTCCGTTCGTTTCCTGCAACGTCCTTGAGTAATGGCGCAGGTGCTGGTTTGCCTGGCATAATGTTGGCATATTGGTCTATTAGTGCAAGAACCTCTTTCTTCAACCTACTTTCCGCAACGTTTTTTTCAATAAGTGGCACAATTGCTGCAAGTTCATCACTGCATCCGCTGTTGCCTATCGGGAATTTAAGTTTCTCAAGATAGGCCGAGTGCAGGGCGTTGTTGCTACAGGAGAAAACTTCGCGCAACTTATGGTAGTCGTTGTGGTTTATTCCCCTTATAGGGTAGAATACAGTTATGGTAAGCCCGTCCCGTGCGGCATCAAAGTCGTCGCCGTTTTTCATTGCCTGCAGGGTGAAGTAGTGGTCGGCAAAGCGTTCTTCACCATATTCTGCCATAATGCCGGCTACTGTTGCATCATCAAGAGACAGCGTTTCGGCATACTCGGGAAGTGTGTATATGTCGGGGCTCTTACCGCGGCACTTGAACATATATTCTCCGCAATGCCACACGAAATGGCATTGGTTCCGGGTGTGAAGTGCTGTTTCTCCATCACCGAGCTGTTCCTTTATGCTGCGGTATGTGGCGACCAGTTCACCGGCTGTGGAAAAATCCTTCTTCCACAGTTCGTCTACCTGCGGAGAAACAGTGCAGGCAATTGCAAGAATGGAGAATAGTATTGTCAGCATTTGTGCGTACATCCTTGTGGTGTGCTCTTATCGCTTCCCTCTTGCAATGCCAATGAGGTTCAAGCCATATTTTTCGAGCATATAGTTGACTATTATATCGTATTTCTCCTTTATCATCGGGTATTTGCTTGCCGGGTAGCGTGCCTCGAATTCCTCGGGTGTGAGCCACATTATGTTCTTTATATATGTGGTAAAGAGATTGTAATGCGGATATTTGTCTTTCTCCCAGTAGTAACAGCTCGTCTCGTTTGCCATTGCCGGTACCCACACTTGCTTCTGGACACCTGTACCGAAGTTGTCATTTATTGAATCGACAAATCCAAGCTTGTACTTGTAGTTTGCCTTTGATGGGTCAACATGGTTCATCTTCAGGTTGCTGCTGAAATCGAATCCGCTCCAGAATTCATCGGGAGAGTCTATCTCGCCCTTCGAGATTGAGTTGTAGATTAGCTGTATCATAAATATGCAGCGTTGCTGCTTGAGCGCGTATGTGGCATCATCTCCCGTTATTATCTCCTCCTTGAAGCTTATGGCCCAGTTGTCGAAACTGCCAAGCTTGATTGACTTGAACGGGTCGGTATCGGTTCCTCCTGTTTCATTGCCGTCGCCGAGGTCGCGCGGTTCGGTGCGCAGGTTGTGTATCATATAAATCTTGACAGGGAATGTCGACTTTGCAAATTCCTTGCTTATATTGGGGAATATGTAACTGTGGAAATAGTCGACATAGAACGGAAGATGCTCCATCGGGAGGTCCCATGCTCCCTTTTCTCTATCCTCTTCGTAGCCGGCGACATAAAGGTCTCCTGTTCCTACGGAAACCCAATCGCGGTTGAGGTCTTCCTCTGTTATGTCCTTATATAGCAGATATACGCCGTACTCATTCTTTATGTCGTTGATGAGTGAATCGTACTCAGTGTCACCTTGAGGGAATCCGCCACGTATCGGGGAGTAGTTTCCCGATGGTGTGATATTCTCCTCGTCGCTGCAGGATGCGAACAGAGCAATGCCTGCAAGCATTATTGCTGTTGTCTGTATGAATTTTCTCATTGTATTTGTCTTTACAGCTGTTTTCGGTTATGGAATTACCGGCAGTCGTTTGCCGGGGAGTTCATTCTGCTCGAGGCTTGCATTCATCTGGAGTGCTTCGTCGGGAATGGGTACGGTGTACAGGAGGTCGCCCTCTTCGAGCCTGTAGGTGACACTCTCATCGGCACTGTTGTGCCAGGTGTGGGTTATGGCTGGCATTCCCCAACGGCGCAGGTCGAACCAGCGGTGTCCCTCAAAGCATAGTTCGCGGCGACGTTCATCGCGTATGAACTCAATGAGCTCTTCCTGGGTTGAGAACTCTTCATTATCGAAGTCCTCGGGGTCAAAACGCTTTTCGCGCAGTCTGTTTATGGCATCTGTTGCCGCTCCTATTCCATCGCCGCCAAGCATTGCCATCGCTTCGGCATAGTTGAGGTATGCCTCGGAAAGGCGCAGGCAACGTCCGAAAATGCCTACTGCATTCTGTGGCAGATAGTAGGTTGTTCCAACATTGACCTTGCCGAATGCCATTGGCATAAGGTTGTCTTCATTGCCGTTTATTGGAGCCTGTATTATATATTTTGCCAGGCGCAGGTCATAGTCGACATATGTTCCGAGCAGTTCCTCCGATGCCTGGAAATAGGCGTGCATCTTGTTGCCGGTTGTCGTGTTTACGCTGTTGGTACCGCTGTAGGTCCAGTTGAACATATCCTCGACGTTCCCGTATGGCCAGATAGTCTCTGTGGACGAATAGGTAGGGTAGGTCATGTATGTACGTACAATTTTTCCTTCGTCATTGTAGCCCGTGAAAGGTATATCGTTCAAGTCGACAAGGCTGAAGTTGCCGTTGTCCATAACCAACTTTGCATATTCTGCTGCCTTTTCCCAGTTTTCCATATAAAGGTATGTGCGCGACAGCATAAGCTGCACCATAGGAAGGCTGGTGCGGTAGTTGTCGCTCCAGTGGTCACTCTCGGGCAACGCGAGGTAGGCTGTCTCGGCTGCGTGCAGGTCCTCCAATATCTGTGTGTAGACTTCGCCTACAGTGCGCCTTTTGAGGTTTTCTTCACTCTCTTCAATGCCACTGGTCAGTTTCAGTGGAACGCCTGGCGCATCGGGGTTACTGTTATAGGGCGCACCGAAGATATTCACCAGGTTGAAGTAATAGAAGCCACGGAGTGCATATGCCTGGGCCAGCACCTTGTTTATGTTATCTTCGGTATCGTTCACCTCTGGTATGTAGTCTATTACCGCATTTGCGCCAAGAATTACTTCGTAGTAGCTCTCATAGAGGTTGATATGTCCGGCGCCGGCCTCCTGCATCATCTCGAACATATCGGGTTGCCAGGTGTAGCTCGCAAGGTACAGGTTTCCGTCGAAACCCTCATTGGGAATCTGGTAGGGCGATGCCTCTATGTCGTCGTCGAGCAGGTTGAGGAAGATGTTGAATCCCTCCATGTCGTTACGCTGATATGCCTCGCCAAGCAACAGCTCGTTGAGAGATGTCGCATCTTCGGGAACAAACTCACTCTCGGAATTAGGCTCCAGGAAATCGTTGCATGAGAACAGGGAGAGTGTTGTAAATGCTGCAAGTATGTATGTTATTGTTTTCATAGTCTTACTCTTTTTAGAATCCGATACCTAAACCGACTGAATAGACACGTGGCTGTATGCTGTATCCAAGTTCCGGGTCATATCCTTTCCAGTCGCTGCTTGCTATAACGAACAGGTTGTTTATGTTTGCGCTTAGCTGTATTCTCGACAACCCAAGCTTCTGGCAGATGGAGCGTGGGAAGGAATAAGAGAGCGATATCTGTGTACAGCGCAGGAACGATGCATCGGCAACCCTGACATCAGACTGTGACCACATTGAATATATGTTGTCGTACAGGCCATTCGGCAGGTTAAGATTGTAGAGGGGCTTTACCGATGTGTAGAGTGCCGGTATGTTGGTGTGTGCCTCATCGCCCGGCTGTTTCCAACGGTCGTTAAGTTCCTTGGACAGGTTACTGAATATATCAGGCATCTTGCCGTAGGTAAATGTGGAATAGGGGTTCGGAAGGCGTTTCTTGGCACCCAGCATAAGTGCGAAGTCCATTCCGAAGTTAAAGTTCTTCCAGCGCAGACGTGTGTTGAGACCGCCTGTGAAATATGGCTCGCTCTGTCCCGAATAGACAAGGAACGTTGTGGGGTCAACGCTTCCGTCGCCTTCTACTGCATCGTATGTGGCGTGCTCGAATGTCGGGTATCCGTTATTGCTGTCAAGCCCAGTGAACTTGTAGGACCAGAAGGCCGATAATGGGTATCCTTGCTTCAGCGGGCGGCTGCTGTTTCCGCTCAAGTAGTCGGTATGTGTAAGTTCGTCGGCCTTGGCTGTACGGTCGTCGCTCTCCGACTTGTTCCAGTTTTTGCTGGCGTTCAAACCTATTGTCCAGGCCCAGTCCTTGGTGCGTACTGGTGTGAAGTTCAAGGTGAACTCCACACCGCTGTTGGTGATAAGTCCTCCATTCAATGGCATAGTGCTCATTCCATACTCCTGTGCAATGTCCTGCCTTATGATTGCGTTGGAGCTGCGACGATAGTACTCGACATTCATCGTTACACCGAAGAGCGAGAGGTCGGCACCGAAGTTCCACGATTTAGTACGTTCCCATTTGAGCTGCTTGTTCGGCAGGCTCGAAATAGAGAGGTAGTACTCGTTGTAGCTCTGAAGCAATCCTTCATATCTTACAATCATTTCGGGGCTCAGAGAATTCACTACATTTCCCTGTATGCCATATGTGGCACGTATGTTGAACTGGTCGAGCCAAGGGAGATGCTTGTTTACAAACGGCTCTTGGGCAATTTTCCATGAAAGGCCGAATGACCAGGTTGGGTCGAACTGCTTGTTCACATCCTGTCCGAACCGGTTCGAAGCATCGGAACGCACGTTCATGTTGAATACATAGCGGTTTTTAAGAGAATATGCTACAACGGCATAGAACGACATATAGTTGGTTGTGGTCGATGTCTTGCTCCATCTTCCGTTGTAGAGCTGCGACAGTGCACCCCAACCTATGGTCACATCACTTCCTATCGGCTTGAAGTTCTCGGGCAGTGTCGGTGACACAAGTATCGAACCGCGTTCAGGTACATATCCCCAAGCGGTGTTGCCTTCGCTTTCGCCTTTGCTTGAACGGATTTCCATACCAAGCATTGCATTCAGCCTGTGCGCTTCGTTGAACTCCTTGCTGAACTGTAGCTTGTGGGATGTGCTGTAGGAGATTGTCTGTGAATTTGCCTGGTTCAGCACACCACCGTATGGCATAAGTGCCGCGTTGTACCTTTCGGAACCGGCTTTCTCTGTTCCATAGGCATATCCGCGGTAGAGCTGCTCAACCTGTGAGGTCTTCTCGCCGGCATAGCTTTCGCTCTTATTGCTGCTTATGGCCATACTCGCAGTACCGTTGTAGGTTAGCCAGCTGAGCAGTTTGTATGATACGTTTAGCGATGCGTTGAACATTGTGCCCCTGTTCTTGGAGTAGCTGTTCTCCATTTCGTTGAAAATGTTGTAGGAGTACTGGTTCTTGCTTCCGAGAAGTGCGTTGTACTGGTATGTATAGTACTTGGAATAGAATGCCGGGTCGCCGTTCTCTTCATATGCAGGTATCGCACGGCTTGTGTTCATTGCGTAAGTGTATGGGTTCACTCCGGCACCGTAGCCGTCGGAGTTCCTTATGCTTCCGTTCAGTTGTGCGTTGATGGTTAGCCTTTTGTTTACGTTGCTGTTGATGCTGAGACGTGTTGTAATCTGGTCGTTCTCGTTGCCTACTTCGTATCCTTTGTTGTCCTGGTAGCCGATAGAGGCATTGTATGTATACTTGTCGGTTCCGCCCGAAACGCTAAGGTTGTGGTTCTGGCTCACGGCATTGCGTGTGAGCAGGTCGAACCAGTCGGTGTTGACCGTTTCGAGACGCTGAAGGTAGCTCGAGAACTGCTCCTCGGTAATCATGCGCTTATTGAACATAGCCATGAGACCTTCGTATGTATATATCTGCGGCAGAGGTTCATTCTGGTAACGGACACCGGCCTCATAGGCCTCCTTGCTGAACTGTATGCGCTCATATGAGTTCATGAAGTCATACATTTCGTATGTAGGGCGTTCCCTTACAGAAACATTGGTGTTGTAGTTTACGCTTATGCGGCCTGGCGTTCCTTTCTTGGTAGTAATGACAATGACGCCGTTCGATGCCTTTGAACCGTAGATAGCTGTGGCCGAAGCATCCTTGAGCACTGTAATGTTGTCGATGTCCTGCGGGTTGAGCCAGGATATCTGGTTACCGATGAGCTCGCGCATATCGGATGTTATGGCAGAACTTATGTCTATGGAGAGCGGGTCTTCCTGTATTACTCCGTCTACAACCCAGAGAGGGCTTGTGTTGCCAAGAATGGTAGATGTACCGCGAATTGTTATTTTGGGTGAAGAGCCTACACGAGCCGAGGAGTTGACCACGCTCATACCTGCAATCTTGCCCTGTAGCATCTGGTCTATACTCTGGTAGGCCGGCATCATAATGTCATCGGCCTTTACGGTGGTGAATGCTCCTACCATATCCTTGCGTGGCAGACGTGCATAACCGTCCTCGACGATTGTAATTTCATCGAGCATCGCATCGTCGGGCATCATGGTTATCTTGAGATGCTTGCCGAAATTGGCGGTACTTAACTTGATTACTTGGGTCTTTGAACCCACGTAGCTTACGTGGAGTTCGTTGTCTCCCTTTCCCAGGAATACTTCAATCTTGAAGTCTCCGTTGAGGTTTGTATTTGTACCTCTTGCCATCTTGCCGTTGTTCATTACAACTACATTGGCTACAGGCAACGGCTCACCCATATCATCCGTCACTGTACCTCTGAGAGTGGAGCTCTCTTGGGCGAGTACAAACGAAGAGCATAATAAGCATAATGACAGCAGAAGTGTCCTAAGTGCCCGATTACATGATTTCATATTTGTAGTTTTTTGTTTGTTCATTTCAGTTTGAGTTCAATTAGTCCGGGAAAGGCGTAACTGCGGTCGTTTCTTCTGTTAAGCGAACCATACAGTGTTGATATGGTTCTTTTTACCTTACAACGTTTAATCTTCTTTCCTTTGTATCGTACCGTTACTTTCTTGTCGAGATCTACAAGGTTGTCGTTCAGGAATATCACAAGTCTTGTGTAGTCGCAATGCCCAATGTCGATGGTGTTGCCGTCGATGCTTGCCGTTACGGTTTTTCCCTGCTCCAGTTCATCGGCCGGTGCCGAAAGCCAATAGAAGTCTTCACGAGTGACCTGCTCCTGTCGCCATACAATATTCTTTGGGTATGGGTTTCTCCTGTACTGTGTCATCCAAGGCAGTGCATCGGCATCGGCACCTTCCATCCAGTGTCCTTTTCCTTCGACAATGCTTGTTTGGTGAATGTACTTGCCCGGATGGGCCTTGCCCAATGAGTCGAGAACAGCTCCTTTTTCGGCGGCAAGCCTGTTGCGGTCATAGTGATAGTCGTTCTCGCCCATCCAAATGGCAAACGGCAGGTTAAGAAGGTTTACCTGTGAGGCATCACCGGGGTGGCCTGCCATCATCGATGCTGCAGCCCACTTGTCGGCCATTCGCGGTGCCAGACGCCAGACACCGTCTCCACCAGCCGAGTAGCCGAGCAGGTAGACCTTGTTGGGGTTTACACCTTCGAATACGACGCATGCCTGTATCAGTTCTTCAAGAAGGTTATCGAGCCCTTCCTTGTGCCACAAGTCCCAACTGTTCCAGGGAGCACGCGGGGCGACATAGACGCCTTCTGCCGGTTCGTACAGGTATATCTGGTTCATCCATTGTTCGTCATTTACCTCTTTAGGGCACTCTCCGCCTCCGTGCAGTGAGATGAAAAGGCTGCGACCGTCGCGAGGGTACATGCCGAATGTGCGGCAAGCGCAGGCAAGCTGCAGAGAGTCATTCCTCAATATAAGTTTGCTCCAATCATCCCTAAGACGTTCGGCGGCACTCCTGAGCCACAGTGAATCGATGATGCCGGCTGCTTGCAGGCACTCTTCCTTGTCGAGCGGCTCATTGGCGAAACCCTGCTGTTGCAGTCTGCCCTCAGGTGCTTCGAGCCACTTCCTGAAATCGGAAATCTGGGCAAAACTTCCGGTTGCACAAAGTATCAGCAAAAAGTATAATATGCTTTTTTTCATAGTATCTGTCCCGAATCTCCTATTATACAATAATGGAACTGAGTGCCATTGAAATTATCATGTAGAAGGTCATTCCGCTAATGTCGTTTATAATCTGTATGAACGGGCCGGTGGCTACCGCCGGGTTAATGTTCATCCTTTCAAGCACAAGTGGTATCATCGTTCCGAAACCTGATGCAAAGAGCACTACTACAAACAGGCTCAAAGGTACAGCGAGTGTCACGATATCAAACGCTCCGTAGACGAAGAAATTGTAGACATATACCATAAGCGAGAGTATGGTGGCATTTATGAGTGCCACAACCATCTCCTTTAGTATGTGCCTGAAAATATGCTGCGAGTTTATTGAGTTGTTGGCAAGGCCTTGTACGGCTATAGCCGACGACTGGGTACCGACGTTTCCGCCCATACCGGCAAGCAGTGGTATGAAGAGTGCCATTTCGGGGTGGCTGCCAAGTGTGTTGGTGAAGCAGTCGAGCAGAAGTGAGGAACCGATACCGCCGAGCATTCCTATTATAAGCCAGGGGAGACGAGCCTTTGTCTGCACGAACACGCTGTCGCTTGTCTCGACATCCTGGGTAAGACCGGCTGTGAGCTGCTGGTCGTGTTCTGTCTGTTCACGGACTTCGTCCATTACGTCATCGACGGTAATCTGGCCTACAAGGCGGTTTATCTTGTCGACGACAGGGATTGCGACAAGGTTGTATTTTTCGATGAGCATTGTTACCTCGTCAATGGGTGTGTCCACATCTACGCTGACAACCTCAGTGCTCATTACATGCTTTACCTTGGAAACTGATGGGCTTGTAATCATCTTCTTTAATGGGAAGAGGCCAAGAAGGCGTTCGTCGTCGTCAACCACATAGATGTAGTAGATGTCGTCGAGTTCTTCAGCTTGCTGACGCATCTCTTTGAGGCATTCGGGCATACTCCAGTTCTCGTTCACGACTACCATTTCGGTACTCATAAGACCACCGGCGGTGTCTTCGTCGTACTGCAGAAGGTCTACAATGTCTCCGGCTTGCTCTATGTCCTTAATGTGAAGCAGGACCTCTTCCTGCTTCTCCTCGTCCATGTCACGGATGATGTCGACGGCATCGTCGGTGTCCATGTAGTTGACGAATCTCTTTGCAATGGCTTCGGAGGGGAGGTCTTCGAGCAGTTCGTTCCTCAGGTCCTCATCCATCTCGGTGAGGGAGTCGGCTGCCTTCTCGTTGTCGAGCTGTCTGTAAAGGAATCGTGCCTCGTCGAGGTCGAGCTCGGCACAGAACTCTGCAATGTCGGCAGGGTGCATCTTCGAGAGGTGCTCCTGCAGCAGCACAGAATCCTTCTGCTCAATTAGTTCCTTTATATAATTTATGTATTCCTTCGTCATCTTTGTGATTTCTTTTAAGCCTGTTTGCGTTCAACTTTTTGGGTGAGGGATATGAACTCCTCAATCGATAGCTGTTCGGGCCTTTTTTCAAGAATAGGGTCGCTCAGCAGTGGCGATTCCTTGCCTACTATCTGCTGTATCGAGTTCCTGAGTTTCTTCCGCCGCTGGTTGAATGTGCTCTTGACTATCTTGCGCAACAGTTCCTCGTTGCACTCAACGTGTGTACGACTATTGCGTTTCATAAGCACGACAGCACTCTTGACTTTGGGCGGTGGAGAGAAGACATTTTCGTTTACGGTGAAAAGGTATTCTACATCGTACCATAGCTGTACAAGGATTGTAAGTATGCCGTATGCCTTTGAGCCTGGTGCGGCCGCAAGCCTTTCTGCAACTTCTTTCTGTATCATACCGCTACAATAGGGGATGAACTCCCTGTAGTCGAGCATCTTGAAGAATATCTGGCTCGATATGTTGTACGGGTAGTTGCCTATGAGCATAAACGGTTTGCCGTCGAATACTCTGTCAAGGTGCATCTTGAGGAAATCATCGGGGATGATGTTGTCATCGCCAAGCTGCGGCAGGTTTTGCCGCAAGTAGCTTACAGATTCCTCGTCAATCTCAACAACCTTTACAGGCTCCTGCTTTTCGAGAAGGTAGCGTGTTAGTACACCCATACCTGGCCCGACTTCAAGAACTGGTGTGCCAGGGCAAATGTCGACAGTGTCTGCAATAGCCCTTGCAATGGAAAGGTCTGTAAGGAAGTGTTGTCCTAATCTTTTCTTGGCAGTTACTGTTTTCATTACCATTTAGCCTTTTTTGTTTAAAAATAACGTGAGTTCGATGAAATATAATTAGCTGAAAATTTGGTGATTAGCGATAAA
>CAZAIM010000056.1:0-15780 GCA_964485215.1 uncultured Bacteroidaceae bacterium | reverse complement strand
CATCGAGCTGCCGCAAAGCGATGAAAGCAAGATTCTGATGAAGAGTTGCCGCGAAATAGCGATGAAGCTTCTCAACGTAGGAGATGCACAGAAGGAGAGCATTTTCGCCCTAAAGAGCATAAAGAACAACGCACAGCTCATCAACTTCCTGTGCGCCAATTCAAGGACATCACTCGAGGAGAAGATTTCGCTGCTGAACGAAACGTCAGTTATGGAGCGTGCATACCACCTTCTTACAATACTCAATCACGAAAAACAGATTCTCGACCTGCACGAATACATAAACAGGAAGACGACACAGGAACTCGACAAGCAGCAGAGAGAGTACTACTTGCAACAACAAATAAGGACAATACAGGAAGAGCTTGGCAACTCGCAGGAACAGGACATAACCAGCCTTCATGAAAAGGCAAAAGAGAAAAAGTGGAGCAAGGCCGTTGCCGAGACATTCAAGAAAGAAGTTGCAAAGCTCGAACGTATAAACCCGCAATCTCCCGACTACCACGTACAGTTCAACTATCTTCAGCTTTTCCTGGGACTGCCATGGGGCGAATGCACCAAGGACTGTCTCGACATGAAAAGAGCGCAGAAGGTTCTCGACCGCGACCACTACGGCCTTGAAAAAGTCAAGGAGAGAATCATCGAGCACCTTGCCGTCATAAAGATGCGCGGCGACTTCAAATCACCTATACTCTGCCTTTATGGCCCTCCGGGAGTGGGAAAGACATCGCTCGGACGGTCAATAGCAGAAGCACTCAAGAGAAAATATGTCCGGGTGTCACTTGGAGGCCTTCACGATGAGTCTGAGATTCGCGGCCATCGCAAGACATACATCGGCGCAATGCCCGGACGAATACTGAAGAACCTTGCCAAGGCCGGCACAGACAATCCGGTATTCATTCTCGACGAGATAGACAAAGTAGGCCAGGCGTCTATGCACGGAGACCCGTCGTCGGCACTCCTCGAGGTGCTCGACCCGGAACAGAACAACTCCTTCCACGACAATTTCCTCGACATTGAGTACGACCTCTCGAAAGTGCTCTTCATTGCAACGGCCAACAACCTCGCGAACATACCGCACGCATTGCTCGACCGCATGGAGCTCATAGAGGTAAGCGGCTACCTGACAGAGGAAAAAATAGAGATTGCAAAACGTCACCTTGTCCCCAAGGAGAAGGATGCCAATGGCATTGCAAGCGACAAGATAAACATAAGCAAGGCCGCGCTGGAGGAGATTATCGAGAACTACACCCGTGAATCGGGAGTGCGTACACTCGAGAAGAAGATAGGCAAGATATTCCGCAAACTCGCCTGCCAGAAAGCTACCACAGGTGAATTCAGCACTACTAACATAAAGCCTTCCGACCTGAAGGAACTTCTTGGAGTGAGGGAATTCTCGCGCGACAAGTATCAGGACAACGAATACGCCGGTGTCGTAACCGGTCTTGCCTGGACAGCAGTAGGCGGCGAGATTCTTACCATAGAGACCAGTCTCAGCCGCGGCAAGGGCGAGAAGATGACACTCACCGGCAACCTGGGCGATGTGATGAAGGAGTCGGCAATGCTTGCGCTCGAATA
Organism: uncultured Bacteroidaceae bacterium; assembly: GCA_964485215.1. Taxonomy (GTDB): domain Bacteria; phylum Bacteroidota; class Bacteroidia; order Bacteroidales; family Bacteroidaceae; genus HGM04593. The sequence continues at coordinate 14,202 of CAZAIM010000056.1, read as the reverse complement.
CATAAAGTCGCACGCCGGCCAGATGGGCATTCCGCACGAAGTGTTCGAAAAATGGAACATACATCTGCACGTACCGGAGGGAGCCATACCCAAGGACGGTCCTTCGGCCGGAATAACAATGGCCACCGCACTTGCATCGGCATTCACCCAGCGCAAAGTCAAGGCAAACCTTGCCATGACAGGCGAAATAACGCTTCGAGGTAAAGTTTTGCCGGTAGGCGGCATAAAGGAGAAGATTCTGGCAGCGAAGCGTGCCGGCATAAATGAGATTATAATCTGCGAGGAGAACAGACGCAATATTGAGGCTATTCCGCAGATGTACATCGAAGGTCTCACATTCCACTACGTCAACGATATAAACGACGTGCTCAAGATAGCCCTGTTAGAAGAAAAAGTAAAGAACCCTATTAACCTGATGGCATAAAAGTGAAATTCGAACTATTACATACCGACAGCGGCAGCAAGGCTCGTGCCGGAATACTCACCACAGGACACGGTGAAATAGAAACACCTATTTTTATGCCGGTAGGCACAGTAGGTTCAGTCAAAGGAGTGCAGATTCCGCACCTAAGAGACGACATAAAGGCTCAGATTATACTTGGCAATACCTATCATCTATATCTGCGTCCCGGCCTCGACGTACTCGAAAAAGCCGGCGGCCTTCACAGGTTCAATGCTTGGGAACGTCCGATACTGACTGACAGCGGTGGTTTCCAGGTGTTCTCGCTCAAGGATATACGCAAGATGAACGAGGAAGGCGTAGAGTTCCGCTCGCACATCGACGGTTCAAAGCACTTTTTCTCGCCGGAGAGGGTTATGGATATAGAACGCAGCATCGGTGCCGACATAATCATGGCATTCGACGAGTGTACCCCGGGAACAGCCGACTATGGCTATGCCAAAGCTTCGATGGAGAGGACACACCGCTGGCTCGACCGTTGCATAAGAAGATTGCAGGAGACCACACCTATGTACGGGTATGAGCAGCAGCTGTTCCCCATAGTGCAGGGATGCGTATACCCCGACTTGCGCCGCCAGTCGGCCGAGTACATCGCATCGAAAGAGGCGGCAGGCAATGCCATTGGCGGCCTTGCAGTTGGCGAACCGGCCGAGAAGATGTACGAAATGATTGAGGTTGTAAACGAGATTCTGCCTGCTGCCAAGCCACGTTACCTTATGGGAGTAGGCACTCCGGCCAACATACTCGAGGGCATTGAACGAGGAGTTGACATGTTCGACTGTGTTATGCCGACCCGCAACGGACGCAACGCAATGCTGTTCACAAAGCACGGCATAATGAACATGCGCAACGAGAAATGGAAATACGACTTCTCCCCTATTGAGGAGGATGGTGCCTCCTTTGTCGACACCCTCTACAGCAAGTCCTACCTGCGCCACCTCTTCATTGCTCAGGAGCTTCTTGCTATGGAAATTGCATCCATCCACAACCTTGCATTCTACGTGTGGCTCACCAAGGAAGCACGCAAGCACATCCTAACCGACGATTACGCAGCATGGAAGAAGAATATGCTCGCCGAGGTGACACGCAGGCTTTAATGCAAAGATAAAGAACAGAACAGCAGAAGAGAAACACAAATATTTCTTGCAATGAAATGGCTTAACTACTTGAAGCTGCAAAGGCTCGACCGATACATAATAAAGAAGTTTCTTGGAACGTACTTCTTTTCACTGGCATTGATAATCATTGTAATTGTCGTATTCGACTACAACGAGAAGATTGACAAATTCGTCAACTCCAATGCTACCATGAACGAGATTATATTCGACTACTACCTGAACCTGGCTCCCTATTACGCCAACACATTCAGCGCACTGTTTGTCTTCATCTCGGTCATATACTTTACATCCAAGCTTGCCGACAACTCCGAGATTATCGCCATGTTCGCATCGGGAGTAAGTTTCAGGCGACTGATGAAACCATATATGATTTCGGCCGGAATAATTGCTGTCATGACGTACACGCTCAGCGCATATGTCATACCTAACGGAAATGCGACAAGGCTTGAGTTTGAGCAGAAGCATAACAGAAAGGACAAGGTTGAATCGGCAAGCAACGTACAGATAAAACTCGATGACAACACCATTGCCTACATAGAGCGTTACGAAAGCCGCAACAATATGGGCTGGCGTTTCTCACTCGACAATTTCGACGGCAAGAAGCTTGTTTCACACATGACAGCAGCCACCATTACATACAATCCCGACAAGCCCCACACATGGACTGCCCGCCGATGGATGATACGTGAAATGAAGGACGATGTAGAGGTCATACGTTCAAGCAACCGCGAACCGCTCGACACAGTCCTTCAACTCGAGCCCGACGATTTCCTCATATCAGAAGGATTCCAGGAAACAATGACAAGCCCCGAACTCAGCGACTACATCGACAAGCAAAAGGCGCGTGGAATGGCAGGCGTAAAGAACTTCGAGGTTGAATACCACAAACGCATTGCAATGTCATTTGCAGCGTTCATCCTCACGATAATCGGAGCATCGCTATCATCGAGAAAGAGAAAGGGAGGCATGGGGCTCTCGCTTGGAATAGGCCTTGCGCTGAGTTTCTCTTATATAATGTTCCAGACCGTATCATCGGCCTTTGCCGAGCAAATGCCAGTTGTTCTGGCTGTGTGGATACCGAACATTCTATATACATTCATTGCAATATATCTCTACCGTAAAGCACCAAGATAAGAACATTGACAGATATGTATTTTGACGAATTTGATTTTGAAGACGAGATACTCGACGCGCTCGATGCGATGCGCTTCGAGCAATGCACACCTATTCAGGAACAGACGCTTCAACCCCTTATGGAGGGACGCGACCTCATAGGCGTAGCTCAGACAGGAACAGGAAAGACTGCGGCCTATCTGCTGCCGGTGCTCAACAACCTGTGCCGCGGAGGATACCCCGAGGATGCCATAAACTGTGTGATTATGGCACCAACGCGCGAACTTGCACAACAGATAGACAGGCAACTCGAAGGCTTCACCTATTTCATGTCCGTTTCGAGCGTTGCGGTCTATGGAGGCAACGACGGACAGAGATATGAACAGGAACTTCGCGGCATGGCCAAGGGTGCAGACATAATCGTCGCTACGCCCGGCAGGCTCATCAGCCACATAAACTTAGGGAACATAGACCTTTCAAAGGTATCGTTCTTCATACTCGACGAGGCCGACAGGATGCTCGATATGGGATTCTGCAACGACATCATGACAATTGCCAAGCAGCTGCCAAAGGAGAGACAGACGATGCTCTTCTCGGCGACAATGCCCGAGGAGATACGCAAGCTTGCCCGAGAACTGCTGCGCGATCCATTGCAGATTACACTATCGATAGCAAAGCCGGCCGACGGAATAACACAGCAGGCATACATCTGCCACGAAGGCCAGAAGCTTGGCATCATCAACAGCATTTTCGACAACGAGAGCAGTGAAAGGGTCATACTCTTCGCATCGCGCAAAACAAAGGTAAAGGATATTGCACGCACCATAAGAAAGCACGGCTTCAGTGTCGGTGAAATGCACAGCGACCTCACACAAAGCGAACGCGACGAGATTATGTACCAGTACAAAAGCCGCAAGATTGACATGATTGTAGCCACAGACATTCTTGCACGCGGAATAGACATAGACGACATACGCATTGTAATAAACTACGATGTGCCTCGCGACTGCGACGACTACATACACCGCATAGGGCGTACGGCACGTGCCGGCACCAAAGGGCGTGCGATAACATTCGTATCCGAGGAGGACCAGGAGTTCTTCAAACGCATAGAAGACTTTATTGAACAGGATGTGCCCAAAATGGAAGTGCCTGCCGAACTCGGAGAAGCACCGGCATACGAACCCGGCAAGAACAAACAGAAGGGCAAGGGCAGAAAGCGAAGAGGCAAAAGCGGCAACGGCAAAGTTCCCAGGAAAAGCAAGGAGGTTGAGAAGAAGAACCACAGCAGAAGGAGACACGACAAAAACGACAGAAAGGAAAAACCTGTTGCAGGCAAGCCCGACAACAACACTGAGAGCGTAAGAAAACCATCAGTTGAGGCACGCCCTTCAGAAAAGAACAACGGAGAGAAGAGACGCAGAAGACCACACCGCAGTAGCAAGCGGCCTAATGACAAACAGAAATCACAAGAGAATGGCAATAATTAAAGAACTACGAGGGAAAAGCCCCAAAATGGGAAGCAACTGCTTTATTGCCGAGACAGCTGCTGTCATTGGCGACGTGACAATGGGCGACAACTGCTCAATCTGGTACGGCACAGTTCTCCGTGGCGATGTGAACAGCATCACCATTGGCAACAATGTAAACATACAGGACGGTGCGGTTGTGCACACCCTCTATCAACGTTCGGTAACACAAATCGGCGACAACGTCTCCATTGGACACAATGCCACAATACACGGGGCAACCATCCAGAGCAACAGCCTTATTGGAATGGGAGCAACAGTGCTCGACGGTGCGGTTGTTGAAAGCGGTGCCATCGTTGCTGCCAATGCACTGGTAACGTCGGGCATGCGCGTCGAAGGCGGCTGGATATACGCCGGAGTACCGGCAAGGAAAATAAAGGAGGTAAGCCGCGAACAACAGAAAGATATTGTTGAGCGCATAGCCAACGATTACATAATGTACGCATCGTGGTACAAGTAAAGAGCAAAGAGCAAAGATAATAGAGTACAGATGACAGAGCAAAAGGATTATTTCTCCTTTCTGCTTTTTCCTTTCTCATATCATCATTAAATACTGATAACCCTTAAAAAAACAAAATATGAAACACCTATTTTCATTATTTACATTCTTGGTAATGGCTGTTTCGGCCATTGCCGGTGACAAGGTGACATTGAACGATGTAATGTATGGCGGTTACTGGCCTCAGACATATGCTGCCATAAAACCTATGGCCGACGGTGAGCACTTCGCACGAATGAGCGACGACCGTACGCTTATCCTCAAAGGCTCTTTCAAGAACGGTGCCATTGTCGATACCCTCTTCAATGCAGCCACAGCACGCGGTTTCAATGAAAAACGCATCGATGGCTACCAGTTCTCGCCAGATGAGAAACTTATTCTTCTACAGACAAGAACAAAAGGCATTTATCGCCACTCGTTCACAGCCGAACACTACATTTTCAACCGCAAGAACAACAAGACAGAACCGCTGTCGCACAACGGAGCACAGCAGGTGCCGAAGTTCTCGCCCGACGGAACTATGATTGCATTCGTGCGCAACAACAATATCTTTCTTGTGAAACTGCTCTACGACAACAGTGAATCACAGATTACAAAGGATGGCGAGTTCCGCAAGATTATCAACGGCATACCCGACTGGGTCAACGAAGAAGAGTTTATGAACGACTGCTCTTATGACTTCAGTGCCGACAGCAAGATTATAGCATACATAAAGTATGACGAAAGCAATGTAATGATGTACGACATGCCTATGTACACCACTCCAGGTGCAAGCAATGGCGAATACCACGATTTCTGCGCCCCATACAGTTTCAAATACCCTGTTGCCGGTGCCGAGAATGCAAGGATTTCAGTACACTCGTTCGAAATCAAGAGCAAGGTTACACGCAAGCTCAATGTCGACATTCCCGAGGAAGGATACATTCCCCGAATCAAGTTCACCAAAGACCCCTCAATGCTTGCCGTGCTCACTCTTAACCGTCACCAGAGCATCATGGAAATTCAGGCAGTAAACCCTCTTTCAGGTTCAAGCAAGACAATACTCCGCGAAGAGAGCGACACCTACCTGAACGAAAGCGTGTATGCAGGCATCGAGTTCTACGACAAGCATTTTGTTCTGCACAGCGAACGTAGCGGATACAACCACCTCTATCTTTACACCCTCACAGGCGAACTGGTACGCCCAATCACACAGGGAGAGTTCGAAGTAAAGAAGTTCTATGGCTGGGACAGCAGAAGCAACGAATTCTACTACTCAAGCAATGAAGGAAGCCCGTTGCGCGAGAATATATACAAGGTAAACGCCAAGGGCAAGAAGAGCAGGCTCACAAAACGCGAGGGCACAAACAACGCCGTATTCAGCAAGAGTATGAAATATTTCATCAACACCTACTCGAGCATTGACACTCCGCACCTTGTAACAAGCAACAGCAACAACGGTAAGGAACTGAAGACACTCATCGACAACAAACTGCTAAAGGCATCACTTGCAAAGTTCGATATGCCCTCGAAAGAGTTCTTCACCTTCACCACAAGCGACGGCGTGGAACTCAACGGCTGGATGATTAAGCCACACGATTTCAGCAGCAGCAAGAAATACCCTGTAATTATGTTCCAGTACAGCGGCCCATACTCTCAGCAAGTAACCGACAACTGGTACATTGGCAACTACAGCAACGCTATGTTCGAGAGCTATATGGCAGGCGAAGGTTTCATTATGGTATGTGTTGACGGACGAGGTACTGGAGGACGAGGCACCCAATTCGGCAAGTGCACATACCTTAACATTGGAAAATATGAACCGGGTGACCAGGTAGAGGCTGCCAAATACTTAGGTACACTACCCTATGTCGATAAGGAAAACATAGGTATCTGGGGCTGGAGTTTCGGCGGCTACAACACACTTATGTCAATGAGCCAGGACGATGCAGTCTTCAAGGCTGGAGTTGCTGTTGCGGCACCCACTGACTGGCGTTTCTACGACACAGTGTACACCGAACGTTATATGCGCACCCCAAAGGAGAACAAGGAGGGCTACGATGCCGGTTCGGCCATTGTCAATGCAGGCAAGCTCAACGGAAACCTGTTGCTCATCCACGGCACAGCCGACGACAACGTACATCTGCGCAATATGATAAACTACATCCACGCCCTTACACAGGCAAACAAAAAGTTTGAAACCGCGCTCTACACCGACAGTAACCACAGTATATACTATGGCCGCAACACACGCTATCATCTGTTCGAGCGCATCGCAGAGTTCTTCAAAGCGAATTTGAAGTAATAATTACGATTTATAACAAACAAAGAGGATGACTTTTTTTGAAGTCATCCTCTTTTTGTCGGGGGTGAATAAAAAGGTAAAATACAAGGCTTGAGAAGCATTGTAAACCGGAGTTTACTTGGCGTAGATGAGGATTTACAATGCAAGCGTAACGCAGTAGTTTAGCTTTTTAATCACTTCTCCTTTATATCAACAACTATATTAAGTTCTGTAAGCTGCTCGGGTTCAAGCATTGAAGGTGCATCAATCATTGTATCGCGGCCTGAGTTGTTCTTCGGGAAGGCAATACAGTCGCGTATTGAGTCAAGGCCTGCAAATAGACTTACCCAGCGGTCGAGGCCATAGGCAAGACCGCCATGAGGCGGCGCACCATACTTGAAGGCGTCGAGCAACCAGCCGAACTGCTGCTGCGCACGTTCAGGAGTGAAGCCAAGAAGTTCGAACATCTTGTTCTGCAACTCGCTGTCGTATATACGGATTGAACCGCCGCCAACCTCGACACCGTTGATGACCATGTCATATGCATTGGCACGCACAGCACCCATATCGGTATCGAGCAAAGGAATGTCCTCAGGCTTCGGTGATGTGAACGGATGATGCATAGCCATGTAACGTCCCTCTTCCTCGCTGTATTCGAAGAGCGGGAAATCTACCACCCACAGGCAAGAGAACTTGTTCTTGTCGCGCAGACCCAACTGACTGCCAACCTCGAGACGGAGCTCGCACAGTTGCTTGCGTGTCTTCATGGTATCGTCGCCGCTGAGAATAAGAATAAGATCGCCAGGCTCGGCATTAAAGGCTACCTTCATGGCCTGAAGAACATCCTGTGTATAGAACTTGTCAACGCTCGATTTCACTGTACCGTCGGCCTCTACGCGCGCATATACCATACCCTTTGCACCAATCTGCGGGCGGCGCACAAAGTCTGTAAGTGCATCGAGCTGCTTGCGTGTATATGTGGCAGCACCCTTGGCACAGATACCGCCGATATATTCAGCACTGTCAAAGACGCCGAAGCCGTGTCCTTTCATAATATCCATAAGCTCCACGAACTCCATACCGAAGCGTGTATCGGGCTTGTCGCTACCGTAGTACTTCATGGCATCGTGCCAGGTCATGCGTGGGAACTGCTCTGTCAGTTCAACGCCACGTATTGTCTTGAAGAGATGCTTTGCCATTCCTTCGAAGAGGGAGATAACATCCTCTTGCTCTACAAAGCTCATCTCGCAGTCAATCTGAGTAAACTCGGGCTGACGGTCGGCACGCAGGTCTTCGTCACGGAAGCACTTGACTATCTGGAAATAACGGTCGAAACCCGAAACCATAAGCAGCTGTTTGAAGAGCTGCGGGCTCTGCGGAAGGGCATAGAACTGACCGGGGTTCATGCGTGAAGGAACAACGAAGTCGCGCGCACCCTCGGGAGTTGAAGCGATGAGCATCGGCGTCTCAACCTCTATAAAGTTCATTGAATCGAGGTAACGGCGCACCTCCATTGTCATTTTGTGGCGTAGTTCGAGATTCTTGCGCACTGCCTCACGACGAAGGTCGAGATAGCGGTACTTCATGCGGATGTCGTCACCGCCATCGGTATTGTTCTCTATTGTAAATGGAGGGGTTGCTGCCTCATTGAGCACATTCAATTCATTTACAATAATTTCAATGTCACCTGTCGGTATGTTTGCATTCTTGCTCTGACGTTCGCTGACAACACCTGTTGCCTGAATCACATATTCACGTCCAAGGTGCGAAGCCTTTTCGCACAACTCGGCATTTGCATCCTCACTGAACACCAGCTGTGTTATGCCATAGCGGTCGCGCAGGTCGACGAATGTCATGCCGCCCATCTTACGGGCGCGCTGCACCCAGCCGCTCAAAGTAACTGTACTGTTTACGTCGGCAAGACGAAGCTCGCCACAAGTCTTTGTTCTGAACATTTTGTATAATGTATTTAGAAGTTGTTTTTGTTTGTTTACTGAATATAAAAAGCGCAAGCCGAAAGAATAGAATCTTTCAACTTGCGAAATTAGTAAAAAAAGGAGAAACAGCCTATTATTAACACAAAATAAATTTCAAACAGCTTCTTACTTTACGCTGCTCGTTTATGCCTGTTTATACTACCCGATTATTTATAGAGCAAAACCTACTCTTTATCAAGTTTGTTGATTTTGTCAAAGAAGTTACGGTTTGCCTCGTCAGCATCGAAACTCTCACGGGCTATCTCCTCATACAATACCTTCCTCGAGCAGCACACCGCGTGTGACATACCGGCCATTCCCGTTGCTGTGGCACTGAATGTCATAGAGTTATTGATGGAGAGACTGAAAGCAATCTTCTCGGCATCGTGGTTTGCACCCATATAAGCAAAGACCCATCCCTCTTGCTTCAGTTCATCAACGAGAGATTTTATTTCGGGCTGAGTGTACTTCTTTGACGAGTTCTCGTAACCGTCGGTAACTATTGTCACCAGCACCTTATCATTTTCACCGGTAACCTGCCGTAATGCAGTAAGTGACATGCCCATGGCATCGTACAGCGCAGTGCAGCTTCTCGGATTGTAGGAATTGGTGTCAAGTTCCTTTACAGCGTCTACAGGAGCTGATTCATACAAGCTTTTCACCGAGGTGTTGAATATTACAAGAGAAACAAAGTGTTCCTGCTGAGGATGTTTCTCCTGAGCGGCCAGAATCGTCTGTAGCGTCTCATTTACACTGTCGATTGCAGCCTGTTCTATTCTATGCATAGAACCGCTCTCGTCGAGGATTATAAGATTATATATCCTTGTCTTCCTGCCTGTTCCACACACGGGACGACACTTGTCTATGCAGGAGACAAAACTACGAGGGAGAACTATATTTGGGACATCGATTGCCTTGACAAACAACGGAGCGATTTCCTCGTCTCTGAAACCGGCAATGCCGCATCCGACACGTGTAACAAGGAAAGTAAGCTCTTTATGCTCAATTGCAAATTCCACAAATTCATCGACATAGGGCTTTATAGTTTCTACACCGCCCTGCATTGTAGGTATTGCATAGCTCTGCCCCTGCAGACCTACACCCTGCCCCCACACCGCGCCAAAATGCTCGAGTGCCGCACGCGCAGCACCGCCACCGTGCGCACCGGCAAGATTGCTGCCGAAGACAAAAACCTCATCGGGTCCAAGCGAGGCAATGCGTTCGGGAGTATAACGCTTATGCTCTACCGCTGTTGCAAGCAACATTGTGTTACCTTCACCACGATAATAGAGAATGGGCATAGCCTCAACCGGAGTCTCATTACTCACGAGGCAGAAGTTTCCGCTATTGTTCAATTGCAGGACACGCTTAATCTCTTCGTTGTCTATCGGATGGCTGCGGAAAATGTAGTTCTCAAAATCCCTGTCGTCGTACAAATAGTCCGAAGCATCGAACTTAGGATAAGGCTCGTAGAGTTTGGCAACATAAACTCCGGAGCTGTCGCAGTTCTTCTCCTTGTTAATAGCAACAGGTTTCCAGTCAAGTCTGTTGCGTGCGCTCAACGTGCAATGCTCTCTCACATCCTTAAGACCGTGAAAAGTGTGCCCTAACACTGTTATGTCATCTGTGATGAGGTATTGCTTTATATTAATCTCTACTGCTGTTCTTTTCTTTTCCTGTTCCATAATCTTGATTATTAAATTATACCTTAAATAGTGAGTGGTCCACTGTCACGCAATACAAATATAGCAGCACATTAGCCTTATACGAAATTTAATCGGTTGTTTTACACGAAGCAACACCGTTGAATGACGAAACATCACCAAAAAATGACGAACAGCAAAAGCTGCTCCCACCGCTTTGCCCCATAAAGGCCGAACACGCTACATACTTTTCACTGTTATCATAGAGTTAAGTTTGTCGCAAATCTATCAGCTACTTTTTGCCGATACCCACTGGTTTCATCTCGCAATAACGCTCGTACCACTGCCGTTTTTCGGGAGTGTCTATAGGGTCGTACTCACTGATGATGCAGCCCGTCGAGAGGTCATCGGCAAGAGCAAGTATTATCTCTGAGAGCTCAAGTGTTTCTTCCAGGTTTTTTCCTGTAGGACAGAATATTTTACGCTCCTTTATATGCTCATAGCCATATATCGCCCCCATAATATTGCCGCAGACAGAACCTGTCGAGTCGCTATCGCCATCGTGGTTAACGGAAGCAATAATGGCGTCTTCCACGCTACCGATATGGCGAACAGCACAGTAGAGCGCGATAGCCCAAGCCTCCTCGCCCGTCCATCCCTCACCAAGTTCGCGGACAGCATCAGCATCTGACATAGCTGAGTGAGCCAGCCACACAGCCTTTTCGGTAAGTTCCTTGAGGTATTGCTTCTCGGGTTCATACTTATCTTTATAGATACGGTCAAGGATATTTACAGTATCGGCTACAATGCTGTCAATCTCCTCCCGAACCTGTTCGGGCGACATCGGGACGACCTTATAGAGTAGCACCGTAAGTAGTGATGCAGGCAAGAATCCGTGTGGGTGCTTGTGTGTACACTCGGCAATCTTGCCACCAGCTTCGGCGAGTTCTTCTATAGAATAGTCATTTTCGTTTCTTGATGCATATCCGGCATTTAATAAAGCCATTGGAGCAACACGCATAATGCCGCCACAACCTTTACTGTTATTCTGTGCCGTTTCACCCCTGAACAGACTCTCACAAGCACTCAGACAAGTATTGCCCGGAGCGCGAAGATGAGCCATTTCCGGCAGGTCACGAAGCCATGTTGGATGCCAATCATCAATCAGCATTTCGCGTTTCGTGCCAGTCTGCGTGTAATACCAATCGAGGTATGCTATGTCAACATACTTTTCAGGGCAGCCACCGATGCCACGCATATATCCACAAGTAAGCCCCATCAATATACCATTGGCTGTAAAAAGCGTCATCTGCGTGTCGTCACTGATAAGTGCCTTACCATTGTTATCAAGAACAAACATGGTGATGCCCTGCTCGCCAAAGCGGGAAAGAATCGCACGACGGCTCATAAACTCAACCTCGTAACCCAAAGCATCGCCCACTGCACCTGTCATCAGTGAGCCACGAATGGAGTCGGCAACTCGCTTTGCCGGATATTCGCCGGCATAGACAATTCCGTTGCCACGAACTTCGCATGACTGATTCAAAGGGCGATTTATAAAGGCCAAGAAACGGTCATTGATATCCAACAAGTCGGGGGTAAGCAATTCTCGGCACTTATCCTCAATATCGTGTGAGAGGCTACTGCGGCCAATGACGTTTGGTCTTTCTGTTGTCGCGATGGATGCTGTCATACACCCGATAGTATCGGAATCGCCGCCCATTGACACTGCTAAACGGATTGCTTTTTCGGCACTATAAGGCTCTTGCAAAAATGCCATAATAGCAATAGGAACACTTCCTTGGCAAGTGACATCAAAAGAGTAATCATCACGAACATCCCTAATATCAACATCAAGGTTATAGCCGAAATGCTTCTCAACAAAGCGTTTGATTTTGCCTGCTACATCAAACATCTCTGTTCGCTTCAGGTAGATAGCGGCAGCAATTGCCTGCGCACCTTTAATGCCTTCAGGATGGTTGTGGCTCACAGATGCTGTGATGCGGGCAAGTTCTAAGGCCTCCTCCATCGAGTTAGCATACAAACCAACAGGACTTACACGCATAGCAGAGCCATTGCCAAAGCTATTATATGGCTCAGGGTTTTCTGCATTGAGCCAACGGCGGAACATTCCACCGTAACCTGCGTTAGGATATTTGCGCCCCAAGCGTTGCATACACTCTATAAGCGCACTCTCGCTATGCAACGGGTCGGTCATCAACCACTCGGCAACAGCCAAAGTCATCACGGTGTCATCGGTAAAACGACTGCCTTGTGGCAATAATTCAAAATCTTCAGTTTTGACATTGTGCCATTCACGGGTAGAACCGATAATATCACCGGCTATTCCACCTAACAATTTATTATAGTACATATTTTTCCCTCCTAAAATTCCAATCTGAATCCTTTTTGTTTCAGTTCGGCATACTTCTCGGCGTTGAAGCGATACTTGCTCGGGATGCGACGAGGAGCGTTTGCAGGGCGTGGCTCTGTCTCTGCGAGGATGCCCAGTTTAAGCATCTTGTTATAGAAGTTGCGGCGGTCGAATTTCACCTCCAGAATTGCCTCATAGAGATTTTGCAGCTCCGTCATAGTAAAGACCTCGGGGAGCAGTTCAAAGCCGATTGGCTCGAAACAGATGCGCTCCTTCAAACGATTTACCGCCATTCGCAATATGCGGTCGTGGTCGAAAGCCAGGCACGGCACCTCCTCCATTGCAAACCAACGAGCCGAAGCAGCATCATCGCCACCCTTAACCTCCGAAAGCCTGAGCAAAGCGTAATGCGCTACGGTAATAACACGTTCGCGAGGGTCGCGGTTTACATCAGAGAAGGTATAAAACTGCTCAACAGCTGCATTCCTCAACCCTGTTTCCTCCTCCAGTTCGCGCCTCGCACACTCTTCGGCAGTCTCATCAATCTTCATGAAACCGCCCGGAAAAGCCCATTTGCCTTTAAAAGGCTCAATGCCACGCTGAATCAACAATACCTTAATGCCTACTCCGTCAAAACCGAAAATCACGCAGTCGGTTGTGACAGCCGGATGCGGATACTTATAACAAAAATTCTGCTCGCCCATACTTGATTGCGTTTATTTTACGCAAAAATAAATAAATATTCCGGAACAAGAAAGGAATTTGTGTACTTTTTACACAATCAAGCTATTCTTAAGTATTTTTTGGAGTTATTATTCTTTAGATATTTTGAATCCTAACTTACTTATCAATTTAAGTGTTCCTAGCGCAGTACCTCTATCGTAAGCCTTTTCAATTTCTGGCAGTTCTTCGTATGGAACAAGGCAGGGGTGAAGCTTTAAGGTATCGCTACGTTCTTCACCATAAGACCACCCTTGCTCAATACGGCTTTGTGCCCACACCTCATGGACATTCTTTGCAATTTGCTCTATCAGGGCATTCAGTTCCTCGGGAAGCCATACATCACTTACATCGACAGGCTGCGGTATATAATCATTCATTGTTTCTTGTTTTAATATCGATATTATCTTTCCTTATAAAGTATGAGGCCATATCACTATAAAATAGATACCTTAAATTATCAAGATTTTTATATTCTATGTAATATTCTTTTTGATATGCAAAAAT
>CAZAIM010000055.1:0-15845 GCA_964485215.1 uncultured Bacteroidaceae bacterium | reverse complement strand
GGAGGGGGACCGCTTGCGGTGGAGGAGTAAAATTATATCGAACTCACGTTATTTATAAAAAACTGCATAAAAAGTATATTTTATAAAAGAAAACCAAAAAATTCAATAACTTTGTGAAAAGGGTTTGGCAGCGGCGACCGGAGCTATGAGGTTCGGCATGGTTCGCAGGCTGTTTCTGAATTTGCGGACCTCTTAAAAAAAACAGGACTATGGCAATAGAACTTGCAAATGGAGAGAACATTCTCCGTCAGAACATGGGAAATTACAAAGGCAAGGGTTTCTTCGGCACAAAAAGCGGTACCTTCTATCTCACCAACAAGCGGTTAATCTTTGCAAAGGCATCGAAGGGTATGTTCCTGCTTCTTGGGGCAGGCTCGAACTTTATTCCTGCCACCAATGTGATGTGGGAGATTCCGCTCGAGAAAATCATAGGTTTCGGTATTGAGCGCAAAAAAATCGGGGCTTGGCATTACGTTGAGACAAGCGAAGAGAAATTCACCGTAGCATTCATGTCAAAGGATTGGGTGAATGTATACATAAAGGATGCCATTACAAACCTGGGCAAAAGTGTAGTTGCCGATGGGGAAGTCTACAAGGTTATGTAAAACATTGGATTGAGAGAAAGTGACCGGAAGTGCATTTTTGCTTTTCGGTCACTTCTTTTTTTCAGAATACCATGGCACGCGACATTGTATGGCAGGAACAAGGGAATGAGCCGACGGCTTTTTCGGCTGTTGCGAACCAACCGCTATGCAGATATGTTATCATTGATGTTTGAATAACTTAAAACTGATAACTATGTCTACATTAACAAAAAGCGTAAAGTTAGGCGTGGCGACTCTGGCGATTATGAATGTGACCGCGGTGGTGTCGTTGCGCGGATTGCCTGCGGAGGCTGAGTATGGTGTTAGTTCAGCATTCTACTACCTGTTTGCAGCACTTGTATTCCTTATTCCTACATCGTTTGTAGCAGCCGAACTGGCAGCGATGTTCCAGGACAAGCAAGGCGGTGTATTCCGTTGGGTGGGAGAGGCCTTCGGCAAGCGTACAGGATTCGTTGCCATATGGCTACAATGGGTAGAGAGCACAATTTGGTACCCCACTGTGCTAACGTTCGGTGCCGTGTCATTGGCATTCATCGGCATGAACAGCACGACCGACATGTCGCTTGCATCGAACAAGGTTTACACGTTGGTGGTGGTGCTTGCAATATATTGGACTGCAACATTCATATCGCTCAAGGGACTTGGCTGGGTGAGCAAGGTTGCCAAGATTGGCGGACTGGTGGGAACAATCATTCCGGCAGCACTGCTTGTGATACTTGCAGTTGTGTACCTGGCAAGCGGCGGAAAGTCGCAGATGGACTTCGGCGGCAATTTCTTTCCCGATATAACAAAACTCGACAACCTTGTACTTGCATCGGGAATATTCCTTTTCTATGCTGGAATGGAAATGACCGGAATCCATGTAAAGGATATGAACAATCCAAGCAAGAACTATCCTAAGGCGGTGTTTATGGGAGCAATAATAACTGTGCTAATTTTCGTTCTGGGCACATTCGCGCTGGGAATAATAATTCCGCAAAAGGACATTAACCTTACGCAGAGCCTGCTGGTGGGATTCGACAACTACTTCAAGTATGTGGGTATGTCGTGGCTCTCGCCAATTATTGCCATTGCGCTGGCGTTCGGAGTGCTCGCAGGCGTGCTCACATGGGTATCGGGGCCTTCAAAGGGTATATTCGCCGTGGGCAAGGCTGGGTATCTGCCGCCGTTCATGCAGAAAAGCAATAAGATTGGGGTACAGAAAAATATCCTGCTCATTCAGGGCGGACTGGTGACACTGCTGAGCCTTCTGTTTGTGGTTATGCCATCGGTGCAGAGTTTCTATCAGATTCTCTCGCAGCTGACAGTGCTGCTCTACCTTATTATGTATCTGCTCATGTTCGCCGCTGCCATATATCTGCGCTACAACATGAAGGATGCTCCACGCCCGTTCCGCCTGGGAAAGAGCGGCAATGGAGTAATGTGGATTGTGGCTGGAGTCGGTTTCCTGGGCAGCCTGCTGGCATTCGTGCTTAGCTTCATTCCGCCTGCGCAGATTTCAGTGGGAAGCAACGCTGTATGGTATGCAGTACTTGTTATTGGCTGCGTCGTGGTAGTGGGAGCACCGTTCATTATATATGCAATGCGAAAGCCAAACTGGGTAGACAAGGATTCACAGTTCGAGCCGTTCCATTTCGAGAAGTAAGGCAATAGCTAATATAGCAAAAAAAGACAACCGCAAGTTGTCTTTTTTTGCTATATTAGCGCAGTAAATACGTATACTATGAAAAAGATACTCATTACCATATCCGCACTGTTTATCTGCTTGCTTTCCATGGCGCAGAAGAGAGATTATGCTTCGCTCGTAAATCCGTTGATAGGTACTGATTACAAGGGTAATGTCTACCCGGGTGCACAGGCTCCGTTCGGAATGGTGCAGCTGAGCCCCGACAACGGACAGCCCGGATGGGACTGGATTGCAGGATACTTCTACCCCGACAGCACAATCGCCGGGTTCAGCCACACACACCTGTCGGGAACAGGGGCTGGCGACCTCTACGACATAAGTTTTCTGCCGGTAACCTTTCCTTTGCGCGAAGCAGAAGCACCACTCGGCATACACTCGATGTTTACCCACGAACGTGAGGAGTGCGAGGCCGGATATTACCGCGTACACCTCGAGAGTTATGGCATAGGTGTGGAACTGACAGCCACTGAACGCTGCGGAGTGCAACGTTACACCTACCCTACAGACAATGCTACGGTGCTGCTGAATCTTGGCAAAGCTACCAATTGGGACGCTACGACTGACACATATATTGCACAGGTTGACAGCTGCACCGTTGAGGGGTATCGATACTCCAATGGCTGGGCACGCGGACAGCAGGTATTTTTCCGCACACGTTTTTCGCGTCCAATCGTGGAAATGCAATGCGACAGCACTTTCATACCCGACGGCACAAATATGAAGAGAATTGTCGGAACAATACGTTTTGAATTCCTGCCCGATGCAAACAGAGAACTTACAGTAATAACAGCCATTTCGGGAACGGGGCTTGAAGGAGCTGCAAGGAACCTTGCAGCCGAAGCACCGCACAACGATTTCGACATTTACCGCAGTGCGACACAAGAGGATTGGAACAACCGGCTGGCGCAAATAGAGATAAAGGGCGGAACGGAAGATGAACGGATTTGCTTCTATACCGCACTATACCGCACTATGATAGCCCCTACCCTCTACAGCGATGCCGACGGACTTTACCGTGGTGCCGATGGCAAGAACCACAAAGCCAACGGCTGGAAGAACTACTCGACATTCTCGCTGTGGGACACATTCCGCGCAGCACATCCTTTATATACATATATTGCATCGGAGCGTGTACCCGACATGATAAATTCATTCATTGCTTTCCACGAAGAACATGGCCGCTTGCCAGTGTGGAACATGTGGGGAGGCGAGACTGACATGATGATTGGCTACCACTCCGTACCGGTCATTGCCGATGCATACCTAAAAGGCATCGGGGGCTTCGATGCTGAAAAGGCTCTGAAAGCATGCATCGCCACTGCCAACTGCGACGAATACCGTGGTATAGGGCTGTACAAGGAGAAAGGATACGTTCCGTACGATATAAGAGACCCTTACAACAACGACAACTGGGCAATGTCGCGCACGCTTGAATATGCGTATGACGACCATTGCATTGCACGCATGGCAGAGGCTATGGGACATGACAGCATCGCAGAGATATTCTACCGCCGCGCAAAGAACTGGAGAAACGTATATAACCCTGCGACGACCTTCATGCAGCCACGCAAGAGCAATGGCGAGTTCCAGCCCGGATTCAGCCCCGACGAATACACCCCACACATTTGCGAGAGCAATGCATGGCACTACATGTGGAGCGTGCAGCATGATATCGACAACCTCATTGCCCTTCTAGGCAAGGAGAGGTTCGCAGCAAAGCTCGACAGCATGTTCACATATTCGCCTGCCCAAAATGCAGACCTTCCAATCTTCAGCACCGGAATGATTGGGCAATACGCCCATGGCAACGAGCCGAGCCACCATGTTATATACCTGTTCAACCGCATTGGCAAGCCCGAAAAGACACAGCACTATGCGCGCAAGGTCATGCACGAACTATACCGTAACAGCCCCGACGGACTGTGCGGCAACGAGGATTGCGGACAGATGTCGGCCTGGTACGTTATGAGCGCAATGGGGCTCTACCCTATTGACCCTTGCGGTGGTGAGTATGAGCTTGGAGCACCGCTTTTCGAGGAGATGAAGCTACACCTTGCCAACGGCAAGACTTTTACCGTTCAATACAATTCCGAGCAAAGCGAGAAAACTCAAAAAAAGAACGCTCTGAAAGCCTATCTCAACGGCAACAAACTGGAAGGTACAACAATACAGCACAAGGATATTATGAACGGCGGAGTGCTGGAATTCAAGTAGAAATTGAGAAAGCCGTAGGATTTGCTCTGTGCTATGTACTCTTCATCAATGCGTCTCGCCACCCTCGATATTGTAACCGTTAGGATAGATAAGCAAAACGCTGGTGTTCTGATAGTCGCGTTGCAGTTGCACGAAAACGTGGTCGAGCGATGGACGGAAGGAAATTGAACCGCGACGGGCACTCACAACAATGAGCAGATGGTCGTCGTGTATTACCTTTGAAAGGCGTTTGAGGTCGTTGCCACCGTCGGTAGGCATAAACTGCGCATTGACAGGCGAGAGCCCCTTCAGTATTCTGCCAATCTTGTCCATCGTGTCGGGATGGCCATGATACATGATGCGGCAGCCCAAGCCACCAGCCATTCGTGCAGTCTCCTCTACCCAATAGGAGAAACCAGCCTCGTATTCGGCCTTGGCCGGGAACGTTATATGTATGCAGCGTACCGTATTCAAGGGAATGTTTATCCGAGCCATAACAACCTGACAGTTCAGAGCATTGAGAACTTCGGGCAGCACATTGCCGAGGAAACTGTCATTGGCAGTCTCCTTCTTGTGGAAACCGAGGATTAGTTCGCGGTAATCATTCTCCTTCACCTCGTGTATGATTCCATGCGCAAGGTTGGTCGTAAGACGCACCTTAGTGAGCAGAGGCACACCGGCCGACGCTGCAAAATTGGCAGCCGAATCAAGAAGCTTTGCTCCACGGCCGCGCAGTTCCTTATCCTCATCGAGGACTACAGTTATAGCCGAAAGGGGGATTTTGCTATTCTCCTTACGCATAAGCAGAGCGAGGTCCATAAGCCTCTCCACCATAGCCGGGTTAGCAAGTGCAAGGAGTGTCTTTTTCGAATCAAGCGGTGTGGGCGAAGCAAGAGTATTGGCCGCGACAACCAAGTTGCGTGATGCCCTGTCGGCAACGATGGAACTGACGATACAGGTTACAAGAATAAGCAGAATGGTTCCATTGAGGACATCCTCGTTGAGCAGACCGATTTTGTGACCCACGATGGCTGCTGCAAGTGTTGCGGCTGCCTGCGAAGTGCTGAGTCCGAACATAAGATTGCGTTCACCCGATGACATCCTGTACGATTTTGCCACCAAGAAAGACGCAAGCCATTTTCCGGTAAGAGCCGTCACCACCATCACCACGGCAACAAGCAGCGAATCACCGCCATTGAAGAGCACACCGATATCTATCATCATACCCACACCTATGAGGAAATAGGGGATGAATATAGCATTGCCCACAAAATCAATGCGACGCATGAGCGGTGAGGAGTGCGGAATCAAGCGGTTCAGTACAAGGCCGGTGATAAAAGCACCAAGTATACCTTCCATTCCGGCAAGTTCCATAAGACCGGCACCCAAGAAGAGCATTGCAAGCACAAAAATGTACTGTATGACACTGTCGTTGTATGTACGGAAGAAATAACGTGCGATGCGCGGAAAGAAGTAAATGATTACGCCTACTATTGCCAGGAGCTTCACAAGCATAAAAAGCACCATCCAGATACTGGCTTCACCCGTAGAGATACCTGCGACAACGGCAAGGACAAACAGCGTAAGGGTATCCGTGATTATCGTTCCCCCTACCACAAAGTTCACACACCTGAGCCTCGACAAACCATAACGTGCCACAATAGGGTACGAGATAAGAGTGTACGATGCATACATACTGGCCAGCAGCACCGAAGCAATGAGACCATAGTCAAGGATGAAGAGGTTTGTAAACATACCAATGGCTATAGGTATTGCAAAAACCGCAAGGCCAAGCATCAGCGCACCGCCCCGAGCCTGTTTCATCTCCTGCATATTTATCTCAAGGCTGGCAAGGAACATTATATAATAGAGCCCCACCTTGCCGAAGAGCTCAAAGCTGTCGTCGCGGACAAGAATATTCAGTCCATGAGGGCCTATGAGAAGACCAGCCAATATCATACCGATAATGTGTGGCATACGCAACTTGTTGAAAAGCAACGGTGCAAAGAGAACAATGCACAGCACACCCAGAAAAATCCATGTGGGATTGGTTACGGGAAATATTGAGCTGTAGTCCATAGGTCAAGAACTGTTTATTCAAGCTGTTTACCAGGCATAAGTGACACCAAGGGTCATGAACTCCTTTATCTGCCAATAGCCGTATTCATCATCATAAAGGCCTGGGGCACTATCATCGAAACGTGTATGGAACATTAACGATGCCGAGAAATACTTGTTCAGCATCACGTCGAACTTTGTTTCGAGCTGAAAGAATGCACGTGAGTAGTTGGTATAGTACTCGGCACGTGACCAGAAGTCGACAATCTTGAATATTCTTACTGTCGGAACAGTCACAACAATCTGTGTACCGAAGTCCTCCTTGTGATGACGTCCCTCACGTATACCGTAACGCTGAGCCAGGTCGCCGTAGCGCACAAACTTGTAGTTGTATGCCGAAAGGGGCGCACAGAACACCTCCAGCTTGAACTTCTCCCAACTGGGCTTATAATTGAAACCAAGCGAGAAGTTTGCATCGAAAGGAGCCATGAAATTTGACACGAAGTCGGGGTTGTTGACCGGATAGTTGGGCAAAGACTGGGTCTCGAGCTTCATTTTTGCTGCAACATCAAGATTCTTTACAATCTTGTAACCGAAAGTCGACTCTATGCGCAGACGGTCGGTGTTTGTCTTGAAACTGTGCAGAGTGTCGGCCTTTGTAGTTGCAAATCCCAGGTCAATGTCAAAATGGTTCTTGAACGTTATGCGGTCCTTGTCGTCATAGTTCAGGTCGATATCAATCTCGCCAAGCATAGTTTTGTTGCTCTCACCACCCTGGAACCAGTTGCCCGAAATATAGTTCTGTGTGAACTTCAGAGCAACCTTGCCCGACAGTTTCCAGTAATTGGGCTTCACCACAGTCGTTTTCATACCGCCCTCAACATTCTCGGGCATTGCAATATCCTTTATATCAAGCGGCAGCGAACTCATCACCGGCTTGTACTGCGACACACTTTTTTCGCTACGCAGTTCCTGCTCAGTCATCTTCACGCTCCCCGGTGCCGTACTGTAGACCCCGAGCATCACCTTATCAATTACGGCAGCACGCTTTTCATCCATAGATAGCGGTGCATCGTCGACATCGGCCGCATCGCCACACACCTCGCTGTCGTCTATGACCCTGTTCACCAACGATGAATAGAGCACCGGTTCCGAAAAAAGCCTGGAGTACACATGATTGCTCTTCTCTTCTGCAACATCGTCCGAAATGCTCTTTGCCTCGGCAACCAGCCTGTCAATGCCGTCATTGTAATACTGATAGACCGAAGAGAGATTCTGCGCCAATGCCGCAGCCGCAACAAACGTCAACAGCAATGAGATAGATAGTTTTGTTCTCATATTTTATCTTTATATCTGTGTTTTCAATAGTTTCTTTTTCCGGCGCAAAGATAACATTTTTTAATCAGTTATAAAATAAAAAACAGCAGTTACAGCAGCTGCACATTCAATTTTATTCGACAAGCGGTACTTTATATCTTTATTTTTGCTATCTTTGCGCACAATTTGCATATTGCATAAGTGTTTTTTACAGGATTTACAAACAAAAACAATATTTAGACATAACGAAATGAACAAAAGAAGTATTCTTGCATATGTACTCATTGGCGTTGTCATCATCGGGTTCTTTATAATGAACCAGCCAAGCCCCGAAGAATTAAAGGCTCAGCAGGAACATCGTCAGGAGGTTGCAAAGCTCGAGAATGAGAGGAAAAAGAAGGAAAAGGAAGAGAGCCTGAAGGCACAGGAAGAGTTCAACAAGCAGAAGAACGACACTACCAGCATTCTCTACAATGTCTACAATGGAACTGAAGAAGAGATAACGCTCTCCAATGAAAGCATAGAGATAAAGCTTTCGACACTCGGTGGCCGCATGACAGCAGCCACGCTCAAGGAGCACAAGGACCAGAGCAATAACAACCTTGTACTGTTCGACAGAACTGACAAAATCAACAAGAATGAGCAGAACGTGGCAAAAGACGGCCCGAACAGACAGAACTACAAGTTCCGTCTGAGCAGCAAGGAGGATGTAAACAGCAAGGATTGCTACTTCACGAAACAGGAGGTCACAGACAGCACTGCCGTTCTGCGTCTCGATTTCGGTCAGGATAGATATATCGACTTCAAGTATGAGCTGAACGGGAACAGCCACATGGTGAACCTCTTCATCAAGGCACACAACATGGAGAGCCTGCTCAGCGACAGAGAGGAACTTGGCATAGAATGGGACCAGTTCCTGCGCCAGCAAGAGCCCGGATACGATTTCGAAAAGAGATACAGCAACATCACCTACAAGCCGGTAGATGATGGCTCCGACTATTTGAGCGAAATAAGCAACGCAAGCGAGAATTTCCAGATTCCAATGAGCTGGATTGCATACAAGAACCAGTTCTTCTCCTGCATTTTAATCGCAGGCGATGAGTTCAACGATGTCAGTCTCAAATCGCAGATAATAAACAAGGGAGAAGGCCTCCAGAAGTGGTGCAATTCCAGCATGACCACCTATTTCGACCCCACAGGGAGCAGAGAAACCGGGTTGCAGTTCTATTTCGGCCCCAACCAATTCGGCACATTGCAGGAGAGCAATGCACTTGCCATAAACAGCGACAACGACTTAGAGCTGGAAGAAATCATATACTTCGGCTGGCCTATAGTACGCTGGATAAACCGCTACTTCATAATGTACCTGTTCGACGCGCTCTCAAGCCTGGGTCTCAACATGGGTATTGTGCTTATACTCCTTACAATCATAGTGAAAATGATTGTCTACCCCTTCACAAAGAAATCCTACATATCTTCGGCAAAGATGCGTGCATTGAAGCCAAAGATTGACGAGATAAGCGCGAAATACCCCAAGAAGGAGGATGCCATGAGAAAGCAGCAGGAGATTATGGGTCTCTACTCAAAGTACGGAGCAAGCCCCATGGGCGGTTGTTTGCCGATGCTCATACAGATGCCCGTGTTCATCGCCCTCTTCAACTTTGTACCAAACGCAATTGCGCTTCGCCAGCAGAGTTTCCTTTGGGCCGATGACCTTTCAGCCTTTGACGCTGTCATTAGCTGGGACAACCCGATACCGCTGCTTGGCGACCACTTGAGCCTCTTCTGCCTGCTGTTCTGTGTCACACAGATACTTAACACATACTACACAAGCAAGATGCAGCCCAATATGGGCAACCCCGATATGGAGAAGCAGCAGAGCATCATGCGCTGGATGATGTACCTCATGCCGGTGATGTTCTTCTTCATCTTCAACGACTACTCTTCGGGATTGAACTTCTACTACTTCCTTTCTACACTCATCAGCGTATTCATCTACATATACCTGAGAAGAACAGTGAAAGAGAATGAGCTCCTTAGCAAGATGGAGGCCTATGCCGAGAGCAACAGGAACACTCCTGCCAAGAAGAGCAGCATGATGGCACGTCTCGAAGCACTCCAGGAACAGCAGAGGAAGATGGAGGAAGAGAGAAACAGACTAAGAAACGAAAGAAAGAATAAAAAGTAACGAAAAATGGGATTGTTTAGTTTTTTCAAGAAGAAAAAGCCTGCCGAGCGCATTGGAGGCATGGAGGACTTCATGACACTCATACGAGTGTATTACCAGTCTGTCCTTGCCGCGAACCTGGGCATAACCAACATAGGTATGCTGCCCGACCTTGCAACCTTCAAGCGCACATTGAAAGTCCCGACACTGAACAACAAGCTTGGAGTCGGCGAGCGCAGCAGGTGCAAGAAGATGATTGAGCAGATATACGGTATGGACGAGAACTTCTTCAAGGAGATAGACACCTCTATCAAGAAGAACTGCAAGAAAGTGCAGGATGTGCAGCCCTACCTGTTCGCATTCCAGGGTTTCAACAACGACCTGATGATGCTTGTTGGCAACCTAATGAAATGGAAGTTCCGCGTGCCGGGCTTCATGCGCAAGATGCTCCACGGAATGACAGAGAAAATCATCAACGACATTCTCACCAAGAACAAGTGGAAGGATGAGGCTACGTTCCGCACAGTATATGCCGTGCGCCAGTACAAGGAGAAACTCGGATATTCACAGGCGTGGATTACAGAGTATGTATACAAGATTGTATCACTGGCAAAGAAAGAACCACGTCCACAAGCCGAGGATATGGACAAGAAGTAACAATAATGAGGGGCAGGCTTTTTGGCAAACCCCTTTTTATCATACAAAAGAGATGCTCCCCGAAAAACACCCTCTTGAACCCTTCCTGCCCGAGAATGCCAGGATTCTCATGCTTGGCAGCTTTCCACCGCCACGGGCACGCTGGTCCATGGAATTCTTCTACCCCAACTGGATAAACGACATGTGGCGCATTATGGGACTTTTGTTCTACAACGACAGGCATCATTTCGAAATCAAAGGTGAGAAACGGTTCGACAAGGAGAAGACCATAGCATTCTGCAAGGAGAAAGGGATAGCCCTCTACGACACCGCATGCGAGGTGATACGATTGAAGGAGAACGCATCGGACAAGTTCCTTGAGGTTGTTACACCCACCGATATATACGCGCTTCTTGCGCAGTTGCCGCAGTGCACCTCAATAGTCACCACCGGCCAGAAAGCAACAGACGTAATTGTTGAAATCTTCGGATGCAAGGAACCGGCCATTGGAGGTTCAAGCGAGATTTTTGCAGGCAACAGAAGATTCAGCCTGTGGCGCATGCCTTCAAGTTCACGCGCCTACCCTCTTGCAATAGAGAAAAAAGTAGAATTCTATAAAAAGATATGGTTATGAAAAGAATGTATCTGCTATCGGCACTCATTGCCACAGTATTGTCAATATGCTCCACCGCAAAAGCACAGGAGGAAACAGCAGCGAAAGCCGGTGTCACAGCCGAAGAATACGGAAATATCGTCGTATACCTTGAGACTGCCGCTTGGGGACAGAATACGCCCTACAACCAACTATGCTTCACAAGCAGCGGAGCCCAGGCAAAGACAGGATGCGTGCCCACTGCATACGCCATTCTCATGAACTATCATAAATGGCCGGCAAAAGCCAATGAGAAGAAAGTCTATCACTCCGGAACCGGCGAAAGTTTCGTCTTGGGGCATGAATATGACTGGGACAACATGCTCGGCAGCTACAGCGGAACATACAGCGATGCCGAAGCCAACGCGGTAGCGACACTTATGCGCGACCTTGGCTGGGCCTACGGTGTTGATTACGGAACAGGCAGCACCCAATCGGGTTCTGGAGGCGAAGGGGCAGCCAAGCTTGTAAACGTGTTCAAGTACAGGAGCGAATCGCCCAACCTTCAGGATGCACAGTACGGCACAGTAAGGGATGTCGTAGCAAACGATGAACTATGGATAGAGTACATAAAGCAGAGCCTTGACGCAGGATGCCCAATTCCCTACTCTTCCATAACGACAAGCGGAGGCCGCCATATCTTCATCCTCGACGGTTACACCGACAAGGGCTACTTTCATTTCAACTGGGGTTGGAACGGCCAAGGCAACGGCTGGTTCAAGCTCGACGAAATGAAACCCGACGCATACAGCGACTACTCAAAATCGCACAGAGCATACTTCATGCTAAAGCCCGATGTCGTCTCATACACCGTAGGTGTGAGCGTAAACGACATCAGTGCCGGCACAGCTACAGTGAACGGCGAGAGCAGCATAACGGCAACCGAAGGGACTAAAGCGACACTGGAAGCAATGCCAAACGAAGGCTACTCCTTTGTACGATGGACTCTGAACGGTGAGGAAACAAGCAAAAGCAACACCTGCGAAATAACCGTCACGGCAGACGCCGAGTATATCGCGCATTTCGAAGAAAGCAATGCCCCCGTCACCCCCGAAGAAGTTACCATAAAGGCCGAATCGACTTCAGGAGGAACAGCTACCGTAAACGGCAAAGACGAAATCACCGTTGCGGCAGGCACACAAATCTCGTTAATGGCAACACCGGATGAGGGATATATATTCGTCGAGTGGAGAGCCGGCACTGAAGTTGTCAGCACCGAGCCGTTCTTCAACACAACAGCACAGAGCGACAGGACCTACACCGCTGTTTTCGAGGAGAATACAGGCACCGTAACCATCGAAGTCAAGGGCAGCGGAGGATATGCCTATATAGGCAACGGCACAGACAGGAAACTGGAGGTAGCCAAGGGCAGCACCGTCTTCATTCGCGCCTCAGCCTTAGAGGGGTCGGGAAAGAAATTTGCATACTGGTCTACAGGCAACACCATTGCAAGCGGCAAGGGAACAATATTCACCAATGAGAACCCTTACGAATTCACAGCCAACACCGATGCCGTGTTCTACGTCAACTTCGTTACCGAAGAGACCGACCTGAATGTTACGATTGAAGCCGCAGCCACCGCAGGAGGAAGAGCAAGCATATATGGCGAGCAGAAGCAGACCATCGCACTCGGGAGCAGAATCATATTCGAAGCCATCGCTGACAACGGCTACACATTCAAGTGCTGGATCAATGGCAACGAAACAGTCAGCACAGAGCCTGTGTACACGACAGTTGCAAGAGAAGCGATGACACTCACCGCAAATTTCGAAGCGAGCACACCAACAGGCATTGAGAGTACAGCCCAGGAACAGTCGTCCGGAAACTGCATATACGACCTTAACGGACGCAAGACCGAAACAGTCTCCAAACCCGGCATATACATTATAAAAGGCAAGAAGATATTTAAAAACAACTTTAATTTCTAACAAAAGTTTTTTAGTAGCTGCATGTTCCGCCTTTTTGTCATAAATAATCAGGCGGAACGGATTAAAGCAGCTCCCGAACCAGCAAAGCACGGAGAGAGGGAGGCTGAGCAAAATAAAAAAACTTAGCCCAAGGATGCAAAAAAAGCGACAATCTTTTCACATTCTACGAAAATTTCTCCTATATTTGCGATAAATTGCAAATAGACCATATACTCGCTGCAAAAGCCGGTATTTTTGCAAACCGATTGTTGTATTATGACCGAGAACGACAGAATAGCATTGGACAACTTCGAAGAGAAGCTTCACCGTCTTCTGCACGAATACAGGCAGAAGGAGGAGCAGAACAGGGAGTTGTCGCGCAGAATCGAGGAGAAGGAGAATACCTTGGCCGAACTGCAGATGCGCTGCATGTCGCTCGAAAAGAACTACAACGACCTTAAACAGGCCAGAATGCTCTCTCTCACAAGCGAAAGCGTTGACGAAGCCAAGGAGAGAATATCGAGGCTGGTGCGTGAAATCGACCGTTGCATAGAATCGCTGAAGAAATAGCCAACAGTAGACCTGCAAAATGGAAGATAGAGAATTGGGAATAAACCTTATAATAGACAGCACTTCGTATCCGCTCACCATAAAGGCGAGCGAAGAGCCTTATTACAGGCAAGCAGCAAGGCTCGTAAACGAAAGGCTGTCGGTATATAAAGAGCTCTTTTCGGACGAAGGAGGTGTCAGGGTCATCACAATGACAGCTTTGGACATTGCATTCAACTCGGTAAAAGGCAACAGCGAAGCCGGTTCAGCCGAAGTGATGCAAAAGATAAACGAGCTTGCACGCCTTGTAGACAACGCGCTCAAGGAGAAGAAGTGACCCTCGCAACATAGCAGTTTCACGCATTGCCGTATTTAAAAGAAACCCTGCACAAACGGTGCAAGGCTTAAATACTGCGGTGCGTTTTATTATATATAAATTAAACATATTATGGACTTTACAACATTAATCATTGGATTGGCAGCAGGCCTTCTGGTAGGCTTCATTAGCCAATATTTAATAAACAAGTTCGGGTTGAAGGCCAAACGCCAGCGCATTATCGACGATGCACGCAAGGAGGCCGAAGTAATTAAGAAGAACAAGTTGCTTGAAGTCAAGGAAAAATTCCTGAACAAGAAGGCAGAACTCGAAAAGGAGATTGCACAGCGAAGCAACAAGATTCAGCAGGCCGAGCACCACATAAAGCAGCGCGAAGTTCAGCTGAATCAACGCAACGAGGACATACAGCGTCGCAAGAACGAACTGGAGAACTTCAAGGACAACCTCGATGCGCAGAAAGTAGTTCTTGAGCGCAAGCAGGAGGAACTTGACAAACTGCACGCACAGGAGCGCGAGAAGCTCGAGACCATCAGCGGCCTTTCGGCCGAGGAGGCCAAGGACCGCCTTGTCGAGTCACTTAAGGAAGAAGCAAAGAGCGAGGCTGCATCATACATCAACGACATCATCGACGATGCCAAGATGACAGCCAACAAGGAAGCCAAGAAAATTGTGATACAGACAATACAGCGCGTTGCCACTGAAACCGCCATTGAGAACTCCGTAACGGTATTCCACATCGACAACGACGAGATGAAAGGCCGTATCATCGGTCGCGAAGGCCGCAACATACGCGCTCTCGAGGCAGCCACAGGCGTGGAGATTGTTGTCGACGACACCCCCGAAGCCATTGTGCTCAGCGCGTTCGACCCTGTCCGCAGGGAAATCGCACGCCTTGCACTGCACCAGCTCGTTGCCGACGGACGCATACACCCCGCACGCATCGAGGAGGTTGTAGCAAAAGTAAAGAAACAGATAGAGGAAGAAATCATCGAGACCGGAAAGCGCACTACCATAGACCTTGGAATCCACGGCATGCACCCCGAGCTCATACGCATCATAGGCAAGATGAAGTACCGTTCATCATACGGGCAGAACCTCTTACAGCACGCACGCGAGACCGCAAACCTCTGCGCAGTTATGGCAGCGGAACTTGGCTTGAACCCGAAGAAGGCAAAACGTGCCGGATTGCTGCACGACATAGGTAAGGTACCCGATGAGGAGACCGAACTGCCACATGCAGAGTACGGTATGAAGATTGCCGAAAAGTACAAGGAGAAAGCCGATATATGCAATGCCATCGGTGCTCACCACGACGAAGTGGAGATGACAAGCCTTATAGCTCCTATCGTGCAGGTGTGCGATGCCATTTCCGGAGCACGCCCCGGAGCACGCCGCGAAATTGTTGAGGCATACATAAAACGCTTGCACGACCTTGAGCAGCTGGCAATGTCATACCCAGGTGTAACAAAGACCTATGCAATACAGGCAGGACGCGAATTGCGTGTCATTGTAGGAGCCGACAAGATTGACGACAAGCAGACCGAACTGCTGTCGGGCGAGATTGCAAAGAAGATTCAGGACGAGATGACCTACCCGGGACAAGTAAAGATAACCGTCATCCGCGAGACACGTGCAATCAACTACGCAAGATAAGAAACTGTTCAGGTCTCAAATAAGATTATTTAACGTGAATTCGATATAAGAAATCTTAGGTACATTCCTACTCCTCAGTCACTA
>CAZAIM010000054.1:0-16131 GCA_964485215.1 uncultured Bacteroidaceae bacterium | reverse complement strand
GTTTCCGCTGCCGATGATGAAACCATAGCACCCGGTAGCTCAAAAGAGACACCCCACGATGAAGTCCGTTCTTCTTCCAATGAAAAAGAGAATAAAGCAACTCCTGCTAAGAGAAAAAGTAAGTTGCCGTTAATTGCAGCTCTATTGCTGTGTCTTGTTGTTTTAGGTATCGGAGCAATATTTATGTTTGGCGGTGGTAGTGAAGAAACTGTAGAGCAACCTTCTATCAGCACCATCAATGGACATGAATACGTCGACCTTGGTCTTCCCAGCGGCATCAAATGGGCAACTTGCAATGTAGGCGCAACTTCCCCCGAAGAGTACGGCGGCTACTACGCTTGGGGTGAGACATCGACAAAGAGCAATTATGATTGGAGTACCTACAAGTGGTGCAAAGGCACTTATGATTCAATGACCAAATATTGTACAGATAGTGGATATGGTACTGTAGATAACAAGACCGTTCTTGAGCCTTCCGATGACGTTGCCCACGTAAAATGGGGTGGCAGTTGGAGAATGCCCACAATAGATGAAATAAAAGAATTGAACGATAAATGCATTTGGCAGTGGACAACACTAAACGGTGTTTATGGTCACAAGGTTACCGGCCCTAATGGCAACAGCATCTTCCTGCCTGCTGCGGGCTACCGCGACGGTGCGGAGTTGGGCAACAGAGGGTCGAACGGTCTCTACTGGTCGAGTTCGTGGGACGGCGGCTATTGCTACGGCGCGTACGACTTGGGCTTCGGCGACGGTGACTACTACTGGGGCCACTACTACCGCAACTACGGTCTCAGTGTGCGCCCTGTTTCAAATTGAGTAAGCGTGTCGGTTGTTCGCACGCACAAAAACAAATAAAAACCGCTTCTTTTGTTATATATTTATGGAAAAATTAAGAATAGTATATCTTGGTACTCCCGATTTTGCCGTGGAGCCATTGCGTCGCCTTGTTGAGAATCAGCGTGCGAATGCGGCTTGCGACTACGAGATAGTGGGTGTTGTTACGATGCCCGACAAAATAATCAGCAAGCGTGGCAACCAGTTGCTTATGAGCCCTGTAAAGCAGTATGCTGTTGCCGAGAACCTACCGGTTCTGCAACCCGAATCGCTCAAGGATGTTTCCTTCCAGAACGCGCTGCGCGAGTGGGCCGCCGATTTGCAGATAGTGGTTGCATTCCGTATGCTTCCCGAGGCTGTATGGAATATGCCCCGTTTGGGCACGTTCAATCTGCACGCATCGCTGTTGCCCCAGTACCGAGGTGCCGCACCCATAAACTGGGCTATTATCAATGGCGACAAGGAGAGCGGTGTGACAACATTCTTCCTAAAGCACGAGATAGACACCGGCGACATAATTTTCCGCGATGTTGTAGCTATTGACGAGAACGACACGGCAGGCACGCTCCACGACAAGCTGATGCTTCAGGGAGGCGATACAGTGCTGCGCACCGTTGAGGCAATAGTAAACGGCAACATAAAGCCGCAGGCGCAGGATACAATGTATGCACGTGAGAGTGAACTGCGCCCTGCACCGAAAATATTCCGCGAGACTTGTCGCATCGATTGGAGCAGGAACGTAGGGCAGATATATGATTTTGTGCGAGGAATGTCGCCTTATCCTGCTGCCTGGTGCGAGTTTGTCGATAATGCCGGCAAGGAGGTTGTAATAAAGGTCTATGAGGTTGCAAAGGAGGAGTGCGCCCATTGTAAGGAGAACGGAACTCTTGTTACCGACGGCAAGACATTTGTCAAGGTCGCTGTCGACGGTGGCTATGTCTCTTTGGCCGATGTGCAGCTTGCCGGCAAGAAGCGTATGCCGGTAGCCGACCTACTGCGTGGCTTTTCCATTGCCGGGCTTGAACTGAAGCTCTGACGGCTCTTTTCCAGAATCCTTTTCCCTGTTGTTTGTCAAATGCGCACATCCCTGCTTTACATATATCTTCTTGCATTACTCTCCCTTGCAGGCTGCGGGGGAGATGGAAACGGTTGTGCTCATTCCGGCAGCGTCGATTCCCTCTCTACAGCGTTGTCGTCCATGCGTTACCGGAATTCTGCAATCATCGACACGCTTGCAGTCAACCTGCTCGATACGGCCGCCGGAAACAATGAAGCCGAGATGGTCGCATATAATGCGAAAGGGTATTCGGCACTGATGAAAATGGATTATCTCTATGCAAGGGAAATGTATGAATATGTCATCGGCAACTCCTTGTGCGAGATAGAGAAGCTTGTTGCCGACGTGGGGCTTATGACACTGAGCTACAGGGTTTCGGCGAACAGGGAATTCTTCGACTACCGTGCATCGGCTCTCGAAAGGATAAAGCGTGTGAACGAGGATATTGAATATCTGGCCGAAAACGACAAGTCGCGCTTCTACAGAGCGAAAATAGAGTTCGGTATAGTTTCTGTGTGCTATTTCTCGAATCTTGCAATGTTCCGGGAGAGAGCGCGCACGCTGCAATACCTGAAGCAGAACATTGCCGGCAGCAGCGACGATGAACTGAATGTGTATGCCAATATGATAATTGCCAACAATGAAAGTGATGCAAGGACACGTCTCAACCTTCTGCTGGCAGGTCTCGGATATGCAAAGAGCAGGAATATCACCTGGATTGAAGGCAATTACAAACTGCTGCTTGCAATCACCCTGCGCGACAGCACGCTGCTCAATGAATGGAACAGCAGTGACCCAGAGAAAATAGGGATGCTTGTTCCCGGAAATGTTGACAGGGAGAATATCGCGCTCCATCTTGCAGATGAGGCTATAAATGACTTTGCCGACTATGGCGACTACTATATGAAAATAGAGGCTATAGCTGTAAAGGCCTCTTGCCACACACAGCGTGGCGAGTATGAAGAGGCTCTGAAGGTGCTTGCCGGCGAAGCGGTCTATGAGATAAACGATTACTATGAATCGTTCTATCCTGCAAACGTCTCTCTTCATGCAAGGTCTCTCGACGATATAACAGCCGACTCGGTTCTTGTTGCAGGCGGAACTCCCGGGGTATACGATATTCCGGAATGTATATTGAGTGTGCGCCGCGAGGCAAGCTGCGCCTATGCAGGAATAGGCGATATAGGGCTCTCTACATTGAACCGCGATGCCTATCTGGAGCTTCTAAGGGCAACCCGCGACAACAAACTCATCGAGAGCCGCTTGTCCATAGCCGAGGCCGGCATACCGGCTTTGCAGTGGCTCTCGGTGCTCTCGGCATTGGCTCTGGCTGTTGTGGTGTCTGCTGTGGTTGCATACCACAGACGCAGAATGCGTTATCAAAGAGAGACTGCAGCCGACTTCAGACGTATGCCCGAGGTCAGCAGGCTCTTGATGTCCTCTTTGCCTCAGGAACTTTCGGGCAAGGAGGAATTATGTTCCTGCATATCGGAACTCCTTGACAACAGCCTTGGAAACCTTTGCGGCAAGACGCATTTTGCTGTGGCATTCCCGGCTGCACTCCCCGAGGAACTTCCCTACCGTTACGAGTTTCCGCTGATATATATGAACAAAGCCGGTGACGACACACTCTATGTCGCATCCTCTTTGCCTATGAACGAGGAGAAACGCGCGCTTGTTGCAATGATAGTCCCACACGTTGCAGTTGCGGTGGAAGAGGGTATGCGTCTTGCAAATATAAACGACGAGCAGGAACGGGCCGAAGAGCAGCGACGTGCCTACGCGCTCTATCTTGCCGAGCACAAACGCGAGAATCTGCTGAAGCGTGTATCTCTCTCCACCGTCACAGGCATGCGCCCGTATATAGACCGCATAATAAACGAATTGCGTGTTGTTGCTACTGTAGAAAATGACGATGATGCTGAACGCAAACTGAAATATGTTGCCGAACTGACAGAGAAACTCGATGACTTGAATCTCATTCTTGAACGATGGATAAAGATGAGACAGGGAGAACTGAACCTCAAAATCGAGAATTTTTCCCTTGCTGAACTCTTCTCGATAATTGAGAAAAGTTCCGTTCGCCTGAAGTCCAATGGAATTACACTCACCGTCTCCGGCGGCGAGCCGGTAAAGGCCGACAAGGCACTGACTCTCTTTATGATAAACACCCTTGTCGACAATGCCTCGAAGTTCACTCCACCAGGTGGCACCGTTACGCTTGAGGCTGTCGGCGGCGATGGGTATGTAGAGGTTGCTGTCTCCGATACCGGTATTGGAATCTCACAAGCCGACATAGACCGTATTCTGAACGAGAAGGTATACGATGCGGCAAGCATAGGCGAGGACAACGGACTGTTGCAGCCAAAGAGCAAGGGTGGAGGCTTTGGCCTTATGAACTGCAAGGGAATCATAGACAAGTACCGCAAGACCGACAAGATGTTCTCGGTATGTTCCTTGAACATAGAGAGCAGCAAAGGAAAGGGCAGCCGTTTCTCCTTCAGGCTGCCAAAGGGCGTGCTGCGCTGCATTGCTGTGCTTGCTGTGCTGTTGCCCTCCTCCCTCTTTGCTTCGGAAACCCTCCAGCCCATGTTCAGGGAACGCGCCGACTCGGTCTATTTTGCCAATGTCGAAGGCAATTATGAGAGTGCCCTGTCTCACGCCCGTTCGGCATTGAGCCTGCTCAACAGCTACTATACCGGCACCACAGGCGGCAGTGATACCTTGTCTATGGAGAAAGGCGGTGCCGAACTGCGCTGGTGGAGCGAAGGCCTCTTCAGGCAAGACAGCATAACCATCGACAACATATATTATAATATCCTTTACATACGCAATGAGGTAGCCGTTGCTGCATTGGCATTGCAGAAATGGAATCTCTACAGGTACAACAACTACATATTCTCGACCCTCTACACCAATGTGCATGAGAGTTCCGGTATAGCCCAGCGGTATGAGAGCGTGCGTAAGGAGGTCAATCTCTACGAAGCCGTCATTGCGCTCTCCGCTTTCCTGCTCTTCATCATCCTGCTCTACTATGTAATATCTTATGTGCGGCATAATGTCATTGAGCGTGGCAATGAACGTATGATGATAGAGCTTAACCGCCGCTTGCTTGCCGTGGCAGCAGGTACAGAGCGTCGGACGGCAAAAGAACTTCTCGAAGCTCTGGTAAATGAGGTCTATGGCAGTCTTCAGGAGAATATGCGAGCGAAACGTATTGCAATGATGCTGCGCACTGCCGGAAAGGATGAAAGGCAGTTTGCTGCCGCACCGTCGGCCGAGCACGCGAGCGACATCTATCTGAGTGCAGTCGTAGAGCGTGGCGGTTCCTATCTCTCCGAGGACCAGATGATGCGTGTAATCCCTCTTGTAGTTGTTGTCGATGGTGTCCCTCACACTGTTGGGGCATTTGAGATTGTTACAGGCCGTCCGTTGAGCAACAACGAAGTCGTCGCGGTGGAACTGGTGGCCGCCTATGCTGCATCGGTGGCATATCACTCAATTGAACGTGTCGCAAGGAGCTACATGGCTCTCGAGGAACTTGAAGAGGATGCCGAGCGTATGAAGTATGAGGAGAACCGTCTGCATGTGCAGAATATGGTTATGGACAATTGTCTCTCTGTCATAAAGCACGAGACAATATACTACCCGAGCCGTGTGCGCGAGCTTGTGCGCAAGGCTATGGCTTCTTGCGAAGAACGCAAGGCGGCGGTTGGCGATATGCGCGAACTGATGGATTACTACAACTCGATATTCGGCATATTGAGCAACTGTGCCAAGCGTGAACTCGATGATATGAGCTATGCAATATCGGCAGTCAGTGTCAATGCTCTCTTTGCCTCGGCACAAAGGTTTGTGTCTCGCCGTACACGCAAGAGCGGTATTCCCGTAGAACTTTCCGTTGAGCACACCGATGCTGTTGCAAATGTAGATGCCGATGCTGCCGAATATCTCTTCGAGTCGCTTCTCGATGCTGCACTGAAGGTTGGGAAACCCGGCAGAATTCATCTGCGTGCCATCGATGCCGGCAATACGGTAAAGATAGAACTTTCCGATTCGCGCTACACAATAACCAGTGAAGAGGCGGCCGAACTCTTTACGCCTTCGAAACATAATCTCTCTTCCGGCGGCGGGCTGTCAGGAATGGAGTATCTTGTGGCAAAGGAAATCGTAAGGCTCCACGAGGACATGACAGGGCGGCACGCAGCACGTATGGAAGCACGCTCCGATGTCTCGGGCACAGCTATAATCTTCACCCTTCCCAAATAGAAACGAAAACAATATTGATATGGAAAAGAAATTCACAGTTATAATAGTCGAGGATGCGAAACTCGAGCTCAAGGGCACCGAGGAAATCTTTCGAACGGAGATTCCCGAGGCCGAAATCATAGGTGTGGCATCCAACGAAAGTGAACTCGATGCACTTCTTGGGGCTGCGGTACCCGACTTGCTGCTGCTCGACCTGGGGCTTGGCGGCTCTACTACTGTAGGTGTAGAAATATGCACAAGGGTGAAGAATGTATATCCGGCAATGAAGGTTCTTGTATTCACCGGGGAACTGCTCAATGAAAAACTGTGGGTCGATGTGCTCGAAGCCGGTGCCGACGGTGTGACGCTAAAGACAGGCGAACTTCTTACCAAGTATGAGATTTACAACGTGATGGCAGGCAAGCGCAATGTCTTCAACCAGCCTGTGCTCGACAAGATTGTAGCGCGTTTCAAGGAGAATGTAACGCGCGACACCCTTCGCCAGAAGTCACTGATTCAGTATGAGATTGACCGCTACGATGAGTGTTTCCTGCGACATCTTGCTCTGGGATATACCAAGGAGATGATATCGTCGCTAAAAAGTATGCCGTTCGGTGTCAAGTCACTCGAAAAACGGCAGGCCGACCTTATCTCCCGTCTCTTTACCGACAGTGAACAACGCGGCATAAATGTGACACGCCTGGTTGTGCGTGCCATAGAACTTCATATAATAGATGTAGACAATCTCGAAGCCGATGAATAACAGAAGAGCAAGTTACTATCCTGTACTCATCTACACAGCAGCCTTGGCTCTTGTGTGGCTTGCATCGTTGCTTGCCGGAATATTCCAGCTTGTTTCGGACAGTAATTTTGACGGTAATTCGTTGCTCAGCGCACCAGGCCTCCGTTGGGCTGTCCGCAATGCCTTGCCGTCTATTGATGCTGCACCATGGGGCACAGCTTTGATGCTTATAGCAATAGCCGGCCTGTTGCGTGGCAGTGGAATATTGAGGCTGCTTTCGCGATTGATGCGCACTGGCAGGCTGACGAAGAATGAGAAACGTGCTTCACTTTTTGCGCTTGCAGCCTTGCTGTCCTATTCGGCGTTGCTCTATTTTGCAACTGTTGCACCGTGGAATCTTCTTCTTGGTGTTACCGGCGAACTTTCCTTGTCGCCGGTGATGCAAGGATGGCTCATACTTCTCTTTACGGGAGTGCTGTTTGTATCGCTCGTCTATGGCTTTGTCTATGGCAATTACCGTTCAATGTCCGATGTAGTGGTGTCGGCAGGCGACCTTTTCGCTCTTTCCGTTCCTGCACTTATGGCTATGATTCCTGCCTCGGGTTTAGTACCTTGTCTGCAATATACCTCGCTTCTCGATGTCGGGAACGCTGAAGGAATGATATACGCCCTCCCGTTTCTCTATGTAGCCGTGCTCAATATGCGGCATAAGTGAGAAACATTTTCCAATATCTTCCCGCTCTACTCGCAGAAGATGCTTGACCCAATCCTGATGTGCGTGCTGCCACATTCAATGGCAATAGGGTGGTCGTCGCTCATTCCTGCCGAAAAAATGCAGAACTTCTCCTCGTTCTTGAAGTAACGTTCCTTCATTTTCTTGAAAAGGCTGCTCACGGCCATGAACTCCCTCCTTATCTGTTCTGTGTCGTCGGTGTTGCTTGCCATACACATGACACCGTGTATCTCAATGTTCTCAAGTCCTCTCCACTCGCCGGCATCGAGCATTGCCATACACTCTTCGGGCGTAAAGCCGAACTTGCTCTCCTCGCGTGCAATGTGTATCTGCAGAAGGCAAGGAATCCTTCTGCCAATCTTTGCTCCCTGTTTGTTTACTTCTGCGAGCAGTCTGTAACTGTCGATACTGTGGATTAGGTGAACGAATGGAGCTATATATTTTATCTTGTTGCTTTGCAGGTGGCCGATGAAGTGCCACTTAATATCGTCGGGCAGTGCCTGCCGCTTGACGGTCAGGTCCTGTGCCTTGCTTTCTCCAAAGTCCCTTTGCCCGGCATCATAGGCTTCTCTGATGGCTTCGGCCGGGTGATACTTGGAAACAGCAATAAGCGTCACCCCTTCGGGCAGGGTGGCGCGTATTGCCTTTATTCTATCCCCGATGAAACGGTTATCCTTCATAATGGAAAATGTCCACGATAGAACTCTCGTTTACCGATGCGAGAGTGTAGTCCATAATGGAGTCCTCCATGTGCTTGTTGAGGTTCTTGACAGCATTTGTCACATCCTCGGCCTTTACAAGAATTACAACCGATGTCTTCTTCTCCTTTGCCGAAACCTCATCAATGGTTACCATAACAATCTTGCACTTGAACCATTTGTCGGCAGTCTCGCTCTGGCTGTCGACAAGTTCGTTGTACTTTGTACGTTCCATCTTGTGAATGTTGAACTCGCCTGTTACCTGTGGCTGCAGCTCCTGTGTCAGCCGTTTCTCAATCTCCGTAAAGGTAAAGCCCTGTACCAGATAAACCTCATTGACCTTGGTGTTCAAACCTTTCTCTCCAGCACGCTCATATGTGACTTTGCACTCAAACCAGCTTTGTATCATATTCTTATTGTTAATAATATTTGCAAACACTGCAAAGTTAACAAATCAAAAGCGTTATTCACTCATTTTTTCTTGTTTTTTTGGAGATTGTCAGGTTTCGGAATCCCATAGATTCCGCTGCCGGCCGGCTTCTTGTGTGGTTCCTTGCTGCAACTCAGGCATAATACTTCTTC
This sequence comes from uncultured Bacteroidaceae bacterium, assembly GCA_964485215.1. Lineage (GTDB taxonomy): Bacteria > Bacteroidota > Bacteroidia > Bacteroidales > Bacteroidaceae > HGM04593. The sequence continues at coordinate 7,234 of CAZAIM010000054.1, read as the reverse complement.
CGGTCGTTGTTCATCCTAAGAACCATGGCAAGCATGCTGTATCTCTCGTCTGTCTCATCGAATTCATATTCCTCTTCCAGTTCCCAATAATTCTCGCATCTTTCCCTTGCCTCTCTCTTCAATGGTCTCCCGAACGGGTCGAGGCCAAACATTTCTAGTTCTTTGTAGGGTGGCAGAGCATCCCTGCTGTCGCGTGCAAGAGCATCAATGAATTCACAAAATTCCTTATCTGTCATATATGAAGCTAAAAATATTCTTTCCGGTGAAGCCGAATGTTGAGGGTGACCCTGAAGCCGCTCACCTATAGATTCAAACAGTTTCAATGTTGTTGTTCAGAACTCGTGTAAGATGTGGCTGCTGCCATTGTGGCGTTGTCTGCTGCTCCTGTGCCTGAGCATCTCTCTGCTGAAGAAGTTTCCGTTATCTACGCGCTGCAGCAGTGTGTCGCAGTACTCTTCGAACGATGCAATCTCTCTTCTTGCAACACCGCTTTCCATAGCCGCCCTTGCAACTGCGGCAGAAACCCTGCACAGAACTCTCTTGTCGCCCGGCTTGGGCAGTATGTAATCCTTGCCGAATGAAAGTTCCTTGCCATACTTCTCCTTAATATCCTGCGGAACAGCATCCTTTGCAACCGATGCAATAGCCGCTGCTGCCGCTATCTTCATCTCTTCGTTTATTGTTGTGGCAAGCGTGTCGAGCGCGCCACGGAAAAGATATGGAAATGCAAGCACATTGTTTATCTGGTTAGGCGCGTCGCTTCTTCCGGTTGCCACTATTGCATCGGGGCGGATTCTTTTGGCATCGTCATATCCAATCTCCGGAACAGGGTTTGCGAGTGCAAATATTATTGCGTTGTCGGCCATGGATTCAATTTCTTTCTTTCCGATGAGGTTGCCGCGCGAGAGCCCTATGAATATATCGGCACCGTTCATAGCCTCTTCCAGTGTTGAAATGTCCCGTTCTGTGGCAAATTCCTGTTTCATTGCATCCAAGCCGTTGCGACGGGTGTTTATGATACCTTTGCTGTCGGTCATTGTTATCTGGCTTTTCCCAACACCTATTGTGCGGAGCATTCTCGCTGTCGATATTGCCGCCGCACCGGCACCGCACATGACGATGCTTGTGCTGCCAATCTCTTTGCCTGCAAGTTCGCACGCGTTAAGCAGTGCGGCTGCGACGGTTACGGCTGTGCCGTGCTGGTCATCGTGCATGACAGGAATGTCAAGCAGTTCGCGCAGCCGCTTTTCTATGTAGAAACACTCGGGAGCCTTTATGTCCTCGAGATTGATGCCCCCGAATGTAGGAGAAATTCCCTGTATGGTCGCTATGAACTTGTCGGCCTCTCCGTAACCTACCTCAATGTCAAAGGCATCAATGTCGGCATATACCTTGAATAGCATTGCCTTGCCCTCCATAACCGGCTTCGAGGCCATAGCACCAATGTTACCTATTCCAAGAACAGAACTTCCGTTCGAAACTACTGCAACAAGATTGCTTTTGTTTGTATATCTGTAGGCCTTCCAGCGTTCCTTGCTTATCTCGGTAGCAGCGGCGGCTACTCCCGGTGTGTAAGCAAGCGACAAATCCTCGGGCTTGTCAAACGGCTTGGTGGTCTCTATCGCTATCTTTCCTGGCCTACCCATAGAATGATACTCCAGTGCTCTCTCCTTCAAATCATCATCCATAGCTTTTTTATTTTAGAACAAAATAGCAGTGGGATAGTTTTACTTTTTTTTGTAAACTCTCCGCTTTTTGGAAATTTAAACAGCTTCTTGTTTCGAGTTTAGGCGTTATTGTCTTATCTTCGCAATATAATTCTGTAACCAATCTTTTATGGATAATTTTCTTGAATTGTTGAGGAACAGGCGCAGTACACGTCTGTTTACTGGTGAGCCTGTGAGCGAGGAAAATGCTTGTACGCTGCTTAAGGCCGCTCTTATGTCGCCGTCGGGGCATCGTGTGAATCCCTGGGAGTTCATTCTTGTAGAGGAAAAAGAGACACTCGGTAAATTGTCAAAATGCAAGGAGCACGGTTCGGCACTTCTCGAAGGTGCGGCAATGGCGGTAGTGGTCATAGCCGACACTGCGAAGACCGATGTGTGGATTGAGGATTGTTCCATTGCAACAATAATTATTCAGCTTGCAGCCGAGGAACTGGGGCTTGGCAGCTGTTGGGTACAGGTGCGCAATCGCTTCGATGCCGAAGGTATTTCGGCCGATGCCAATGTGAGGCAGCACCTTGGTATACCCGAAGGATACGCCGTTCTCTCAATTGTGGGTATAGGTCACAAGGCGCGTGAGACAAAACCCTTTGATGAGGAGAAAATGCAGTGGGAAAAGGTACATATAGGCTGTTACGGTGGAAAATAGAAGAATACTCCTGATAGGTGCAGGCAACATGGCAACCTCTGTAGCCGTTGCGCTGAAGAAGAGCGGCAACACGCCGGTTGCAGTCTGGAGCCGTACTCTCGAGTCGGCATCGCTGCTTGGCAACAGGGTAGGGGTTCCCTTCTCTGACGACCTGGCGGCATTGCCCGAAGCCGATGTGGTGATAATATCTGTCATCGACAGTGTACTGTGCGAAGTTGCAGCGAGGGTTGCGCAGCTTTATCCTTCGGCTCTAATCCTTCACACCGCCGGCAGTGTCCCGATGTCGGCTCTGCACGATGCCGGTGCAGCCCACTACGGTGTCTTTTATCCAATGCAGACAATGAGCAGGCAGAATGTAGTTCCGCTTGACAATGTCACAATCTTCATTGAGGGGCACGATGATAGCGACACAGCCTATCTGCACTCTCTTGCATCGTCATTGAGCAGCAAGGTCGTTTATGCCACAAGCGAGCAGCGTTCCTTTCTGCATGTTGCGGCAGTATTTGCCTGCAACTTCCCCAATGCACTCTATTGCATGGTCGCCGAACTCCTACATTCAAAGAACCTTCCATTCGACTCAATGCTCCCTCTCATTGACGAGGCAGCCCGCAAGGTTCACAATATGCACCCCCTTGCAGCACAGACAGGCCCGGCCAAGCGTGGCGACCACAATATAATGAATGCCCACATGGCAATGCTTCCCGACGAACTCTCTGCCATCTACTCCCAAATGAGCGATTATATAATGAAACGTAATGAACAATAATATGATTAACTACGACTTGAAGAAAATAAAGGCACTTGTCTTCGATGTGGATGGAGTGCTGAGCCGCGAGACAATATCAATGTATCCCAGCGGTGAGCCAATGCGTACCGTTAACATCAAAGACGGATACGCCCTGCAGCTTGCCGTTAAGGCAGGTTTTCACGTTGCCATAATAACAGGTGCGCGCACCGAAGCCGTCAAAGTGCGCTACAACGGTCTTGGAATAAAGGATGTATACATTGGCGCATCCATAAAAAAGGATTGTCTCGAAGAGCTGATGCTCATGTATGAACTTCAACCCGAAGAAATTCTTTATATGGGTGACGATATCCCCGATTACGAAGTAATGCAAATCTGCGGGCTTCCCGTTTGTCCTGCCGATGCAGCCATGGAAATAAAGCAACTCTCCAAATATATATCGCCAATTTGTGGCGGCGAAGGCTGTGGCCGCGATGTCATTGAGCAAGTGATGCGTGCGCAGGGGAAGTGGATGGATGAAGCCAATGCTTTTGGCTGGTGATTTTGTTCACTGAAAAGGCATCTGCTGCGTTACGCCCGTTTTGTGTAATTAATACTCCTCGTTACTCTTATGCTCGAAAACCTAAAGAAATATAGAATAATCCTTGCGTCGGCTTCGCCGCGGCGCAGAGAACTGCTTTCCGGCCTTGATATTGACTTCGAGGTACGCCGTCTGCCTGATGTAGATGAATCTTTTCCTACCAGGCTGCAGGGTGGCGACATACCTCTTTATATATCGAAGAAGAAGGCCGATGCCTATCGTTCCATGATGGCAAGTGATGAACTGGTGATAACCGCCGATACCATTGTGTGGCTCGATGGCGTTGCTCTTGGCAAGCCTGCCGACGAGGATGATGCCCGTCGTATGCTCCATAACATGTCGGGCAAGACACATTCCGTCTTCACCGGTGTCACCATAACCACCAAGGAGGAACAGCGCAGCTTCGTGGCGCAGTCCGATGTTACATTTGCCCACCTTGCCGATGATGAAATAGAGTACTACATAGCCAAATACAAGCCTATGGACAAGGCCGGCTCCTACGGCGCGCAGGAGTGGATTGGATACATAGGAATGTCGAACATCGTGGGCTCCTATTTCAACGTTATGGGGTTACCCGTGCAGCGTCTCTACCTGGAACTGAAACAGGTGCTTTAACCAGTGAGTCGCGATAATGAAAATTTGCTCATAAAAAATCTATACTTTTTTTTGAATTGAGCATACTTTGCATTAATTTTGCGTGTCCAAAGAGGTTTGTTTTGGACAATAATTGTTTGATATAGTAAAAATCCAATCATATGGCTGAAACAAAATTCATCTTCGTCACCGGTGGTGTAGCATCATCACTTGGAAAAGGTATCATCTCGGCATCTCTTGGCAAGCTCTTGCAGGCGAGAGGATACAAGGTCACAATACAGAAGTTCGACCCATACATCAATGTCTCTCCGGGCACTCTCAACCCACAGGAGCACGGCGAGTGCTATATCACTATCGACGGTCACGAGGCCGACCTCGACCTGGGTCATTATGAGCGTTTTACCGATATAAAGACAACACGCTGGAATACCTTCACAACAGGCCGCATATACAGTGAGGTTATAGAGAAGGAGCGTCGTGGCGAGTATCTTGGAAAAACCGTACAGGTTATCCCTCATATCACCGATGAGATAAAGCGCAAGATGAAGCGCGGCAGCACAAAGGAGAAGTTCGACTTTGTAATTACCGAGATTGGCGGTACGGTAGGTGACATCGAGGGTCTTCCGTTCCTCGAGGCCATTCGCCAACTGAAGTGGGAACTTGGTCGTCGTGCAGTTTGCGTGCACCTGACATATGTTCCTTACCTGTCTGCTGCCGGTGAACTCAAGACAAAGCCTACGCAGCACTCTGTAAAGCAGTTGCAGAGCCTTGGAATACAGCCCGACTGTCTTGTTCTGCGTGCCGAGCATAAACTGAGCGTCGGTCTTTGCAAGAAGGTTGCAAGTTTCTGCAATGTCCTGCCCGACTGTGTTGTGCAGAGTCTCGATGTACCTTCAATTTACGAGGTACCTATCAAGATGCAGGAACAGGGGCTCGATGCTGCAATCCTCCGCCTTACTGGTGAGGAGGTTGGCGAAACGCCCGAAATGAAGCCATGGCGTTCATTCGTCGAGCGTCGCAATAATGCGAAGAAGATAATCAATATCGGTCTCATTGGCAAATACGACCTTCAGGATGCTTACAAGAGTATACACGAGAGCCTTTGCCAGTGCGGTACATACAACGACTGCAAAATCAAGCCTCACTTCATAAATAGCGAGAAGATTACCGAGGCGAACGTAGAGCAGATGCTGAAGGGTATGGACGGCTATATCATTGGACCGGGCGTTGGTCCGCGTGGTTTCGAGGGCAAGGTCATTGCTGCAAGGTACTGCCGCGAGAACAACCTCATAACCCTTGGCATAGGCCTTGGAATGCAGGTTATGGCTATTGAAGTTGCACGCAACATCATAGGTCTTGCCGATGCAAACAGTTACGAGATGAACGACCAGACAAAAAACAGGATTGTTGATATTATGGAAGACCTCAAGAGTGTTGGCAATCCGTTCGGCACAATGCGCCGTGGCGGTTACGACACTGTCATCGAAAAAGGTTCAAAAGCATACTGCGCCTATGGTGCAGAGCGTGTGACCGAACGTCACTATCACCGTTATGAGCTCAATATCGAGTACCGCGAGGCGTTGGAGAACGCAGGTCTTTCATGCACAGGCTTCCACCCTGAAAGTGGCTTGGTTGATATTGTAGAGTTTGCTGCAAACGACTGGTATGTAGGTGTAATATATGAACCGCAGTATCAGAGTACTGTACTTCATCCTTCGCCCGTTATTATGGATTTCGTAAAGGGTGTTGTGGCACGTAAGAACTGAAAAGTCTGGGTTTTAGGTATATAGCAGGAAGAGGTTTGCAATCGCAAACCTCTTCCTGCTATATTATTCAACGTAATATGGTCTTCTCTCTCTTCGCTCCGTTTGGTAGGGATGATATTGACATAAGGAATGTGGGTTCAAATTATATTGTCTTTTGAAAAATAAGCAAAAAAAGGTATTATTGTAACTTAAGAGTTATATTTGTAGTATATTTTGTGTCGTTCATTAACTTAAACTTTAGTACATTATGAATGACAAAGATTTGGAAATGTTGGAAGAGTATCAGTCGGATAATATCTATGACTTAGTACGTGAGAGGAAGAAAAGTAAGGCTGTTCAAGCGGTGCAGCATATGAGCACAAATCCCCAAAAGTATTACTATATAGAGAATTATGCTAATGGTGGGTTTGCAAGAAGAGAAATCGGAACAGATTTTCTTGATGCAGTAGAAGACTATAAGGATAAAATGGTTTCAATAGAAAAACTGCGTAGCGATTCTTTATTTTATTCTACACTTCCTATGCTTCTACGCTATGAAGGTGGTTATGTGAATAACCCTAAAGATAAGGGTGGTGAAACGAATATGGGTATTACTAAAGGATTTCTTGATACATATAAGAAAAAAGCCGGTGTAAAAACCAATGATATTAAAAAACTGACACAAGGAGATGCTGTGAAATTGTACAAGGCAGAATGGGATATATACGGTTTTGGAAAATTAGATAATACTGACATAATGAAATTAGTATATGATTTTTCAGTAAATTCAGGTCCTCTGACAGCAATTAAATATTTGCAGGAAGGGTTAAATAAAAAAGGGCATAATTTGAAAGTTGATGGTTATATCGGAAGTAAAACAAACGATGCTGTCAATGCCGTAGATGAGAACTGGTTGAAAAAAGAATTGCAAAGGTCGCGTGCTGAACATTATGACAAAATTGTAGATGAGAACCCTGAGCAAGATGAATTTATTACTGGTTGGTTCAAACGTTTGAATGATATTGGTAAGAAACATGGTTGTGATACAACATTCAAAAGTCGTCATAAAAAAGGACAATAGTTTATGAAAAGGTTCTTGTATTTTATTGTTGTGTTAGGCTTTGTCGCCTGCAATGGGAAGCAAGTAACGAAGCAAACGATTTCAGAATTGAATAAGGCAAACGTAAATGGTTGAGA
>CAZAIM010000053.1:0-16367 GCA_964485215.1 uncultured Bacteroidaceae bacterium | reverse complement strand
CGTTGCCGGCGTACTCCCCAGGTGGGATACTTAACGCTTTCGCTAAGCCACCGACATTGTATCGCCGGCAGCGAGTATCCATCGTTTACTGTGTGGACTACCAGGGTATCTAATCCTGTTCGATACCCACACTTTCGAGCATCAGTGTCAGTTGCACCCCAGAAGGCTGCCTTCGCAATCGGAGTTCTTCGTGATATCTAAACATTTCACCGCTACACCACGAATTCCACCTTCCTCTTGTGCACTCAAGCCCGCCAGTTCCAACTGCACGGCTGTAGTTGAGCTACAGTATTTCACAGCTGGCTTAACAGACCACCTACGCTCCCTTTAAACCCAATAAATCCGGATAACGCTCGCATCCTCCGTATTACCGCGGCTGCTGGCACGGAGTTAGCCGATGCTTATTCATAAGGTACACGCAGGGAGGTACACGTACCTCCGGTTGTTCCCGTATAAAAGAAGTTTACAACCCATAGGGCAGTCATCCTTCACGCTACTTGGCTGGTTCAGGCTTGCGCCCATTGACCAATATTCCTCACTGCTGCCTCCCGTAGGAGTCTGGACCGTGTCTCAGTTCCAGTGTGGGGGACCTTCCTCTCAGAACCCCTATCCATCGTCGGCTAGGTGGGCCGTTACCCCGCCTACTACCTAATGGAACGCATCCCCATCCTTCATCGCCGGAGCTTTCATACCAGAATCAGGCAACTATGGTATGTTATTCGGTATTAATCTCTCTTTCGAAAGGCTATCCCAATATGAAGGGCAGGTTGGATACGCGTTACTCACCCGTGCGCCGGTCGTCCCGCAGAAGCAAGCTTCCTTGGAACCCCTCGACTTGCATGTGTTAAGCCTGTAGCTAGCGTTCATCCTGAGCCAGGATCAAACTCTTCGTTGTAATATATATCTGTAAATGCCCACAAAAAAATCTATGGGCAATACTTATCTTAAATTGTTTGTACTGGCCGGAAATCTTGTTTATCAATTCAAAATTGACGGTTCGTTTTTCGTTCCTTACTTTACTTGTTGACAATGCCGCTGACAAAAAAAAAGAACAGACGGACATTGACACGTTGTACTGCTTGTCTGTATGGAATGTTTTCAAGGATCATCTTGCTTTATCAAGGGAAACAAATGATTGCTTCCCGAAAGCGAGTGCAAAGGTACTACTATTTTTGATAATACCAAACTTTTTCAAAAGAAAAATTCAAAAATCGAAGAGAAAATTTCCTCGGACAGCGTTTTTGGGACTTTTCACCAAGTAAAAAGGCGGAAAAAGACAAGCCCGAGAGCAAAAAAAAGCAACGGAACAGATGATAACAGCAAAGAGCAAGGAAGGGTGGGTGCGAGTGCCGGTGAGCTGTGTGGCCTGCAAATTATGCAACGGTGAACTTTGCATAATGGTTCTTTTGTTGTACCTTTACGCTACCGTAAGAAATAGCCAAGGCGATGATAGACAGAAAGACGATTGAACAGATAATGGACACCGCAAAGGTTGAGGAGGTGGTGGGGGATTTTGTGGCACTGCGCCGCCGCGGAGTGAACATGATTGGGCTATGCCCGTTCCACAACGAGAAGACGCCTTCATTCACCGTGTCCCCGGCAAAGAACCTTTGGAAATGTTTCGGATGCGGCAAGGGCGGCAAGCCGGTTCACTTCATAATGGAACACGAGCAGCTGAGCTACCCCGATGCTCTGCGATGGTTAGCGAGGAAGTATCACATTGAGATAAAGGAACGGGAACTGACCGATGAGGAGAAGAGAGAGGAGAGCATACGCGAGAGTCTTTTTGTAATAAACCAATATGCCCTGCAGTTCTTTATGGAGACGCTGCACGAGAATGACGAGGGCAAGGCTATAGGCTTGAGCTATTTCCGCCACCGCGGGCTGCGCGACGAAACAATAAGGAAGTTCTGCCTTGGATACTCGCCGGAGAGGCGCGACACTTTTGCCAGGAAGGCTACCACGGCCGGGTACAACGCCGAACTTATTGCCAAGACCGGCGTATGTTACAGCACCGACGACGGTAGGTTGCAGGACCGTTTCTGGGGGCGCGTAATATTCCCGGTACACACCATTTCGGGCAAAGTGGTTGCATTCGGCGGACGTGTGTTGCAGACAAATGCCAAGGCTGCAAAATATGTCAACTCGCCCGAAAGCGAAATTTACCACAAGAGCGACCACCTCTATGGCCTATATTTTGCCAAGCAGGCCATAATGCAGAAAGACCGTTGCATACTCGTCGAGGGCTATCTCGATGTAATTTCGATGTATCAGGCCGGAATACAGAACGTTGTAGCCTCATCGGGAACCTCGCTCACAACAGGGCAGATTAGGCTCATACACCGTTTCACAAACAACGTCACTCTGCTCTACGATGGCGACAAGGCCGGAATAAAGGCATCGATTAGAGGAATCGATATGCTGCTCGAGGAGGGAATGAACATAAACGTGGTGCTTCTTCCCGAAGGCGAAGACCCCGACAGCTACGCTCAGAGCCACTCAACTGAAGAGGTAGAACAGTACATTGAGCGCAACAAGGTCGACTTCATCAAGTTCAAGACTAACCTGCTGCTCGACGAAGTGGGCGACGACCCAATCAGACGCGCAGGCCTCATAGGCGACATAGTAAAGAGCATTGCAGTAGTGCCCAACGAGATACTGCGCAGCGAATACATAAAGAAGTGCAGCGAGATGCTGAAGGTGGGCGAGCAGCTGCTGGTCAAAGAGACGGCAAAGATAAGAAGGCAGAAATCGGAAGAACTGGAGAAGAAGAGCGAGAGCAAGGAGAACGCGGAGAACAACAGCAGCACGGAGCAGCCTGCGATGAACGAATTCCAGCAGAACATAATAGACAGCTACAGCAACAACAACATCCACAACAAGGAGAAAGCCATAATACAGTTTATGCTGAGAAACGGAAGCAAGCAGTTGCTTGTACCCGAGAGCAAGACAAGCAACACGCCATCGTTCACCGAAACAGTAATATCGCACCTGTTCTACTCGTTCGACGGCGACGGCATTGAACTGTCACACCCGCTCTACCGCAAGATATTTGCCGAGGCATCCGAGCACGCCAACGAGCTCGACTTCGACCCGGAACGCCATTTTATGGCGCACCCCGATGCCGAAATATCGACCCTTGCCGCCGAACTGTGTGGCGACAGGTACCTGTTGAGCAAGTTCTTCTGCGAACAGAAAAACGACGAACGCAACGAGGCGGCTGTACTGTTCGAGCAGACAACCCGACTTTCCATTGCATACAAGTTGAGCATTGTCGATGAGATGCTGAAGGAGACCATGAACCGCCTGAAAGACCCCTCCACAGCAGCCAACCCCACCGCGTTGCAGGAGACGATGGAAGATTTCAAATACCTGAAGGAGACCCAAAGCGCACTGAACGAGGTGCTTAGCAGCTACGGATTTGGCAACGTTGCTTTAAACGTGTAACGTTAAAGCAACGTCGACACCATGAGCAGCAGACTATTGCGCACGCGCGTATATATAATAAGGAGTAAATTTGGGATATTTAAAAATATTGGATACATTTGCACATAACACAAAACACTACAGCCTATGAAACATAGCGTATAACAGAGTACGCACATTTTAGACATATTGGAAAAGCGTTTAGCATTATTCTTTCTTCCTAAAAGTTTGGCGACTTATAAGTTCAAGATGAATAATAGCATAAATGCTCGCGCTTCATTGCGCGGGCTTTTGGTTATTACTTGAACGAGGTCACGCCAAACACCTTAGGAAGATAATATGCCGAAAGTACCGCGTTTTTTTATGTGCGTATTGCAACACAATTCAAGGTACAACGGAGTAACCCGAAAAGCCAGGAAGTGAGTAGGGAGAGAATTTTATGTAGAAAATAATAGAGTATGAAAAATAAATTATTTAATTTATTAGTTGCATTATTTATAATCACGTCTTGCTCAAACAACAACACAAGCACATATAAAAATGATGAAACGAGTACCACGAAAAAACCAACAACAAAAGAAGCATTAATTAACGACGGTTGGGAAGAACTGGCAACAGTCCAGACCTTTATAGAAAAAAATCCAGACACATACCATAACGAGCCTTATATGGCTGCCAAAGATCACTTCATAATATTTTACAAAGGCGAACATTATGTTGCAATAGAATACAGAGACAGAAACCTCATTGGATGCACGAGACATTCTGTTAGCAAAGGTAATTACAGGAAATGTGGCGAAACATATAGTGGAAGAATCTCATATCACAGTATGAATTTATACTTCAATTTTTAAACACAAACAGGTTGCACCGCTTGGTGCAACCTGCCTTATTTAAACTCACTATCCTTTCGAGGAAGTTACTTGACTGAGAAATTTCAGCAAATGGTTTAGAACATCCTCGATGGCTTTTTTACCTGTTCCTCAGCAGGTTCATGAACTCCTCGCGGGTCTTGGCCTGGTTGAAGGCTCCGCAGAAGTCGGATGTTGTGGTTACGGAGTTCTGCTTCTTCACACCACGCATCTGCATACAAAGGTGCTGAGCCTCGACAACTACCATAACGCCAAGCGGATTGAGTGTCTTCTGTATGCACTCCTTGATTTGCAGCGTCATCCTCTCCTGTACCTGCAAGCGACGCGAATAAACCTCGACCACACGGGCTATCTTGCTAAGACCGGTTATGTAGCCGTTGGGAATATACGCAACGTGCACCTTGCCGAAGAAAGGCAGTATATGATGCTCGCACAGCGAGTAGAAATCAATATCCTTGACAATGACCATTTGGCTGTAGTCCTCCTTGAACATTGCTCCGCGCAGAATTGCCTCGGGGTCTTCGCCATACCCGGCTGTAGTGTCGAGAATGGCACGTGCAACACGCTCGGGGGTCTTCAGCAGCCCCTCGCGTTCCTTGTCCTCACCGATGTACTCGAGCATCTTGCTGCAGCACTCCTTCAGTCCTTCAATCCTCGTTTCCCTCTCCTTGCTGTCCATTGGCGTTATTATAATAAGGCAGGTTTATCAATCCTTTTCTGACAGAAATTTCCTTGAACTTCCTTGTGGCTCTGAGACGATACATCACAGCCTCGGCCTCCTCGCGTGTGCGGTAATCGCCATACAGGCATGCGCGGACCGGTGATTCAAAGACTACATACACCTCGGCACCGGGGTAGTTCTCGCGCATATATTTGGCCATTCTGTTGGCCTCTTCACGCGCCTGACGTGAGTTGTTGCCCGAATATACCATAACGCGGTAGCCCTCGACCTGAGGTGCCTTGCCATCGGCCGAAAGCATAGAACCCATAAGGTCGACAAGCTTTGCCGGCTGGTTGATGCGCACCTTGCCTGCACCCTCGGAATTGCTCTGCAGTTCGGATATGATATTGCTCTGTGCCCCTGCACAAAGGGCACAGAACAATATTGACATAAATAATAGGATTCTTTTCATCTGCAAGAAACTGTTCTTACTTGAATGCGTCGATGATACCCTTGAAGTCGGCTACACTGAGAGCCGCGCCACCAATGAGGCCACCGTCAACGTTGGGGTTGGCGAAAAGTTCCTTGGCATTGCTTGGCTTGCAGCTGCCACCATAGAGAATTGAAGTGTTCTCGGCAACCTCGTTGCCATACTTCTCGGCAATGGTAGAGCGGATATAAGCGTGTATCTCCTCGGCCTGCTCGGGAGTAGCTGTCAAACCTGTACCGATAGCCCAAACCGGCTCATAGGCAAGTACTATCTTTGAGAAGTCTTCGGCAGAGAGATCATAGAGTGAACCTGCAAGCTGCTCATATACAACCTGGTTCTGGATACCCTGGTTACGCTCCTCGAGCACCTCGCCGATGCAGAAGATTGGTGTAAGGCCGTTGGCAAGTGCAAGCTGAACCTTCTCCTTGAGAATCTCGGCAGTCTCGCCATAGTAAGCACGACGCTCTGAGTGGCCAAGGATTACATACTTCGCACCTGTTGAAGCAACCATTGAGGCTGAAACCTCACCTGTGTATGCACCCGATACCTTGTCGGCGCAGTTCTCGGCACCAACACCAATAACAGCCTCGTCTACGATTGGGGTTACTGATGCAAGGTGGATGAATGGAGTGCAGATTACAACGTCACAGTTAGGCTTGTCGGCAGCCAATGCCTCGTTAAGCTCCTTTGCAAAAGCGATACCCTCCTGAAGATTCTTGTTCATCTTCCAGTTACCGGCAACAATGTTCTTTCTCATTTCTTTTTGTGTTTAATGGTTTGTATTTAGTTATATATCACTTAATGTCTTCATTAACGTCGTCTTTATCGACTGCAGAGCTGTGCTACATCGGCAGCCGATGCACTGCCCTTCCTGCGCTTGAGACGGCAGAGCAGAATGTCTATTGCCACGAAGAATAGCAGCGGACCGAAAAGCCATTGCATCCAGAATGCCCAGCCACGCATAGAGGATTCGGGCGAAGCGGCATTGTCGGGCATCATAGAGGGAGAGTTCTCGAAGCTCTCGACATCGGGGATGTCCGAAGCATTCCATTTGCCCACAACAACTCCGTCCTTCAGCAGCACAAGCCCCGGATTGGCACGCAACATTGTGCGCAGCATACTTTCCTCGGCCCAATATACCGGATATTCGGCACCTGTGCGCTTGCGCCACAGAGCTATCTCGCTGTCGCCCGATGAACTGACGGCATAGAACGGGATGCTTTTGTCGTAGCAATGGTCGTAGAGGTCGTTTATCTTGTCTACACGGCTGACCGATGCTTTCTCAACCGCCTCGATGACAACCAGGCAGACATACCCGGTATCGGCAAGAATCTCCTCGGCCACATCGTAGTCATATTCCCAATCAATTATTGCAAAATCGCCTATCAACGCAGGCACACCTTCGTCGACCATCACGGAACGGCTGTCGACCTTTGTCCAGGTATTGTCGGGAAGGCTATCGAGCGCGAAATCGCGCTTCTCGCCGTTCTTCTCGTATGTCAGCACAACCTCATAGCTGGCCGGCACACCCTGGGTCATCGCACGCAAGTCATTTCCTACAGCGTAGGGGCGGAAATCGACGACAGGCAGATGCGAGAGACTCATTCCCTGCAGCAACGAGACATAGAGGAGCGAGAATATCGCAATCATCCACCTGGTACGACGACTGACATACCACACAAAACTCCTGCGGCCGCAAAAGACAACGACCGAGAGCAGAAGCAGGAACAGATTCTTGAAGAATGTCACAGAATTGGCAAGGACGAAAGCATCGCCGAAACAGCCGCAGTCGCTGACCTTGCCACTTAGCAGGATATAAAGAGTGAAGGGGGTGAAGACAGCCATCACCACAAGGGTAAGCAAGGGCACCGCCTTGCGGTAGACACCTACTAGGAGGAAAATTCCAAGAAGAAGTTCGAGTGCGGCCTGCATTATGGCAAAGAAGAGCAGCCAATCGTCGGAGAAGGCATCGATAGAGAACGATGCCATGTATTCCTGAAGCTTATACATAGCACCTACCGGGTCGACAGCCTTTACAAAGCCCGACATAATGAGCACCAATGCCATAACGAAACGGCAGATGTTCACAGTCAACACCCACAGTGTCCTTTTCTTACTCAGCAACGCCATTCTTTATCAAACCGAAAACAGCATAGTTAATCATATCCATATAATTGGCATCAACACCCTCGGAGACTTTCGTTTCGCCGCCAAGTTCCTCTATCTGCTTTGTGCGCCAAATCTTTGTGAGTATAAGGTCGGTATACGAGGTTGTGCGCATACCTCTCCATGCTTCGTTGTAGTCGTGGTTCTTCTTTTTCATCAGTTCGAGGGTTTCCTTGGCCTTGCTGTCGTAGAGTGCCATAGCCTCGTCGGCCGTTATGTCGCAATTGTCGGCATACCCGAGATCGAGCTGCACAAGCGATATGATGCCATAGTTGACGATGCCTATAAGTTCGGACACAATTCCCTCGCCGACAAGGTTCTCCGCGCCTGTTTCAAGGGTGCGTATACGCTTGGCCTTGATGAATATCTGGTCGGTAAGCGATTCGGGACGCATTATGCGCCACGATGCCCCATAGTCATAGAGTTTCTTGCCGAAGAGCTCCCTGCAAACTGCAAGAACCTTCTCAAACTGTCTGTTAGTGTCGTTCTTCATTATCTTTATTCTCTTTTCGTTTGCACTTGGGATACTTGCGGAACCAGCTCGATACCTTGAGCCTTATCACTCCGAAGAAGGCCTCGCTGAAGATTCCGCCACTCATCTTGGACGTGCCAAGAACCCTGTTGACAAAAATCACGGGTACCTCCTTTATGCCAAAGCCGCACTTATAGGTGGTAAACTTCATCTCTATCTGGAATGCGTATCCCTTGAAGCGTATTCTGTCGAGCTCCATTGTCTCGAGCACCTCGCGTCTATAGCAGTTGAAGCCGGCAGTTGTGTCGCGCACCGGAAGGCGTGTTATGAAACGGACATATTTCGATGCGAAATAGGACATAAGCACACGCCCCATAGGCCAGTTCACCACATTGACACCAGTTATGTAACGGCTGCCCACGGAAAGGCCATAACCTTCCTTGGCGCAGGCTTCGTAAAGCCTTGGCACGTCATCGGGGTTATGCGAGAAATCGGCATCCATCTCAAACACATACTCATACTTCCTCTCGAGTGCCCATTTGAAACCGGCAATGTAGGCCGTGCCGAGACCGAGCTTTCCCGAACGCTCTATTATGTGCACACGCCCCGGGAAACGCTGCATCATCTCCTTGACTATCGCAGCAGTACCGTCGGGAGAGCCATCATCGACTACCAGCACGTCGAAACCATGCTCAAGAGCCATGAGCGTGCGTATCATACGCCCGATGTTCTCCTTCTCGTTATATGTGGGGATAATTATAACACTGTCACTCATCGCATATATACATAAGGCAAGTTGCAAAGTTAAAGTAAAAAAGAAATAAATTCAAATTATGTTCTTTAAATATTAATTAAATATTCTATAAATAGCACAACACGCACGATGTTTCATTTTTTATCACTATCTTCGCAGACAGTTTTGTAAATATACGAATTGTGGAAAACAGGAAGTTATTCATAGAGACATATGGCTGCCAGATGAACGTAGCCGACAGCGAAGTCATCGGTTCAATACTCGAGGTAGCCGGGTACAGCGTGCACGAAGAGATTGGAGAGGCCGACCTCATACTGCTCAACACCTGTTCAATACGCGACAACGCCGAGCAGAAGATTTACGGCAGGCTGGACCAGCTAAATGCCCTGCGCCGCGGAAAGAAGACACTCATAGGCGTTGTCGGCTGCATGGCCGAAAGAGTAAAGGAGGAACTGATAAATAACTACAAGGTAGACATTGTAGCCGGCCCCGACACTTATCTCTCGCTCCCCGAACTCATTGCACAGGCCGAACTCGGACACCCGGCAATGAACATTGAACTGTCGACGACTGAGACATACCGCGATGTGATACCGATGCGAATATGCAGCGGCAAGGTTTCGGGCTATATATCAATTATGCGCGGATGCAACAACTTCTGCCACTACTGCGTTGTGCCCTACACCAGAGGAAGAGAGAGAAGCCGCGACATACAGAGCATTCTCAACGAAGTGGACGACCTTGTGGCAAAAGGGTTCAAGGAGATAATACTTCTTGGGCAGAATGTGAACTCCTACCGTTTCGAGGACGGAAATGGAGAGACCGTAACATTCCCGCAGCTGCTGCGCCGTGTGGCACAGCATGCTCCGCAAACACGGATAAGGTTCACCACATCGCACCCCAAGGATATGAGCGACGAGACACTGCATGTTATTGCCGAGGAGCCCAACGTGTGCAAGAGCATACACCTTCCGGTGCAGAGCGGCAGCAGCGCAATGCTGAAGGCAATGAACCGCAAATACACCCGCGAGTGGTACCTCGACCGCATTGAGGCAATACGCCGCATTGTGCCCGACTGCGGTCTTTCGACCGACATCATTGCCGGGTTCTGCGGAGAGACAGAGGAGGATCACCAGGCCACGCTATCGCTGATGAGACACTGCTCCTACGATGCGGCATTCATGTTCAAGTATTCTGAACGCCCGGGGACATTTGCAAGCAAGCATATGAAGGACGATATTGAAGAGAGCGAAAAGGTGCGTCGGTTGAACGAAATCATCGCCCTACAGCAGGAGTGTTCCGCAGCCAACAACAAAGGCTGCATAGGCAATACCTACGAAGTGCTTATCGAGGGAATCTCGAAACGCTCAAAAGAGCAGTTCTACGGCCGGACTGAACAGAACCGCACCGCAGTCTTCGACAGAAAGAGCTACAGGATTGGCGATTTCGTCAAAGTAAGAATAAACGATGCTACGGCAGCAACGCTGCTTGGCGAAATTGTTGACTGAGACAACCGTGACGGTACAGGAAAGAATAATATCGGAGAGGGGCGCGCCCCTCTCCGATATTATTCTTTCACAAGCCCTTGTCATCTACGGCCAAGACGCTCCTTCATACGCTCCTCATAGCTCTTCTTCTGTTTCGACTCCGGCGGCACCACCATCCAAAGCACAAGGTAGAAAAGCACCGGGCTCCCAAGCAATACAACCGAGAGCAGAAGCCATACGCTTCTAAGCATCCTCACATTCCAACCAAAATTCTTGGCAACGCCGGCACAAACGCCGGCAACCACTCTATTATCTGAACGCAAAAGCCTTCCCATACAGAAACAATATTTATTTTAAAAAACTACCGGTTACTGTTCTCGAAGTGCAAAATTAGCAAAACAGCAGATACCAAAATGTTAAAAAATGCAATATTTAGCGACAAAAAGAGGAAAAGTCGGTTTTTGAAGAACAATTTCGTCCGATTTGGTATATTTTTGTAACAAATTTCGGATAGGTATGTCCGAAAGGAAACAAGAGCTGCTGAATAATGAATACGATAACCCACAAGGTATGCCCGCTCTGCAAGAGCAATTCCATAAAGAAACGCTTCACATGCAAGGATCACTTTGCAACTGGTGAGGAATTCGGGATAATAGAGTGCACCGGCTGCGGTTTTGTGTTCACGCAGGATGTCCCCGACGAAAAGGAGATTGGCCGCTACTACGAATCGCCCTCATACATATCGCACAGCAACACGGACAAGGGTCTTGTGAACAAGGTTTACCACCAGGTTCGCTCCATAATGCTGCACAACAAGGTAAAGCTTGTAGGCAAGCTGACACTGCTGAAGAACGGCAGAATTCTTGACTATGGCGCAGGTACGGGCTATTTTGCACGAGCTATGGCAAAGGCCGGTTGGGATGTCACAGCCATTGAGAAGAGCAGCAGTGCACGAGAGCTTGCACTCAAGGAGTTCGGCTTTGAGATGCTGAGCGAGAAATCGCTGCCGGAACTGGAGGAAAAGGAGTTCGATGTAGTGACAATGTGGCATGTAATGGAACACATACAGGACCTCGATGCCATGTGGGAACAATTGTACCGCATCATAGACGACACAGGAATTGCAATAATAGCAGTTCCCAACTGCCAGTCCTACGATGCACAGTACTACAAGGAAAACTGGGCTGCTTATGATGTTCCGCGCCACCTATGGCACTTCAAGGCAAGCACCATTATGCGTTGGGGCGAGAAGCACGGGTTCATCCTTGAGAGACAATACACAATGCCGTTCGACGGCTTCTACATATCAATGCTAAGCGAACGCTACAAAGGTTCGGGAATGAGCACAGTGAAAGGTCTCTGGAGAGGGTTCAAGGGTTGGTGCGCACAAAGCACAAAACGCAGCGCAAGCAGCTCGATAATATATGTTTTCAAGAAAAGAAGATGAGCAAGCCATTTTTTAAAGTTCAGACATTGAGCGTATACATAAGTACTACATTGGTGCTGCTGTTGCTTGGAGTAATGGGCATATTATTCACCTGCGGACACTCCTTGTCGAGGAGCGTGCAGCAGAACCTTACAGTGTCGGTGATAATAGACAGCGGCACCACCAATGCCGGCATCGACAGGCTTGCAAAGGAAATTGAAGAGAAGGAATACGTAGCAAACAGCACATACATATCAAAGGAACAGGCTCTTGAGGAAGAGAGAGCCGCACTGAAGACCGACCCCATAGAGCAACTTGGATACAACCCCTATGAGGCATCGATAGAAATTACCCTGAAACCGCAATACTCGAACACCGACTCGCTCGCAGCCATTGAGAAGGAACTGCTGGGCTGCAAGGAGGTGTCGGAAGTCATCTACCAGAAGGAACTGGTAAATGCAGTGAACACGAACATAAGAAAAGCCGGGATAGTGCTGCTGGTACTTCTTGGGATGCTCACACTTATATCCTGGTCGCTGATTGGAAACCTTGTACGCCTGTCGATATACTCGAAGCGTTTCCTTCTGCACACGATGAAACTCGTAGGTGCGACGTGGGGGTTCATACGCCGCCCGTTCATCATAAACAATATGCTCATCGGATTCACCTCCGGCATAATGGCAAACGCCCTGCTTGGCATTGGAGTATTCCTGCTGCTGGAGCAAGAACCGTCGATGGCCGAATTCATATCTTTCGAGAACCTGTTGCCCGTAGCACTATTGGTTATGCTCTTCGGGGTTGCAATATGCTCCCTGTGCGCATTCCTTTCGGTGAACAAGTTCCTGCGTATGCGCAGCAATGACCTCTACTTTGTTTGATAAATACTACATTTATGGATAAATCAAAATTCGCATTCAGCAAAATCAACTATGTGTTGCTGGCAATCGGAGCCGCAGCCATAGTCCTGGGATTCATTCTTATGGCCGGCCCCAGTTCAACCGAAACACATTTCGAGCCGGACATATTCAGTTTCAGACGCATAAAGCTCGCTCCGGCAATATGCTTCCTGGGCTTCATATTCATTATTGTCGCAATAATGTATAAAAAGAAAGAGAAGAAAAACGACAACGGCAAAACTGAAATATAAGAAGCTATGAGTGTTTTCGAATCCTTTATACTTGGATTGCTCCAAGGCCTTACAGAGTACCTGCCCATAAGTAGCAGCGGGCACCTCACACTGGGACAGAACGTTCTTGGTATAAGCGACCCGGAGCAGATTCTGCCTTTCACCGTTCTGCTGCACGTGGCAACAGTGCTGAGCACAATTGTCATACTCCACAAGGAGGTAATCTGGATATTCAAAGGTCTCTTCAAGCTTCAGCCCGGACAGAAGGGTGCAAGTGTGATGCAACGCCTCAACAGCCAGCAGCGATACGCGCTTGCAATATTGGTATCGATGATACCGATAGGCATTGTAGGCATCTTCTTCAAGGAACAGGTAGAAGAGACTTTCAGCAGCATGCTTATTGTAGGTTGTTGCCTGCTGCTCACTTCGGCATTGCTCACATTCTCATACTATGCAAAGCCAAAGCAAAAGGAGAACATATCGACAAAGGACGCATTCATCATAGGTCTCAGCCAAGCCTGCGCCGTGCTCCCTGGACTGTCACGTTCGGGCACAACCATTGCAACCGGCCTTCTGCTTGGCAACAGCAAGCAGAATATGGCGCAATTCTCCTTCCTTATGGTCATTCCCCCGATACTCGGCGAAGCATTGCTCGAGACAAAGGAGATTCTTGAGATTGGGCTCAGCGCATCATTCGGCGGCATAAGCCCCTTGTCGCTAATCGTAGGGTTCCTTGCCGCCTTCATTTCGGGCTGCATCGCCTGCAAGTGGATGATTTCGATAGTGCGCAAAGGGAAGCTTATATATTTTGCATACTACTGCCTTGCAGCAGGCATTGCAACAATAGTTCTTTCACTTATATAATATATGGCAATGGACTTTGTTGCAGGAGAAATAATAGCTATTAACAAACCCTACACCTGGACATCGTTCCAGATTGTAAGCAAGATACGCTACCTTCTAAGCCGTAAGTATGGAATAAAGCGGTTCAAGGTAGGACACGCCGGCACGCTCGACCCACTGGCATCGGGAGTGTTGCTGCTGTGCACAGGAAAAGCAACCAAAAGGATTGAGGAGTTGCAAGGGCAAACAAAGGAATATGTAGCCGAGATAACACTCGGTGCCACCACACCCTCATTCGACATGGAACACCCGGTTGATGCGACATACCCCTATGAGCACATAACAAAGGAGATGGTCGAGGAGACACTTGAAAAGTTCACCGGAACAATAGCCCAACGTCCGCCACTGTTTTCGGCCTGCAAGGTCGACGGCAAGCGCGCATATGACCTGGCACGCGGAGGCAGCGAGATGCAACTTGCACCAAAGCAGATACGCATTGACAGAATCGAACTGCTCGAGTGCAACCTGCCCAGGATAAGAATACGCGTCACATGCGGCAAGGGAACATACATACGCTCCCTGGCGCGAGACATTGGCGAGGCTCTGCAGAGCGGAGGCTACCTTAGCGACCTTATACGCACACGTATTGGAGAATATAAAATCGAAAATTGTATAACCCCCGAGGCATTCCAGGAATGGCTCGAAAATCAATGAAACAGTATGACAGATGAGAGTTTTAGCATAAGCGGACAGCACATGAAGCTGTCACAGTTCAAATACAAGCTTCCCGATGACCGCATAGCATTGCACCCGGCAGATTACCGCGACGAATCGCGCCTTCTCGTGCTCCACAAAAAGACAGGAGAAATTGAGCACCGCATATTCAAGGAGGTTATAGAATACTTCGATGAAAAGGACCTTTTTGTAATGAACGACAGCAAGGTGTTCCCCGCACGTCTCTATGGCAACAAGGAGAAGACAAACGCACAGATTGAAGTATTCCTGCTGCGCGAGCTCAATGAAGAGTTCCGTTTGTGGGACGTGCTTGTAGACCCTGCACGCAAGATTCGAATAGGCAACAAGCTTTACTTCGGCGAGGACAACTCAATGGTTGCCGAGGTAATCGACAACACCACATCGAGAGGCCGCACATTGCGTTTCCTCTACGATGGCCCTCACGATGAATTCAAGAAGGCACTCTACGCACTTGGTGTTGCACCGCTGCCCGATGATTTCAAACGCCTGCGCAAGGAAGAGCCGGAAGACCTCGAGAACTTCCAGACCTACTTCGCCAAGAAAGAAGGCTCTGTAACAGCATCATTTGCCGGGCTCCATTTCACTCGCGAGCTTATGAAGCGTATGGAAATCAAAGGCATAGACACCGCTTTTGTAACAATGCACACCGGACTCGGCTGCTTCCGCGAGATTGATGTCGAGGACCTCACAAAGCACAAGATGGACAGCGACCTGATAAGTGTTGACACCGATGCCGTGCAGCTCGTCAACAAAGCAAAGACCGACGGACGCAGAATATGTGCCGTAGGAACATCGGTGCAGCGTGTGCTTGAGACAGCAACACTTACCGGGGGCATGCTAAAGGAGTATGACGGCTGGACAAGCAAATTCATCTTCCCCGAACACGACTTCCAGGTTGCCAACTGCATGATAGCTAACTTCTATGCCCCATACTCAACAATGCTCATGCTCACTACAGCATTCGGCGGCTATGACAATGTTATGAACGCATACAAGGTTGCACTTGACGAAGGCTACCGGTTCGGTCTCTACGGTGACGCAATGCTCATCATTGACTAATGACAAGAAGATTATACCTTAGCTTGGGTACAAACCTGGGCAACAAGAGAGAAAACCTCACGCGAGCGATAGGGCTTCTATCGCTCGCGCTTGGCAAGTGTGCCGCTGTGTCACAGTTCATAGGGACACAGCCATGGGGCTTTGAAAGCGATAACAGTTTCTTAAACTGCGCTGTAGCATTCGACACGGAACTTTCGCCACTCGAGGTACTCAATATCACGGAGCGCATCGAGCGCGAACTGGGACGCACGCATAAGTCACACGAAGGAGACTACAGCGACCGCATCATAGACATTGACATACTGCTCTATGGAAACGACACCATAGAAACCCAAAGACTCACCATTCCCCACCCCCTAATGCACCTGCGCAGTTTTGTTCTTGAGCCGCTCGCAGAGATAGCCTCCGAAGCAATACACCCCACAACAGGAAAAAGCATAGGCCAACTGCTGGCAGAATTGAGAGAACCATAGGTGCAACAGGAAAGAGACCTCACCACTCCATCACATTCCCAACAGTCTCTCTTATAAAGGATACTTGCAGCCATTACTATAGTCTCCGAAAATACCGATAGCGAACAATAACGCAGTGGAAGCACACCGCAAAACTGATAAAATAACATGAATTCGATATAAGAAATCTTAGGTACATTCCTACTCCTCAGTCACTACGTGACAGCTCCTCTTCGCATGAGGAGCACTGTTTTTTTTAAATTAAAGCTATCATTTTTTCAGTCCTCCTCTATTATTATGGTTTTTGCAAGTAAATTAAGAGAAAATAGCATTAGTGTCCACTAAAAAATCGAAATAGTTCTTTGAAATGATTGATA
>CAZAIM010000052.1:0-16391 GCA_964485215.1 uncultured Bacteroidaceae bacterium | reverse complement strand
ACGACGTGCTCAAGGTTGAGACAAGCGAGCAGTTCGAAGAGGCTATCCGTGTTAACGACGAGCACATCGTCATCAATCTCGAGGGTAGCACTATAGTAACACGTGCCGACGAGGCTGTGTCACGCGTCTACGACCTCAACATCAGTGCTTGGGTTCCCGAGTACTACCTTGGTGGCGAGAACACAAAGACCATTACCGTCAACGGTTACGGTGCAACAATCAACTTCATCCATAACAACAGCGACTGGAACTACATACGCCTTGCAAACCCTGAGGCAAAGCTCATTCTTAACAATGTGAACCTCACCAACAGCGGCAACAATGGTGGTCCTTGGAACCGTTCATTTATCCGTTTCTTCAACGAGGTTGAACTCAACGACGTTAACAGTGCAAAGAGCATCGCTGTGTTGAACGATGCAAACCTCAACAACGTAAACATCAACGTTGCCGATGGTAACTACGCTTTGTGGGTTACAGCTCAGGGTCAGACTGTGAATGTAGACGGTCTCAACGTAGTAGCTACAAACGGTGGCCGTGGCGTTAAGGTAGCCGATGAGTATGTTGATGCTCCTCAGTTGCCTATCTTGAACCTCAAGAACGCTAAGTTCGAGACAGCGAAGAAGGCTGCGGTTCTTGTATCTTCAAAGGCCGGTGCAGAAATCAACCTCGCGAATGTTGATATCACAAAGGTATATGCCGATGGCGTTAACGCTGTTTGGGTAGACGAGGATTGGGCCGAGTATGCCGACCTTGTAACCGTTAATGGCGGTACAAAGGTTGTTGAGGGCAACTTCATCTATGTTCACAATGCCGAGGAACTCGCAGAGGCTCTTGATACAAAGCAGAGTGCTGTTATCTATTTTGCAAACAACATTGCAGGCAATGTAACAGTTCTTCAGAAGGAGGGTATAAACCTCGAAATCAACGGTGGTGGCAAGCAGTTCGACGGTGTATTCACTGTAAACGGTAATGCCCGTGCTAATGGTGCTGAGACATTGCTTTTCGAGAACATCAACTTCTCTACAACAAGTACCAAAACATTTATCAATGCTCCATCAAAGATTGACAACAAGTACAACTACTCACACAATGTAACAATCAATAACTGTACATTCAGTGTGCCTGCTGTAATGCCCGACAGCTACCAGAAAGCCGGTTCTGCAAGCTTCACCGGTACATACAATCTTGTGATGACAAACTGTACTGCAAAAAACATGCACTCTCTCCTCCAGGTTCAGAGCTGCGACAACAATGTAACAGTTGACAATGTAACAGTGGAAAACTGCAAGAACGGTGTATCTTTCGGCAACACAGCTAACCCTGTGCTCAAGAACTCTACAATCGACGCAGTAGCCTATGGTGTACGTGGCGATGGCAATGCAAGCCGTGGTAACCTCGTAATCGAGAATACTACTATCAATGCCGAGAAGCCTGTAATCATCCGCAAGGTGACAACAGACGGCTATTCTGTAGCACTCGATAATGCAGAACTCACTCCGGGTATATTGTACCACGTGGTATTCACCAAGGGTGATGACGAGGCTGCATTCGCTGCTCCTGAGGTTGCCTGGTCTATCACCGGTGCCGATGATCTCTATGTCTTCCCAAATGAGATTGAGGATGAGGAGATTGCAGTAGCAACAACATCACAGATTCAGACTGCTCTTGACCTTGGAAAGGATGTTACTCTCACAAGCAACATTACAGTAGCAGCTGCTGATGCCGGCAGCAACGCTTATGGTGCAACAGGTATCAATGTTAAGACCGGCCAGACAATCGACGGTGCAGGCCACAGCTTTGGCGTTAACAAGTGGGGTGCTTGGGATTCAGCTATCAGCACAACAGGTGGTGTAATTAAGAACATCACAGTGAACAGTGGTATGCGTGGTATCTTTGTAAACCACAACAGCGACGAGAGCGGAAAGGTTATCCTTGAGAACGTAACAATCGACGGTGCAATCTACACAGTCTCTTGCGACCAGGGTACAAACAGTGGACTCGAGGCTACTGGCTGCACACTCAATGGCTGGACAAGCTATGCAGCAACTATCGGTGACGTGCTGTTCACTGACTGCTCATTCGGCGAGGGACAGGGCTATGCATACTGCCGTCCTTACGCTCCTACAACATTCGTAGGCTGCAACTTCGAGGCAGGCTTTGAAATGGATCCGCGTGCAGCAGTTACATTCGAGAACTGTACAATCGACGGTGTTGCCTTGACAAGCGAGAACCTTGCTACACTTGTAACAAGCAACATTGCAAATGCAACTGTTAAGTAAACAATAGTTGTTCAATGATAAAAAATCCGTGCTCCTCAAAAGGGGCACGGATTTTTTATTGGGTGAAGAGTAGGGCAAAGAGGGTAACTCCTCAGTCACTCGTTGCACTCGTGCCAGAGCCAGCGGCACTCCTTTGGGAAGCTAAAGCTTCCGCCGTCGCAAGCAGTGCCGTGGTATCGCACTGCCCTTTTGAAGAGGAGCAAAATTAAACTTAACGTAAGTTCGATATAATTTTACTCCTCCACCGCAAGCGGTCTCCCTCCTTTATAAATAATAGAGGAGGGCTGAAAAAATGATAGCTTTAATTTAAAAAAAACAGTGCTCCTCATGCGAAGAGGAACTGTCACGTAGTGACTGAGGAGTAGGAATGTATCTAAGATTTCTTATATCGAATTCACGTTAGATTAAAGAAACAACTGTGAATTACAGTATAAACTAAAAATAAAATACTTACCGCTCCTCGTGCGAAGAGGAGCTCCCCGAAGAGGTGAGGAGTAGAAACAAGAAAATGCAGAACAATGTATCTTATATTCTTTCTGCAATTTACCCTTAATCGGTTGTCTTATATTCTTTTGATTGTCGTTCTAACTGTACTTTCTGTGCGACAGAAAGTACCAAAGAGCCCGGCACACGGGAAAAGTCTTTGCAAGTACCCTTTGCTCATGCCGCCAAAGGCGAGCATTCGGTCGGGAACTTGCTCGTCACTACCGGCTGTCGTCTGTTGGCAGGGTGCTGCGGAACGCACTGCGTACGGCAATTGCAAGAAAATATAATTGCCGTACTGCGTTTGGACGGTCCTCACACAATGGCCTGCAAACAGACGGCCCTCCGTTGGACTTTTCAACGGTGCCGGTTTTCTTTGACATTACCTTTTCCGTAGAAAGAGAGAGAAAAGAAAAAAGAGAAATTCTTGCAATTTACCGCTCCTCGTGCGAAGAGGAGCTCCCCGCAAGGGGTGAGGAGTAGAAAACATAGCAAAGCTGATGCAGAACAATGTATCTTCTATTCTTTCCGCAATTTACCCTTAACCGGTTGTCTTATATTCTTTTGATTGTCGTTCTATTATGTCCTTTGTCGCGCAAAGGACTAAAGACGATTGCAAAAGGTAATCTCAGTAAGACTGCAAAATGAATTTCAAATCAACTGTTTAAGATTGAAAACTGCTGTAAATGTCGTTTTTTGCTGTCCGGGTTGAGCCGAATCGGCTCTGGTTTCCCTTAATTCCCTGTTTGCTGTTGCCGTGCTAATTGTTGAAATAATTGTTGAAATGTTGGCAATGAACCAAAATGAATTGGGAAAAGTTTTATATATTTATTTTAAATGGTTAACTTTGCAAGTTGTAAAGTGGAAAGAAGAGGAAGAAAGGGAGAAATGAAAAAGGAGAAATAAACTCCTCCGCCCTTCGGGCTGGGTTCCTGCGAACACTCCTTTGGAAAACTAAAGCTTTCGTCGTCGCAAGCAGTGCTGTGGTTTCGCACTGCCCTCTATAGAGGAGGATTGAGATTTTAGATTAAAGAGGATTTCTGCAATTTAGTGCTCCTCATGATAAGAGGAGCTCCGCGAAGCGGTGAGGAGTAGATGAAAGAGCAAAGATGAAAGATGAAAGCCGTAGGCTTCGATAACACGAGCAGTGAAAGGTCGCACTTAGCACGGTGTAGTCGCGCCGTGCGGGTCACGGTTAGCGAGTGTTGTTAAAGAGCAAAAACGTACTCCCTTAATTGCTCCTTAATAACCCTTTTAAGAAAGAAACGAAAACAAAAAAGTATAACTTAAATATTAATTAAAACAATTATCAGATGAAAAAGTATCTTTTTTCAATGCTTGCGATGGCAACGTTGTTGTTCACCGCATGTTCAGAGGACGATTTCCGTGGTAACAACGGGAACGAGGTAGAGGCACTCTTCACACTCGAACTCCCCACCGAGGCTGCAACCCGTGCTGCCGGTGACGGAACTACAGTAGACAAAGTGAAGTGCGCTATCTTCGACGAGAACGGCAAGGAACTTCCCGAACTTACTGCAACAGTCGATGTTGTAGGCAAGGCCGCTACCTATAACGTGCGCCTTATCAAAGGCCGCAGTTACCGTGCAGTCTTCTTCGCATACAAGGACGCAACTGTTCCCTACTACAACGTTGAAGACCTCACCAACATCGTGGTCAACGGCGACCAGAACTCAAACGTAGAAGAGCGCGATGCCTTCACAGCATACGTTGACGTAACAGCCGACGAGTCGCTCAGCGCAATAAAGAAAGCCGTTGCATTGAAGCGTCCATTCGCTCAGCTCAACCTCGGTTCAGTAAAGGACGACGTTGAAGCTGCACGCAAGGCTGCCGGCTTTGCCGTTGGCGCAAACGTGCTCAGCAAGAGCTACATCAAGGTAACAGGCGTTTACAACCACTTCAACGCATGGTCAAGCAAGACTATCGGCGAGACAACCGACTTCGAGTTCAAGATGAACACTGTCCCCGCCGAGGCACTCAAGGCAAACGGTGAGGAATACACATATGTAGCCCTCAACTACATCCTTGCCGGCGAGAAGACCACTACAACCGTCACCTTCAACTGGGAAGATGCAAATGGCAAGGTAAACGACGAGCCTGCAGTTTGGTCAAACGTGCCTCTCCAGCGCAACTACCGCACCAACATCCTTGGCTACGTGCTTACCAACGCTGCTGAGTTCAATATCACAATCGATGCCGATTTCAACGAGACCGACAATAATTACAGCGTATGGGGTGGCGAGGTTGTTGCTCCTGCAAAGTATGACGATGCTACAAAGACCTATACCCTTGAGTCGGCAGCAAACCTTGCTTGGCTTGCAGCTGCTGTAAACGGTACATTGGATACACGCGCTGCCGAAGCCAACAGCTTTGCAGGCTATACATTCAAGCTTGCTTGCGATGTTGACCTCGCCGGCATCAACTGGTCTCCGATAGGTCTTGGCGGCAAGCACTTCGAGGGTAACTTCGACGGTCAGGGCTTCACAATCAAGGGTCTGAAGATTGTTGAGCGTTACAACGGTAAGGACCAGGCTGCTCTCTTCGGCTCAATCGCAGGTACAGCTTCTTTCAAGAATGTTGTAATTGACGGTGCCGAGATTGTTTACCCACAGGATGGCAAGGACTTCTACGGTGCTGCTCTTCTTGGTACAATCTATGGAAACATTACTGTTGAGAACGTTACAGTAGTGAATTCTAAGATTACAGGTAACAACAAGGTTGCCGGTCTTATTGCACACGATGGCCTTTGCTCTTCATTGAAGATCGAGAACTGTCATGTTAAGGATAGCTACATCGCTTCTACCGACAAGCAGGATGGTGGCTGCGTTGCAGGTATGCTCGGTCTCTTCCAGGGTGCTCAGAAGAAGGACGGCGTTGCGGCTCCTTATGGTGAGCACGTTATCGCTAACTCAAGCGTTACCGGCTGTACAATCGTCGGCATCAACAGCAGCAACAGCGGCAAGCGTGCTAACAGCGAGTTCATCGGCTGTGTAATCAGCAAGGCTGGCCAGGTGCTCAATATCAACAACTGCAAGATCGAGGGCAATACATTCTCTGAGACTCAGGATGGCGAGACTGCTGTTACATACGTAGGCTTCGGCTCTAAGATGGTAGGCGGTGTACGCGACGAGGCATACAATGGCGAGATTTTCATCGACGGCGTTAAGCTCATCCTCCCCGAGGGCGAGAAGAAGGTTGCTGCCGAGGACGGTGAGACATATGCTACTATTGAGGCTGCTGTAGCTGCCGGCAACAGCGAGGTTACTCTTGCTGCCGGAACATTCGTGCTTCCTGCAATTTCGGGCATAGATGAACTTACTGTAATCGGTGCCGACAAGAACAGCACCTTCGTTACAGTTCCTGCTACCCGCGGTTCCGATGGCAAGGTGTATAACTTCAAGAACATCACAATGGTGCGCCCGGCAGGCCTGGAATACCCACAGGGTAATCTGCAGCACGCTAAGGAGGAGAACTACGAGAACTGTATCATCGAGGGTTGTCTGCGTCTGCTCGTTGACGGCACAGCAACATTCAATGAGTGTGAGTTCCGCAACACCGTAAAGGGTGGCTTCGACGGCTACGCAATCCACTACTATGCCGAGACCGGTTCTAAGGTTTATGTAAACAACTGTACATTCAACACAGTGAGCAAGGGTATCTGCATGTACAACGAGGGTGCTAAGGAGTTCTATCTCGAAGTGAACAACAGTACATTCACAGCAAGCGAGAAGGATGACAAGGCAGCTATCCAGATGCACACAGAATATGGCATCACTGGTACACTTGTTGTAAACAATACAACAGCTACAGGCTTTGCCGATGTAAACGGCGGTCTTTGGAACGAGATTGTAAACTCTTCCAATAACATTTACGGTTTGCCAAGCCAGACACCTACCAACAATTTCGTGAAGATTATCGACGGTGTTACACTTGTTGCCGACGGTGTTACAATCAATGCTGAGGGTGCTTATGAGCTTTCAAAGGTTGCCGGCCTCAAGTGGTTCCGCGACCAGGTGAACGGTGGCAACAAATTCAGCGGCAAGACTGTCCTTTTGACCGAGGATATGGACCTTGCTAATGAGCTTTGGGAGCCTATCGGCCTTAACGCTGACGATGCAAAGAAGTTCTACGGAACATTCGACGGCCAGGGGCACATAATAAGCAACCTCAAGGTTCAGCGCGAGGCTGCTTACCAGGCTGCAGGTTTCTTCGGTGCTCTTAACGGCACAGCCAAGAACTTCTCAATTGTAGGTGCCGACATCGATGCTCTCTCTACAGGTGCTGCAACTGACAACGGTATCGCTGTTGTTGCTGGTTCAATCTACACTAAGGGTGCTATTGAGAACGTAACCGTTGAGAACGCAACAGTAAACGGTAACCGTTACGTTGCAGGTATCGCCGGTTATGTTTATGGCAACATCAAGAACTGCAAGGTTTCTAACTCTGAATTCGTTGCTACTCCCGATGACCTCACAGGCAGCTATGACAACGGTGACAAGGTAGGTGCAATCGCAGGTTACTTTGCATCGGAGAACACATACGTGCTTACAGGCAACGTCGTTGAGAACGTTAAGGTAACAGGCTACCGCGACATGGGTGTTGTTATTGGTGCAGTAAATGGTGCCAACCGTGTTTACGGCAACACTGTAAACGGTGCAAACTACCTTACAATCGACCGTACAAACTGGTATGGCAACAAGGCTGAGAATGCAGGTGACGTTGTAGGCCGCATCACAAGCGGTACCCTCGGCGAGAACACTGTAAACGGTGCTGTTTACTACGAGCGCATTATGCCCGATTATACCAAGAATGGTGTAGAATACACTGTTTACACAGCAGCCGGTCTGAAGGCCATGAACGATATGTTTGCCAACAAGACTGCCGGTCGCGATGCTGTGTTGATTCTTGCTGCCGACATCGACTTCACAGGCTATACCTGGACAACTGTTGATTCACACGCCGATACAGCCTTTGAGATTGCCGAAATCAACGGTAACGGCCACACAATAAGCAACCTTACTATAAACGGCCAGGCAATGTTCCGTCGTTTTGCAGGTAGCGGTGATGTTGTTGTAAAGGACATTACATTTGACAATGCAACTGTAAACAGCAACGGTACAATCAATACTTCAATTCTTACAGCGCAGACATACCAGAATGTGTTGCTCGACAATGTAGATGTGAAGAACAGTACTATCACCGGTGGCTACAAGGTGGCTCCTCTGATTGCTACAGTATATAACGAATCTTCTTCAACAATCACTGCTACATTAAAGAACTGCGACGTTGAGAATGTAACAGTTAAGGCTACTTCATACGACTTCTGCACAACCGGTATGGTTGCGTTTGTATATGCCGATGACAACGACAAGATTGAGTTTGAGAACTGCACAGTGAAGAATGTCAAGCTCTATGCTCCTAATGGTTATACAGCTCACGCCTGGATTTATACAGAGGGTTCTGAAACCTTGTTCAACGAGGCTGAGGGTGTAACAGTTTCAGGCTGTACATTCGAGAATATCTGATAATAGACCTATACAGCCCTTTTGTTTGGGTGTAGTTGATTCTTCCCTGTGGCATCCGCCGCAGGGAAGAATTTTTTTGTGGGTTGGGTGATTAAGGAGGCTGTTGCCGTGCTAATTGTTGAAATAATTGTTGAAATGTTGGCAATGAACCAAAATGAATTGGGAAAAGTTTTAATAAATGATTTTGATTCTTTAACTTTGCACGGTTATAGTGAAAGGAAAAGGAGAAATGAGAAATAAACTCCTCCGCCCTCGGGCTGGGTTCCTGCGAACGCTCCTTTGGAAAACTAAAGCTTTCGTCGTCGCAAGCAGTGCTGTGGTTTCGCACTGCCCTCTATAGAGGAGGATTGAGATTTTAGATTAAAGAGGATTTCTGCAATTTAGTGCTCCTCATGATAAGAGGAGCTGTCACGTAGTGACTGAGGAGTAGGAATGTACCTAAGATTTCTTATATCGAATTCACGTTAATATAGGATATTGGCTGTTTTCTTTGTTCCTCTCAGGAGTGGTGCGGTGGCAAAAAACGAGGAAAAACAGAATAAATGCCGGATTATTGAAAATTCTTTCTTTTTTTTCTTTTTTAACAAGTTAATATTCATACCTTTGCAGCGACAATTTCTAAAAGAGATTAATTCGGCTTGTGGCGCATATGGCTCACATAAGAAAAAGAATGAAATAATCTTATAAATACTAATATTTACTAATCATTTTCAATTTATGAAAAAGTATCTCTTTTCAATGCTTGCTGTTGCAACATTGTTTTTTGCTGCGTCTTGTTCACAGGAGGATGAGTTCTCAACAGTGAACGGCAATGAGGTGGTTGCTGAGTTTACACTCGACCTTCCCGAAGTTATGGGAACACGTGCCATAGGTGACGGTACTACAGTAGACGTTGTGGCTTGTGCTGTGTTCGATGCTAATGGCAACGAGCTCGAGAATCTGCGCGTGAATGACCTTGAGATTACAGGCAAGACTGCGGTATACAAGGTGCGCTTCGCTAAGGGACAGGCCTACCGTGTGGCTTTCTTTGCTTATGACAAGGATGCCAATGCGTATGATGTGACCAACATGAAGTCTATTCAGGTTAAGGGTAACCAGCTTTCTAACGTTGAGGGTCGCGACGCTTTCACTGCATTTACAGTGATTACTGCCGAGGAGTCTCTTTCTCCAATCAACAGAACTGTGCCTCTTTACCGTCCTTTCGCACAGCTGAACTTCGGTGCTCTTGCCGATGACATTGAGGCTGCTGCCAATGCCGGTGTTGTTGTGAAGAATACTCAGGTTACTGTGTCTAATGTGTACACATCATTCAATGCCTACAGCGACTGTGTTACAGGCGGTACATCTGAGATGACATTTGCGTTCAACGCTATTCCTGCAGAGGACCTCAGCGCAAACAGCAACACATATGACTATCTTGCAATGAACTATCTGCTTGTTGGTGACCGTCTTCAGGAGAAGGCTCTTACCGATGTGAAGTTCCAGTGGCAGACAGAGGAGGGCAAAACAAATAATCCTGTTACTGAATTTGCCAATGTGCCGGTGCAGCGTAACTACCGTACCAATATCATCGGTTACCTGCTTACAAATCCTGCCGAGTTTACACTTGTTGTTGAGGAGGGCTTCGAGAATCCTGACTACGAGGTTGACGCTGCTACAAACAAGAAATAAGAAACTGTTGTCTCTGAATTCAAACAGTTTATAAGGCGTAAATTGATTTTGTGTGATTAATAATATATGCTGCAGCCGGGAATTCCCGGCTGCTTTTTTTGTTTACAGGGGAAGTGAAGAGCAAAGCTGTAGGCTGTTCTTTTAAAAAAATCATATATTTTTGTAATGTTTTGTTTTTGGAAACGTCATATGAATAGAAACGTTTTAAAATGAAAGTTTATGAGAAGGTATTTTTTGACTTGTTTGCTCTCGATGTTGTTGCCTTGTTGCGCTTTGGCGTATGACTTTATAGCCGATAGTATATGCTACAATATTACTTCGGAGGTGGACTTGACCTGTGAGGTTACGTTCAACAGTGACGAGCAGCCCGAGAATGTGTACAGGAAGTTCTACAAGGATGTTGTCTTTGTGCCCGAGAAGGTTTGCTATAATGGCAAGGAATATAAGGTGACTGCTATTGGTGAAGATGCGTTCTCGCGAAGTGATGAACTGCTGTCTGTGGTTCTGCCCTCTACAATAGTTTATATTGGGCTCGATGCGTTTGCTTGCTGCCCGAAATTCAAGAGCCTTACGATTCCCGAGAATGTGCGGGATATTCATTTGCTGGCGTTCAACTCTATGCCTTCGCTGGAGTATCTGGCGGTGGATGAGAATAATAAGTTCTTTGATAGTCGCGAGGGGTGCAATGCCATTATAAAGACTCAATCCAATACATTGTATGTGGGGTGCAGTACAACGGTGATACCGGAGGGGGTGAAGGTTATTGCAGACGGTGCCTTCATGACCGGGTTCGGCTTTTGGGACGGGCTTGGAAAACCTTTTGAGCTTGTTCTTCCCAAGAGCGTTGAGGTTATTGAGCGTCAGGCTTTTGCCGGGTGCCACAGCTTGAAGAAGATTACTTTTTCGGAGGGGCTGAAGAGTATTGGGCATTGGGCTTTCAACGGCACTTCGATAGAGTGCGCCGTTATACCTGCGTCGGTAACGGAAATAAGTGACGGTGCTTTTGTGGGGTGTGATTCGCTGAAGGTGATAAAGGTTAAAAGGGGTAACAAGGTGTATGACAGCCGCAAGGGATGCAATGCTGTCATAGAGAGCGACAGAGATAGGATGGTTGCGGCATGTGTGACGACATCTATTCCTGAAGGGGTGAAGATTATCGGTGAGAATGCTTTTTCGAGATGCTTGATAGAGGAGGTTGCTTTCCCTTCGTCGCTCGAACTCATAGAGCGTGGTGCGTTTAGCAGTTGCCGTAATCTGAAGCATGTGAGAATTCCCGGAAATGTGAAGGAGATTGGCTATGATGTTTTCTGGGGAAGCGGGGTTGAAAGTGTGAATGTTGAAGAGGGGGTAGAGAAGATTGGCGGAAGTGCTTTCCGGCACTGCAAAAAACTGAAAAAAGTCTCTCTCCCGGCATCGCTGAAAGAGATTTCGGGTGGACGGTTGTTCGAAGGGTGCCGCGAACTTGAAAGGGTGAGCCTTGACAGGAATAATGATGTTTATTACTGCAATGGGGCGGTGCTGCTTGAAAAGGAGACCAGAACTGTTGTGGATGGCTGGGGCATTGACAAATGTTATGTGGGGAACGGGTATGTGCACCTGAAGGCTAAGAAAATTGGTGAATATGCATTCAGCAGCCATGAACTGCTCGGCAGTGTGGTGTTGCCCGAGACGCTTGAGGAGATTGGGACGCATGCGTTCTATGATTGCAAGGGGTTGCGTGTCGTTGAGTGCTGGTCTGCTGTGCCGCCTGTGCTCGGGAAGGATGCTTTCAGGCTCAATATGCCGTCGAACGGTTACATGCTGCCTTTGCAGGAGAGGACGGTGATTGTTGTGCCCAAAGGTTCGCTCGAGGCCTACAGGAACGCTGCCGGCTGGAATGAGTTCAAGCATATAAGAGAAATGAATTAAGGAGTTGTCCTGAGGCTCCTGAAGAGTATAGGCAAGAATGACTGCGGAACGGTTTAAAGAGCGTTTTGTGCGATTATATCCCAAGCTTTTCGCTATTGCAATGGCCAATATGGGCGATAGTGACGAGGCTAAGGATGTTGTGCAGTCGTTGTTCCTTAAGCTTTGGGAGAAGCGCGGCGAGCTTGAGGGGGTTGACAATGATGTGGGCTACTGCAGGAGGGTACTCCTCAATATGTGCCGTGACAGGTGGCGGGCGAGGTCTGTTGAACCTGCCTGGGCGGCCGAGGATGAGGATGTTGCCGAGGAGGTTCATGATTCCTTTGAGACCGATGATGTGAAGGAGAAGATTGAACAGTTCATTGCTCACCTGCCCGAAAGGCAACGGCGTATAATGACGATGCGTATGCAGGGGGCAACAACGGAAGAGATAATAGAAGCGACGGGGTTGAGCGTGGAGAATGTGCGTACGATACTTTCCCGTACAAGACAACAGGTAAGAGAGTTCTACAAAAGGATAAACAGATAGCGTTATGGATTACAGGAATTTGATTGAAAAGTTTTTCTCGGGTGAAACGAGCCGCGAGGAGGAGGTGCTTCTTTGCCGCTATCTGATGGGCGATGATTTGCCTGATGATATATTGAAGGAACGGGAAATGCTCCTTGCTATGCTGCAGCCGGCCGAGTATGATTGCGGCGAGGAGATGGACGGGATTTCGGCAATGATTGATGAACTCGCCTGCAAGGAGGCTGCTCAGGCCGAGCAGAAACCTGCTCTGCGCAGGGTGTTGCTGCGGTATGTGGGTCCGGCTCTTGCTGTTGCTGCTGTGCTGGCACTGCTGTTTATGGTTGTTCCTTATGCAGAGGACGGCGTGCAGCAGGCTGCCGCTCCTGTTGCTGTGGTTACGGATATTGAACTGCCTTCTGCAACAGTCTCTTCAGATGAGGTGCCTGCTGTGGGTGAGAATGATGAAATTGTTTTGCCCAAGGATGAGGAACCGGTTCAGGATGTTGCAGTTGAAATGGTTGCAGGCCGGGAAACTGAGCCTGAGACGAAGCTTCTTGCAGAGACTGCCGAGATTGTGGTTGTTGAATTGAGCGAGCCGCCTATGTATATAAGTTCATCGTCTGAGCAGGAAGAGACGTGTTATATGAGTGACACTTTCAGCAATCCCGAGGATGCTGCCAAGCATGTTGAAGTGCTGTTCGCTATCTTCTCTGATGTGGCTGCCAGAGGCATGGGGGAGCAGAAAACGCACTTGGGGCAGTTTGCGGTGTTGAACAAAACAAATGACGAGTGATATGAGAACAGGACTATTTATTATATTCTTCCTTTGCTTATCCTGCGGCGCGACGGCCGGAAATGCAGGGGATAACGGATATGACGACATCGGCGGCTTCTTCGAGTATTGCAGCAAGGTGAAGTCTCCCGGTATGCGCTATGTGTATATCTCGAAGCAGATGATGGGAAAGGCTTCGAATCTGCCGATAGGTGATATTGACCTCAGGTCGATAAGCGAGAAGATTGACTTTATACAGAGTGTGTATGTGGTAACCGGGTTCGAGGGTATGAAACTTTGTGCGCAAAAGGCCGAGAACTTGCCGCTGGTGGCACGGGATAATGGCTTTGAGTGTGTGATGTCGCATAACCAGGACGGCTCGTACACAAACATATATATTAAAAGCGGGTATGGCGGGCTTAATTCTGTGCTTATGACCAATGTGGTTTATATCGATGGGGAGATTGAGTTTGCTGTGGCGGCGTTGATTGGCGGCGTGTTCACCCACGAGGAGATTCTGTCGTTGTTCAGGTGATGCTTGCTTTCCGGGGGTGTGATGCCTGCGCAGCAGCATGCACTGCCGTTGTTTGGTGGAATATTAATGTATGTACATATATGAGGAATTTGTTTTTGATTATTCTGTTGCTGTTGCCGTCGGTGATGGCTGCGCAGAAGTTCAATGAATATGACCGCAAGGTCTTTAACGAAGGGCAGCCCCTCCGGGAGTATAATGTGGAGTTCGCATCCTACACAACTCCTTGGGACCCTGTGTCGTGCATGAGGGTCTACTGCATACACGACGAGGGCGATGAGACTATTGTTACTTTCTCCTATTCGATATATTACGATTCACAATGGTTGGCGTTCAGCAAGGGAATATATGTGGAGGATGAGAGGAATGGCGATATATATAAGGTGCGGGGCTACACCGATGGCCTTACAATGGATCGTCTGCTTATAGTGGATGGCTGCAAGGGGAAGAATATTCTTGTGTCGTTGCGGTTTCCGAAGTTCAAGCGCGGTGTCAGGAGAATAACTATACACAGTCCGGGGCATGTCGATGATATAAAACCGTCGAACCGCAGGAGTGAGTTCAGGAAGGTGCTGGCCAAGAATGTCGATGTGAAAAAGATGCGGCGCATGTACAAGGAACGCAACGTGTTTGAGTAGAAGATGTGGCCGCGGTCAAGATTACGTTGTTATATACTAAAATGAATTTTCTTCCGTTTTAATAATTGGCTTATAATTCGGAGAAAATGAAATGGCATAGCAATTTTAGGAAGGTAAAGATACTGCTTATTGTTCTTGCGGCGTTGATTGCCGCAGGGTCTCTTATGTTCTCTAACGCTCTTGTAAAGGACCTTAAGGCCGAGGAGCATAGGAAAATGAAAATGTGGGCTTCGGCCATGAGCTCTATAATTAACGCCGAGGAGAACACTGACGTGACCCTTGAACAGGAGATTATAAGCAGCAATGAGACAATCCCGGTGATTCTTACCGATGAAAAGGGGACGATAATAACGCATAACAATATTGACCGCGAACTGAAGGCCGGGGATGATACTCTGGCTATACTTATGAAACGCGCGGCAGATATGCGTCAGGGGGGTAGGGTCATTCCTGTGCCTATGGGCGAACTTGGCGAGCAGTATGCTTGCTATGATGATTCAATGATTCTGACGCAGCTCTCCTATTATCCTTATGTGCAGCTTGTTGTTGTGCTTCTTTTTGTGCTGGTGTGCTTTGTCGCTATTATCAGTTCCAAACGTGCCGAGCAGAACCGTGTGTGGGTAGGCCTCTCCAAAGAGACGGCTCACCAGCTTGGAACGCCGATATCGTCGCTCATGGCCTGGACAACGGTGCTGAAGGAGAAATATCCCGATGATGAGCTTATTCCCGAAATGGAGCACGATGTGGAGCGGTTGCAGTGTGTGGCCGAGCGTTTCTCGAAGATTGGCTCCAAGCCGGAACCCGAAGCAGAGGATGTTGTTGCTGTTGTGGAGCGTGCCGTAGATTATGTGAAACGCCGCAGTCCGGCGAAAGTGGAGTACCGGATGGAGTTTCCCAAACGCCCTGTTCAGGTGAGGATGAATGCTCCGTTGATTGAATGGGTGATTGAGAATCTGTGCAAGAACGCCATCGATGCAATGAACGGCGAAGGGGTGTTGAAGATTACGGTGCTTCAGAGTGACGATAAGGTCTTCATGGAGGTTGCCGACACCGGCAAGGGGATTGCCAAGTCGTGCCACAAACGTGTGTTTGCTCCCGGATATACTACAAAGAAACGTGGTTGGGGGCTTGGCCTGTCGCTCGCAAAAAGAATTATGGAGGAGTATCACAAGGGACGTATCTATGTGAAGAAATCGGCTCCGGGAAAAGGTGCGACATTCCGTGTTGAACTGAAAAAATAAGAAGTTGCCTGGAAGCTGTTTAAGAAACTTTTCGGAAAGAAAATTGAACTGCGTCTAAAGTTTTTCCTTATTTTAGGTGTTTCTAATCAATTTTATTACTATCTTTGTGTCCTAAATTCGGACAGTACAGGTGTCGGGCACCGCTTTTGAATACTTATATTATTGATTGTGATGATTTTATAGTTGCGATGGGAAGATTTGATAAATATAATGTAGACCTGAGAGGCTTGAAGACTGCGCTCCTGGAACTGGAGTTTGACCTCGATAATGCTTTCTTTGCCGACATTGAGGGTGAAGAATTCCAAAAGGGTACCGTGAAGGCGGTTGTGACGGTGAAGAAGAATCGCGAGATATTCGATTTCCACTTTACGCTGAATGGCACGGTGGTTGTTCCATGTAACCGCTGTCTCGATGACCTTGAACTGGAGGTGGCAACAGAGAATACTCTGAGAGTGAAACTCGGTGACGAGTATGCCGACGAGGGCGATATTGTGATAGTGCCCGAGCAGGACGGTGACCTGAACATTGCTTGGTACTTGTATGAATTTATTGTATTGGCACTGCCTATGAGACGTGTTCATGCACCGGGTAAATGCAACCATGAGATGATGGGGCGGTTGAGGAAACACTCGGCCGAGGAGGCCTCGGAGAGCGGCGATGATACAGAACAGGAAATAGACCCACGCTGGGCCGGTTTGAAGAATATACAAATTGAAGAAGATAATTAAAAAGTTAGAAAAATGGCACATCCTAAAAGAAGACAATCAAAGACAAGAACTGCCAAGAGAAGAACTCACGATAAGGCAGTAGCTCCTACAT
>CAZAIM010000051.1:0-16591 GCA_964485215.1 uncultured Bacteroidaceae bacterium | reverse complement strand
ACCATCCTTCTTGTTGAATGTAAATACGCTCTTCTGTGTAAACATAAAGTCGAGGCTGCCCTGTGTGCCGAGTGTTCCGCCGAACTTGTTGAAGACAGCGCGTACATTGGCAACGGTACGTGTTGTATTGTCGGTTGCAGCATCGACGAAGATTGCGATGCCATAGGGGCCGTAACCCTCGTATGTAACCTCCTTGTAATCCTTCTGGTCCTTACCCATCGCGTTCTTTATCGCGCGCTCGATATTGTCCTTCGGCATATTCTCGCGCTTCGCATTGGCGATGATAGCCCTAAGGTGAGGGTTTGTATCGGGGTCGGGACCACCGGCCTTAACGGCAATGGCAATCTGTTTTCCTACACGGGTAAATGTACGTGCCATGTTACCCCATCTTTTCAGTTTCGCAGCTTTACGGTATTCAAAAGCTCTACCCATAGTATAAATATTTTAGTTATTGTTATTCTGTTTTTTATCGCTGTACGGCACCGAGACGCTTCTCGAAGTTCTCCATGAGACGTGCCATTGTCTTGTCAATCACCTTATCGTTCAAGGTAGCATTGTCGTCCTGAAGAATAAAGCTTACAGCATAGCTCTTCTTGCCCTCTTCAAGATTCTTGCCTTCATACACATCGAACAGAGTAACAGCCTTAAGGAGTTTCTTCTCTGTCTCACGTGCAACCTGCTCAACCTGGGCAAATGTAACATTCTTGTCCAACAGCAGTGCCAGGTCGCGCTTCACGGCCGGATACTTGCTTATCTCGGCATAGCCAATCCTGACATTCTTTACAGCCTTCATAAGTTCCGTCCAGTTGACGTCGGCATAATAGACTTCGCTCTCAATATCGAAGCGTTTCAGCACCTTCCTGCGCAGGATACCGAGTTGTGCAACAACTTTCTTGCTGCTTTGAACCTGTACTTGCAGGGCTGCCGAGAAAATATCATCGCTGAATGTAGTCACAAGGCGCATGCCCGGCTTGAAGCCAAGACGGTCGAATATATGCTCGACGATGGACTTGAGGTCATAAACCGACAATGGGCGGCCAGCCTCAATCCATGACGAAGAGACGTTGTTACCTGTCATCCACATTGCAAGGTGATAGCTCTCGCTGTATGGGCTGAGGATTTTCTCCTCTACACGCTTGTCGGCATCGAAACGGTAGCTGTTTCCGAACTCGAAGAAGCTCAGGTCGGTGAACTTGCGGCTGATGTTGCGCTGCATGCTTTCGAGACCTCCGAAAAGAAGTGTCTGGCGAAGCACATTGAGGTCGTTGCTCAACGGGTTCATGAGGCGTACAAGATTCTCGCTCTTGTAGCTTTCGAGTTCATCGTAATAGGCCGAAGCCGTGAGGGAATTGTTAAGTATCTCGTTGAAGCCACAGCCTACGAGCTGTTCCGAAACAAGGTTCTGCAGCTTGTGCGACTTATCCTCGGCACCCTTTGTGATTATTGATGAATGCAAAGTGGTGTCGAAACTGATATTGTTGTAGCCATATATGCGGAGAATATCCTCCACAACGTCGCATGGACGCTGCACATCGACACGGTAGGGAGGAACAAGCAATGAAATGCCCTTCTCGCTCTCGGCTGTTATTTTCATTTCGAGCGATGCGACGATATTCTTGATTGTGTCGGTCGGCAGTTCAACGCCTATAAGGCTATTTACATAGCTGTATTCTAGTTCAACCTTAAAATCCTCTACGGGAGCCGGATAGACATCCTTTATCTCCATTGATATTGTTCCGCCGGCAAGTTCCTTTATGAGCATTGCTGCCTGCTTGAGGGCATATATCACGTTATTCGGGTCGGTACCGCGCTCGAAACGGAAAGAGGAGTCGGTCTGCAAAGCATGGCGGCGAGATGTCTTGCGCACCCATGTGGGGTGGAAATAGGCACTCTCAAGAAAGACATTCCTTGTCTCCTCGGTTGTTCCCGACTCAAGACCGCCGAACACTCCGGCAATACACATAGGCTCTTCGGCATTGCATATCATGAGGTCACGCTCCGAGAGCTTGCGCTCAACTCCATCAAGAGTGACGAAAGGAGTCCCTTCGGGGAAGGTGCGTACAACGACCTTTCCGCCTTTTATCTTGTCGGCATCGAAGCAGTGCATAGGCTGGCCGTATGCGTGAAGGATATAGTTAGTGATATCGACAATGTTGTTTATCGGGCGCAGACCAATTATCTGCAGTTTCTCCTTCAGCCAGTCGGGGCTCTCCTTTACGGTCACGCCCTTTACGGTTACGCCTGCATAACGCATGCATGCCTCACTGTTCTGCACCTCAATATCTATGTCGAGCGAGTTGTCATCGACCTTGAAGCCATCGCATGAAGGACGATGCAATGCACTCGTACCCTTATTCTGCATGGCATAGGCATAGAGGTCACGTGCAACACCGTAGTGTGAGCACGCATCGGCACGGTTAGGAGTAATATCCACACCAATGAGATAGTCGCTCTTTATATTGTAGTACTCCTTTGCCGGTGTACCGGGAACAGCATCGGCAGGAAGCACAATTATTCCGTCGTGACTGTTGCCTATGCCTATCTCATCCTCGGCGCATATCATTCCGAAAGACTCGGCACCGCGTATCTTGCCTTTCTTGATTGTGAAGCACTCGTCACCGCTGTAGAGTTTTGTGCCGATGGTAGCCACAACAACCTTCTGCCCAGCAGCCACATTAGGCGCACCGCAGACAATCTGTACAGGGTTGCCGTCACCGAGGTTCACTGTAGTTATATGAAGATGGTCACTGTCGGGGTGGTCGATGCAGGT
This sequence comes from uncultured Bacteroidaceae bacterium, assembly GCA_964485215.1. Taxonomy (GTDB): domain Bacteria; phylum Bacteroidota; class Bacteroidia; order Bacteroidales; family Bacteroidaceae; genus HGM04593. Next base: position 13,821 of record CAZAIM010000051.1, on the reverse strand, counting down.
AAGCACTTCACCTATCACCAAGCCTTCAAGGCCACCCTTTATTGTCTGCACCTTCTCTACACCGTCGGTCTCAAGACCAATGGATGTAAGGGCAGCAGAAACCTCTTCGGGAGTCATGTCGAAATCGACATACTCTTTAAGCCAATTATAAGAAATGTTCATATGTTATATTTTTGTATTTCCAATGCCAGAACGGCAATATACACCGCATTCTGTTTCAACTTGCAAATTTATACTTTTTTTCTCAAATAAAGAAGACACTTAAAAAATATATTGTTGTAAGACGAATAGAACAACCGAAGAGAATACCGTCAACGCCAATATGCGGGAGCTTTTCACCAGTGATACCATTAAATAAAATGATATGTGGACAAATATAAACAAAAATATTGTTATCTTCGCGCTGAAAAACAAAAACAGGAATATATGAGCAAGATTATACTTACCGGCGACCGCCCTACCGGACGCCTTCATTTAGGACACTATGTAGGTTCTCTACGCCGTCGCGTAGAGCTTCAGAATTCAGGCGTATATGATAAGATATTCATCATGATTGCCGACGCGCAGGCACTCACCGACAATGCCGACAACCCGGAGAAGGTGCGCCAGAACATCATCGAGGTTGCACTCGACTACCTTTCGGTAGGCATAGACCCCTCGCAGTGTACAATTTTCATACAGTCACAGGTTCCAGAGCTCTGCGAACTTGCGTTCTACTACATGAACCTTGTTACAGTGTCGCGCCTGCAGCGTAACCCAACCGTGAAAACCGAAATTCAGATGCGCAACTTCGAGACAAGCATCCCTGTAGGCTTCTTCACATACCCCATAAGCCAGGCTTCGGACATTACGGCGTTCCGCGCAACAACCGTTCCAGCAGGTGAAGACCAGCAGCCGATGATTGAACAGGCACGCGAGATTGCACGCCGCTTCAACGGCATATATGGCGAAACACTTGTGGGACCGGAGATTCTGTTGCCTACCAACGCGGCCTGCCTTCGCCTGCCCGGAACTGATGGAAAGGCAAAGATGAGCAAGTCGCTCGGCAACTGCATCTATCTTTCAGACACAGCCGAGGAGTTGAAGCAACGCGTAATGTCAATGTACACCGACCCCGACCACATCCGCGTTCAGGACCCGGGCAAGGTTGAGGGCAACACCGTATTCACATACCTTGACGCATTCTGCCGTCCCGAGCATTTTGAGAAGTACCTCCCCGACTACCCAAACCTCGACGAGCTTAAGGCGCACTACATGCGCGGAGGCCTGGGCGACGTTAAGGTAAAGCGTTTCTTGATAGCGATACTCGAAGAGGAACTTGCTCCCATACGTGCACGCCGCAAGGAGTGGGAAGCAAAGATTCCCGAGGTATATGCACTCCTGCAACAGGGTTGTGAGAATGCACGTGCCGTTGCAGCCGACACGCTCAACGATGTACGCCGCGCAATGAAGATAAACTACTTCGAGGACAAGGAGCTCATTGAGGAGCAGGCAAGGAAATTTGCCGAAGGCAAGTAAAACAAGCTATTTGCAATGAGGATGACCCAAAAGTCATCCTCTTTTTTTGTCGGGGGTGAATAAAAAGCAAAGCTCAAAGCGTTGAGATTTAAGGCGAAAGGCGTGTACATAGGTACTCGGCTGAGCATTAATATTGATGACAACGAAGTAGTCTATCAATTATTCACACCGCCCTAAATTTTGACTTTTTCGGTTTCCAGTTTTCACCCTACCCCACTACGTGGGATTGAACCTGCCCACGTTCTCTTACTCGCGCTCAGACAAAACCGTGTTTCAGAACGGCACAGGTTCATTGCCGCCTCCCTGCAACCCCGGGGGCATCATTTGAGCACCTTGATTCTGCAAATAGTCGGGAATATCGGGGATATATTCCGGCTCCGACGGAACTGTAACATTCATCTTCGAGCCACGCATAACGGGCATGTCGCCTACTGGCGGCGGTGCCAGCGACTCGTCGTCGAGGTTCATAAAGCGGGCATACTCTTTACGGAAGAGAAGAGGCACATTGTCGAGACCACCGTTACGATGCTTGGCTATTATAATCTCGGCTTTTCCGCGCCAGTCGAAATTGTTCTCATCCTTAAATATATGGAAATACTCCGGACGGTTAACGAACATCACGATGTCGGCATCCTGCTCAATGGCTCCCGATTCACGAAGGTCGCTCAACTGAGGACGCTTGCCCTCAAGGCCTTCGCGCCCCTCTACATTACGGTTCAGCTGGCTGAGTGCCATAATTGGTATATTGAGTTCCTTGGCAAGACCCTTGAGCGCACGCGATATGGTACTGATTTCCTCCTGACGGCTGCCCTTGCCGGCATTGGCTGTCATGAGCTGAAGATAGTCGATGAATATCATTTTCACCTTGTGCTCTCGCACCATGCGGCGTGCCTTTGAGCGGAGTTCGAACACCGACAGCTGAGGTGTATCATCGATATACAGCGGAGCATTCTCGAGCTGGACGATTTTGCTGTCGAGCTGGCCCCACTCGTAACGTTCGAGCTGTCCGCTTCGTATCTTGTCGCCCGAAATCTGGCATACGTTGCAGATAAGACGCTGCACAAGCTGCACATTACCCATCTCGAGCGAGAACATACCGCAAGGAATGCCCTGGTCTATGGCCATGTTACGGATGAGCGAGAGGGCAAACGCTGTCTTACCCATCGCAGGACGGGCTGCAAGGATTATAAGGTCAGTCGGTTGCCAGCCCGAGAGCACCTTGTCGAGACGGTGATAGCCGGTGCTTAGACCACTGATGCCGCTGGTGTTCTTGGAGGCCGTGATTATCTGGTCGTAGGCCTGCTTGATAACGGGATTTATCTGGGTAAAATCCTGCTTCATATTATGGCGCGATATTTCGAACAGTTCCGACTCGGCCTGCTGCATAAGTTCTTCGACATCCTGCGTCTCGTCGAATGCCTGAACCTGTGTCCTGCTTGTAAACTTGATGAGGTCGCGCGCAAGTTTCTTCTGTGCAATTATGTTGGCGTGATACTCGATGTTCACCGATGAAACGACCTTGCTTGTCAGCTGTGCAATGTATACAGGGCCACCCACTTCGTCGAGTGTTCCTTTGCTGCGAAGGTATTCGGTAACGGTGAGAATATCTATCGGGCGGTCGCTGAGGTCCATCTGCTGTATTGCATCGAAGAGCAACTGGTTACGCTTGTCGTAGAAGGATTCGGGCTTGAGCATACCTCCAAGCCTTCCCATCGCATCACTGTCTATCATAAGCGCGCCAAGCACTGCCTCTTCAAGTTCAAGGGCCTGAGGCTGCACATGCCCATACTCGCTGAGCTTAGGTGCAGAATCGGCTGCTGCCTGACGGCGCGCAGTCTTGCGTTTAGGTGTGTTTGTTTCTTCCATAATACTCGTTAATCATTCGATTCCGGCTGCGAAGATACACACAACCGGGCAAATTCCGGCAAACGCCCGTCTGCCCTTTATCAACAATAATCGGGAAGTTATCAACGGTATAAGGAGAACTGTAGGATTCCGCTTCATGAGATAATCTTCACAAGAAGCTGTTTTATTTCATTTCTTTATTGTATTTTCGCAGAAGAAAACAGAATACAGCTATGGTAACATTTCCTAATGCAAAGATAAACCTTGGACTTGACGTTGTGGAGAAACGTCCCGACGGATACCACAATCTCGAGACAATATTCTACCCTATTCCATTGTGTGACGTGCTTGAAATTACACCGGCAAGGGAAAGCAATGCCCCCGACTATACCTTTACCATGTACAATGCACTCTTCGAAGGTGACAGCAACGACAATCTTGTTGTTAAGGCATACAAGATTCTTGCCGCCAACCACAAACTGCCAAAGGTCAATATGGCACTCTACAAGAATATTCCCACCGGTGCCGGACTTGGAGGCGGCAGTGCCGATGCTGCTTTCGCGCTGAAGATGCTAAACAGCATTGCTTCATTGGGGCTAAGCGACGAAAAGCTCGAGGAGTATGCGGCATGCATCGGTGCCGACTGCGCTTTCTTTATAAAGAACAGACCGGCATACGCCACAGGAATAGGCAACATACTCACCCCAACCGAGTGCAGCATCGAAGGGTTCTGGCTTGTACTGGTGAAACCGGATATTCACATTTCGACAAAGGAGGCCTACTCGCTTGTAAGACCTGCAGTGCCAGCAACCCCACTTACAGAGATTGCGGCACGCAAAGTAAGCAAATGGAAAGGAGAGATGAAGAACGACTTCGAAAAGAGCGTTTTTGCCAGTCACCCCTCTATGGAGAAAATAAAGGAGAGTCTCTATGCAATGGGTGCAGAATACGCATCAATGTCGGGCAGCGGTTCATCATTCTTCGGAATATTCAAGGAAGAACAGAATATTGAAAAAATTAAAGAACAGTTTCCCGGAATGTTCTGCTGGTGCAAGAAGATGTAAGCGGCACGGCAAAAAGACGGCAGCCCCGTGATTCACATCAGGGGACTGCCTAAACACAAACACAAAATAAAACACGACAAAACTACTATGCAAACATCCACTGTACTGTGAATGCCATTTGACAGGCACACTCGCAGTGAGTGAATTGCACTATATTAACATTGCAGCATAAAGGAAAGTTCTTGAGCCGGATGTTAAAAAATCCAAACCACACGGAATGTGAATGGTTTGGATTTTTATAAACATTGTATTGCAGCGGACAGAACAGCGGCATTGCTGTTTGTTCTTCATTGACAGCCGCCTACCCCAGTTTAGCCATAAACCGCTGAACATCTACAATAAACCGCACATGCGTCCCCTTGCCGATGATGCCTGCCGCATCGCACGCCTCAACATCGAAAAGCAGCTTGCGCCCCTCGACAGCCGTGAGTGTAGCTGTTGCCTGAATTTCCGCGCCAAGCGGCGAGGGTTTTATATGCGTAGTATTTATTTCGGCTCCCACGGTTGTAGCCCCTTCGGGCAAGAACGGCGCGACAGCATTCATTGCCGCGTTCTCCATAAGCGCAACCATTGAGGGTGTAGCAAAGACATCGAGACCTCCGGAACCCACCGCCGAAGCACAGTTCTCCTTAGCTACATAAACCCTGCTTGTATATTTCAATCCTTTTTCTAACATAGCACTGCATTTTCTGCAAAAGTAAATATATTACTCAGAAACAGGAAGAAAATGGCTGCGAAATTTGTTATTCGAAGAAAAAAGAAGAATGAAGAAGGATATTGCCGATTTCTTGTTCAGCAAAATCGAATGGATGCTGTCGCACATTGGAGTGCCCGAGGAGACAAGCAGAAGATTCGACACTGTTATAATGTTTGCAGTAATAGCACTGGCAGCATTCCTGTTAACGGAGCTTGTTTACAGAATTGCGCGTTTTGCAACCAAAAGGATTATAAGCCGCAAGCAGTATACATTCCTCGAAAGAATGCTTGTAAAGAACCGTCTGCGCAAGCAGGTGTATATTCTTCCGCCGATTATCCTGAATGCCATGTTGCCGCTGATTGTCGATGAGAAGACAATACTGTTCAGCTATGCCGGACGGCTAGTGTGGATATATATCACCGTTGCTATCGTCATGGCCGTCAACGGAGTGCTGAGTGCAGTAGGCGAATCGGCTTTCACAAACAGAAAATTCCACGACAGGCCTGTGAAGGGATTCATACAAATAAGCAAGATAGCCGTCTACATAATTGCCACCATTGTAACAGTCTCAATCCTTACCGGCAAGTCGCCGCTCTACCTCATTGGCGGCTTGGGTGCATTTGCCGCAGTGCTGATGCTTGTTGCCAAGGACAGCATTATGGGATTTGTAGGCGGTTTCCTGCTGCTCGAGAACGATATGGTGAGGCTTGGCGACTGGATAGAGATTCCGGGGACAAGCATAAACGGCAGCGTCTTCGACATTTCACTCACAATTGTAAAGGTGCGGAATTGGGATAACACCATTGCCACAATACCACCCTACACACTCATAAACGGCAGTTTCCTGAACTGGCGCGGCATGAGCGAGAGCGGCGGACGACGCATAGCACGTGGCTACACCATAAAACTCGACAACATAAAGCCCTGCAACGATACCATGCTGCGCCGGCTGAAGAAACTCGACAGCGAACTGGCTGCATACATTGCCATAAAGAGCAAGCAGCTTGCGGCCGGCAAGGTGAGCAACACGGCAAACCCCGAAGGGCTCACCAATGGCACCATAGACACCAATGCCGGACTTTTCCGCGCATATGCCGAAATGTATCTTCGCCGTCATCCTTTTATAAGGAAGGATATGATTATTATGGTGCGCACTCTGGAACCGAACGAAACCGGCCTGCCAGTGCAATTCTACTGTTTCACAGCAATTACAGAATGGCGCGATTATGAGAGCATACAATCGGAGATTATGGAGCACTTTGCATCGGTGATGCCACAGTTCGAGCTATACCCGTTCCAGACTGCCGGTGCGCGCGACACGGTAATAAGCGGATTGCTCGAAGGACAATACCCGATTGAACGCATAGACGGCCTGCCATACAGAACAATCAAATGAAGCCTGGAGAAGAAAAACAGTGCTGGTAATTAAGAACAGATATTGTTCATTATGCACAACAAACTATGCATTTTATCTACAAAAACAACGTTTATTTGTTCTTTTTACACTATCTTTGCACCCGCAAAAGAACAAGAAAAAAAGATTACATCAAAATTATAGATTTATGACCAAAATTAAGGACAATTGTGTGCTCATTACAGGCGGAGCATCGGGAATAGGACGCATAATGGGACGCATGTCTCTCGAGAAGGGAGCACGCCAGCTTGTAATATGGGACATCAACGAAGAGAATATTGCATCGACCGTTGAGGAATTCAGCAAATTGGGAAAAGTAAAGGGATACAAGGTCGATGTCTCAAACAGTGAGCAGGTTGCCGATGTTGCAGCAAAGACCACCAAGGAGTGCGGCAACGTAGACATCGTAATAAACTGCGCCGGCATTGTAGCCAACAACGCAACGTTCGACAAGCAGAGCACAAGCGACATTGAACGCACAATAAAGATTAACTCGATAGCACCAATGGTTGTAGCACAACAGTTCCTGCCGGGAATGATTGAACGTAACCATGGCCACATATGCAACATTGCATCGGCAGCCGGAATGATTGCCAACCCCAGGATGTCGGTTTACGTAGCCAGCAAGTGGGCTGTCATAGGCTGGAGCGACAGTGTGCGGATAGAGCTCAAGCAAATGAAGAGCAAGGTACGTTTCACCACCATTGCCCCCTACTTCATCAACACAGGAATGTTCGATGGTGTGAAGTCGCGCATATTCCCTATTCTGAAGCCCGAGCCCACATCACGCAAAATAATAAGAGGCATAGAGAAGAACAGAAACTTCAAGGGAATACCATTCGGTTACCACTTCATACGATTCTGCCAGGCAATCTTGCCTACCTCAATTTTCGATTATATCTTTGGTGAGGTCGTAGGCATTTTCCACGCTATGGACAATTTCACCGGCCGCCAGAAAAAATAAGAATCTGTTTGAACCCCAAAGGAAGATGAGCATAAAGAACACACCGAAAGAAGAGATAAAAAGCATTGCAGAGGCACAGCGCGAATATTTTGCAAGCAACGCTACCCTTGACCGCAAGTTCCGCAAAGAGCAGCTCCTGAAACTGCAACGCGCACTCAAGGAGTGGGAAAAGCCACTGTGCGATGCACTCTGGAACGACCTTCACAAATCGCCCGAAGAGGCTATAATGACCGAGCTTAGCATAGTTGCAGGCGAAGTGAAGAACCACCTGTCGCACCTACGTAGCTGGATGAAAAGCCGCAGTGTGTGCACACCCCTGAAGATGATGCCCTCGCGTAGCCGCGTGGTGAGCGAACCGCTTGGCAATGCACTCATAATATCGCCATGGAACTACCCGGTACAGCTGCTGCTTAACCCGCTTGTAGGAGCAATATCGGCAGGCTGCACAGCCATATTGAAGCCCTCTCCCTATGTACCCAACGTGTCGCGAGTTATTGAAGAGATGATTGCAGCTACCTTCGACAAACGATACATTGCAGTGGTACAGGGCAACCGCGAGGTAAACAGCACACTGCTCGAAGAGCGTTTCGACATAATTTTCTTCACCGGAAGCCCTGCACTCGGACGCAAGGTAATGGCAGCTGCAGCCGGAAACCTCACCCCTGTGGTGCTTGAACTTGGCGGCAAGAGCCCCTGCATAGTAGATACCGAGGCCGATATAAAGATTGCAGCACGACGTATCGCATGGGGAAAGACACTAAATGCCGGACAGACCTGCATAGCCCCCGACTATCTGCTGATACACCGCAGCCGCCAGGAAGAGTTCATAGCAGCCTACCGCAATGCACTCGCACGCCTGCACGGCAACGACATAAAGTCAAGCCGTCACTTCGTGCGCCTTGTAAACAACAAGGCTTTTGAAAGGGTAAAAGGCTACCTGAGCAACGGCAAGGTAGTTCTTGGCGGCGAAAGCGACGCGTCAGAGCGATACATAGCCCCCACCCTGCTTGCCGATGTTCCATTGGACTCACCAGTGATGCAGGAGGAGATTTTCGGCCCCGTGTTGCCAATGATACCTTTCGACAGCCGCGACGAAGCAATAAAATTCGTTCTCGAGCGCGAAAAGCCACTTGCACTCTACTATTTCGGCAAGGTAAAGAACGGCAAGGAGACAATAAGGCTCACATCGGCCGGCGGCTCCTGCATAAACGACACCATCATGCACATAGCCAACGAGAACATACCGTTCGGCGGTGTGGGCAATTCGGGAATGGGACACTACCACGGCAAACTGAGTTTCGAAGCATTCTCGCACCAACGTTCAGTGGTAACCACCCCAACCTGGCTCGACCTCCCCTTCCGTTATATGCCATACAAGATGTTCGGGCTTGTAAAGAAACTGCTGTAACAGCACTCAAAATATTGGAAGTGACTATGGTTGCTTCCAATATTTTTTAACGACACAACCCACAAGCCCCTCCCCACCGGCAAGAAAAGAGGATGCCTACAAATACGTTGGCAGGGTACATATCTTCGAGATGCCGCTTCATACTCATTCCAGCAACGGAAGAATCTCCTCTTCAAAAATACTCTTCTCTATTATGCGGTAATGCGGAGCATAATGCTCGTTATAGGTTCTGCTATGGTGTACGGCGTAATGTCCGTTGTGCAGCATTTCGTTAATGGCAAGAGCATCGGCCTCGTATCCGGGGAGATTTAGCTGCATTGACGATATTATATTTTCTATACGCTTCCATTCAGCCGACCACTCCTTAACCTCATTCTCTCCAACCTCACGTGCGCTTGAAAGAAAGGCATTAAGATATGTATCAAACGGGACTCTTCCACTGGCAACAGCCGACAACGATACCCTATAATAGTTTCCGCAACATCCTGTCGGCTCATAAAGCATATTAGTTGGAGTACCGGCCTTTGACAGTTCTTCGCGCAGATATGCAATAGCACGCGAGGTGTCAGCAACCAAGTGCCCCGGGCCGAAATGGTCCTGAAAGAAGCTCTTGTATATATCCTGCAATGTCGAATAAGGAAAATCCCTTAACTGACGCTCGACTGCAGCACGTACCTTCTCTTCACGCTCCTCCTCGGGTGAAGAACAGCACCCGAAAAACAGCAACAGCAAAGATAGCGGTAAAACGGAACGCAACATGGCCTACTCGTAAATCCTTTCAAGTACATACTCACGAGAGCCAAGGCCTATCTTATTAGCATGCTCAAGTATATGCACGCCATGGCGTGAGTTGATGCGTTCTATCAGTGCAGCAGCATTGTCTTCATCGGTCGAAGGATAGTTGAATACAAGGTCAACGCAGGCCTGGTCAAGCGCGACAGGGTCAAGAGAAGCCAGAATACCTACATCCTTCATTTCTGGGTCGGCTGGACTTGAGTCGCAATCGCAATCGACAGATAGATTGTTCATTACGTTTATATAAATGACACGGCCTTCGAAATAATCATGCACCGACTGTGCAGCAGCAGCCATCGACTCGATGAACTTATCCTGTTCGGCAGTATGTTTCCATATAAGTTCCTTATCCTCTATTGCACCGGCGGAATGTATATATGCCTTGCCGTTCGATGACGCGATGCCAATTGACTGGTTCTTAAGCACACCGCCGAAACCGCCCATTGCATGCCCTTTGAAATGGGCAAGGTTAACCATCCAGTCGTAGTTCAGCATATTCTTGCCTACGATATTGTATTTTATGTGCGTTGTGTCTTTCACAGGAATCTTCACCTCGCCATAGCCATCGAGCAAATCCACCGGAGCTATCGCAGTAAAGCCATGCTCCTCAAATACCTTCATGTGTGTCTCGGTCTCGAAACGGGGACCTTTATATGCCGTGTTACACTCAACGATTGTGCCGTTCACCTTATTAACAAAATCTTTTATAAGCGACGGCTGCAGGAAGTTGTGTCCTCCAGGCTCGCCTGTCGAAATCTTTACTGCAACACGCCCTTCGGGCTCAACACCTAATGCCTCATAAACCTTTACAAGCCCTTCCGGGGTGATTTCCTTTGTCATATAAACAACCGGCTTGCCCGATGGATTTTCTGCAGATGTGTTCTTCTTCGAGCCACTCTCCACGCTGCGGTTTCTGCTTGCATTGAGCATTTCTGCCAGTTCCTTGGTCTCCTTGACTGTAAAATCACCGAGAATCATCACTGTACCTCCCGAGATAGCATCGTTTACCACCGGAAGAGAATACAATGAATCATTAATCACTATGGCAATCCCCTTGCCGATATTCCTTGCCGTAAGTTTCTCAAACTCACGCGCAGCATTCTCAGTTAGTTCAATCTTGATGCCGGGTTCTCCATTAGTGTCGTACATACCCTCGGCATTCTTAATGATGTCGCCCTCCATTGCAGCAGAGCCGTCGGCATTCAATTTCAGGGCATACAATTCGAAAAGAGTGTCTCCCGGGTACTTTATGCACATCCACATAAAGCGAACGTTCCTATTGCTCAAATGTCGAACGATACTGTTTACCGCAGCTGTGTCGGACGGAGCCACACAAGATATAGAAAAACCAATATTGCCTGTCTGCAACAGCCGGAATTCTTCCGATTCAAGAACTTCCTGCGGGAGAAGCGAGAACAAATAATCACTCTCCTGTCTGTCACAAACCTCATATAGCTGCAGAGCGGCAGCCTTTGCATCATTTTCATTTTTGCTTTTGCACGATACTGTAAACAGAACAGCTATGGCAAGCATCATGAACACTCTTAATCTCATAATAATACATTTTATAACTTTTTCACGAAAGTATATCATAAGATTTGCAAATGCAAGAATGAAAGCATATTTTTGTTCTACGGATACATAATTGAACAAACTTCCTGAAATGAAAGATTTTGCAGAAAAGATTAAGAGAGCCATAAAGAAATACTGGAAAAAGGCATTCATTATTGCAGCTATACTTGCAATCATTGCCGTTGTGGTATCTTTTACCTGCTATAAGATTGTACAGAACAGCACTGCAGAGAGAATGTATGACAACACCAATGACATCCCATACAACCGCGTGGGGCTTGTACTGGGAACAAACCCAAAGGTGAAGAGCGGAAAAGACAATTTCTATTTCATCTACAGGATTAAGGCCTGCGCCGAACTCTACAAGGCAAAAAAGATTTCAAAGATACTGGTAAGCGGCGACAACCATAAGAAGGATTACGACGAACCGGAGTGCATGAAGCAGGCACTCATAGCCGAAGGAATCCCCGAAGAGGATATTGTGCTCGACTATGCAGGATTCCGCACACTCGATTCAATAGTACGTGCCAAGGAGATTTTCGGGCAGAAGAAGATTACAATAATATCACAGCAGTTCCATAACGAGCGTGCAATTTACCTCGCACTATCCAACGGAATCGATGCAGTTGGATACAATGCAAAAGAGATTAAAGACAGCCGCTCGTACCTGATGACCGGAGTTATAAGAGAAAGCCTTGCAAGAGTAAAGATGTTCCTCGACATCTGGTTCGGGAAAGAGCCGAAATTCCTTGGAGAGAAGATTGAGATATAACGTTAACGGTAGCCACATGGCTACCGTTAACGTTATATCACCGGGCATTACCCACAATGGAAATAACGCCTTACAAGTTCCATCATCTTCTCCTTGTCATCGCCTATGCTTGCGCGAAGGGAAGCATCGTTGAATGAGCGAAGCCGCCTTGCTATTCCATCAATCATTGCCGGACTGAACACATTATATTCCTCGAACACGCCACGCTGTCTTTCGAGACACGCTGCACTTGCCTCACAACTGTCGGGCAAGGATGCCAGTGTTTCAAGCCTGCCGGCGTTCTCTTTGTCGTGTATGTTCACATTTACATACGTGCGCTCTGCAACAGATAGTGCATCGTCGAGTTCAAAGCCATGACGGCACGCAACGGCAAGTCCTGCTATAAGCTGGTACACGTCGGCCGAACCATCGGGAGAACGCATCTCAACTGTCTGCTTACAAGTCGTATCATAATCTTGATGCAGTTCCAGAGGATTTGCAGCACGGCACATATCACTCTTTGCAGCCCAGCCGAGCGGCACACGGACAAGAACCGAACGGTTACGGTCGCCCCAGCAAACGTTTGTCGGAGCTTCCTGGTGAGGTACAAGGCGGAAATACGACATGGGGTTGGTATTGCCGAATGCCGTTATCGAAGGTGCCAGCAGCATCATTCCTGCAATGGCACGACGTGCCTCGGAAGAGAGTGCGCCATCGCCGGCAAGCATCACATTACGTCCATCCTTCATAAGCCGCATATGTATGTGCAACCCCGACCCGGCCTTGCCGGCTGTGATTTTAGGGGCAAAAGTTATCTCAAAACCATACCTGAAAGCAAGATTGCGTATTATCCATTTTGCAATCACAAGCTGGTCGGCAGCCTCCTCGGCAGGAACCGGCAGGAACTCTATCTCATTCTGCTCATAGACCTTGTTGTCGAGTGTAAAGTTCCCCACCTCGGAATGGCCATATTTTATCTGCCCACCAGCCTGAGCGATAAATGCCATACACTCAGCACGGAACTCATTGAACTTGGCATAGGGTGCCGATTCGTGGTATCCTTTCTGGTCGGTAGCCGGGAAAAGCCCGCTATCGGGAGCAATGACATAATACTCAAGCTCGCCCATCGCCTGGAACTGCAACCCTGTAACATCGGTAAAGGCGCGGCTTGCCTTACGCAAGGTATTCTCAGGTGAACTTTCCAACGGCTCGCCGTCCTTGTTAAAATAGGAGCAAAGCATTGACAAGGTTGGAATATCGGCAAACGGGTCGAGGAAAGCGGTTCTGAAACGAGGAAGCACATAGAGGTCACTGCTGCCGGCCTCGATATAAGAGAACAACGAAGAGCCATCGACACGCTCACCACAGGTGAGAATTGTATCGAGGTATTCGGCATTGTTTATCACAAAATTAAGCGTTTTCAGCCGGCCATCACCGGCCACGTACATGAAATTGACCATACGCACACCGTTCTCCTTGATGAAACGCACAATGTCGGCCTTGGTGAATTCACTGCATGGCTTGCCTAAAAAAGCTACCACCCTGTTAGGGTTCATTTCCAACAAACTGTTCATAAAAAATCCGTTTAGCGATGTTGAAATAATAAATTGCCTCGAGACTGGTTATTCTTTATCTCACGTAGTGCAGCCCGGCAGGATGCCGGACAGTTACAAAGTTATCCATTTGCAGAAATAAAAAAAACAATTTGCATTATTTTATACTGCGGCCTTGCCATCCTTAACTTAACGTGAGTTCGATGAAAATAATCAAAAGAGAGTCAGTTGGTTATCAAT
>CAZAIM010000050.1:0-16750 GCA_964485215.1 uncultured Bacteroidaceae bacterium | reverse complement strand
GGTCATATATCTCTTTGCTCTCTGCTCTTTGCTCTGTTATCTCGTCGATGCCTGTTGTGCCCTCACCGAAACGGAAACTGTAAGAAGCAACCTGTGAGCCACCTGCCGGCAAATATGCTTTATTGGCATTGTTTAGGAAATGGGTTGTGCCAACCTCGCCTGTTGCGTTCTTGTTCAATGTAGCCTTGTAAAGACCAACACCGCCATTATTACCAAGAACATATGCAGGACCTTCAACATAAGCGTTTACTGCTGTTCCTTCGAGAAGGTTACCTGTAACTTCTGCAGTTGTCTCATTAGAAACAACAAAGTCATACTCACCCTCGCCGGCCTTTACAATAACACCTGTATTAGCAGGAAGAACACCTGTTATCGGATTCAATTTTACATAACCGCTGTTAACCTCAGTTACAGTATAAACCTCTGCATTTGCAGGGATTGCTGCATCAAAGCCAAGGAACAACGAAGCGTAACCTACAGCTGCAACATTAAGCGTGTAGCCGATAACTGCTTTTATTGCATCCATTTGTTCTGTCAACTCGTTTGTCGCATTTGCCACTTCTGTCGGCAAAGCCAGATTACTCTCATTTACTGCCTTGGCTGCATTGAGAGCGTTGTTGTACATCGAGAACAACTGTGATGTAATGAATTTCTTGCACCCCTCTTTAACAACAATTCCTGGTTCTGTAGGGTAAAGATTCAATGTACCCATACCAAAGAAATAGTGACCATTCCACTGATTAGCAGCAGGCCCTTGAGAACCGGTTACAGTAAGGCGTATATAGCGAGCATTCTTATTTGCTTCAATTACATCGGAGCGCCACAATGTATTACCAAGGTCTGTGTATGAAGGCAAGTTGTCATTATCCTTGGTCAACGTTACTATCGGTTCACCAAAATCCACACCATCCTCGCTTACTCTAACCTCTATACTTGTTGGAGCAGGCGATGTGCTGCCAGCATCACTGGTTTTGCGTACTGCATATTCAAAGACAAAATCGCTCAATGTCTCACCTTCACCCAAATCTATCTGCAAATAGTGGTCTTCATCTACAGCCGTACCACCCCAACGAGAGTGGAAATATGTAGCAGCATCATTGTCTGTCAACCCTGCAATACCGGCACCGTCAGCACTTCCACCGGCATTGTTTTCGTTCTGACCGGCATTAGAAGATATTTTACCTGCAATGTCAATTTCGCTATCGCTTTTAGCCTTTCCTATGGATGTAATTTGTCCAAACAGGTCTTCAGCTTCTGCAATGAGTTCCTGCAGTTCTGTTTTGTCAACGTCGACGTACTCATAAAGCTCAACCTCTGCTATTTGCAGCCAATTGCTATGCTGTGTCGTGATTCTTAATCTTAACTCCTTTACATCATTTCCTTCTGCTGTGCAAGTATAAGTTTTATTTTCATCAATATCATCAATTGTGAAATCTGCAACAGGAATCCACTCACCGTCAGCACTTTCTCTTCTTTCAATAACAGCACCATTTGGTTTGTCACCATCATGGAAATACCATTTAATAACTCCAACAGAATGAACTTCATTAAGTGTAACAGTTATTGTTTTGCCAACATCCTGCCCACCATTAGACCACCATTTATTGGTTGTGTTACCATCAATAATATTGCTTATTGTACCGTTATAAGTAGCAAAGGTTGTAGTTACTTCGTAAAAATCTTCAATCTTATAATCTTCGACAGGCACTTCTTGATTATTCTCAAATTCATTAATCTTTGCAATAGCAGTTTCTTTCACATCATCGGCAATTGAAGCACCTTCAGAAACAAATACAAATGGCACGCCACCATCGCTTTGACCGTCTGTAACAAAACGAACCGGACCGGGGTTTGTACCCTTACTTGTTCCACAGCCACTGCACAAATTGTAACCATTATAACTCATCATGTAATTGCCTGCAGGGTCGGTTGTTGCCTTCAATTCGAACTGCGCATATTCGGTAACATTCTCGCTGAGCGCACATCTTTTACCTCTATCTGTAGATGCAGTGTTAACATCAATTGTTATAAACTTACCGGAGGTAGCCTCAAACAAATAGCTTTTACTTGTTTGGGGAGATGTATAAAGATACCAAGAAAGCGAAATGCCTTCGGCGTCCAACGCATAGTGACCGTTAGGGTTGTGGTTTACAACGCCCGCCAACTGAGGGTCATTAGGAAATTCAGTAGCATGATAAGTCAAATAGCCACGAGAATCCGACGACCAATAGATTTTGTAAACACCGTCTGCATAAGTTGTTGCAGTCTGCGCCATCGTTGTGGTAACAAACGCTACCAACAGCGAAAGAATTAAAGTAAATTTTTTCATAATATTAATATTAGGATTTTCAATAAATTTCAACCAATTTCAGCACCTCGATGTGCTACAAGGTGCATTAGCACAAAGCGTATATATACAATAAGGTATATTATTTTGCAAAAGTACATATTTTTTAAGCAAAAACAGCATTTTTTACAACAAAAATGTTTATATGCACAGAAAAACAACGAAATAGCGGCTTCCAATATAAAAAAACTTTTATTAGGAATTTAAACAGCTTCTTATTCTCCACCGAATTTATTTAACGTGAGTTGATATAATTTTACTCTCCACCGCAAGCGGTCTCCCTCCTAATAATAGAGGAGCTCCCCGAAGGGGTGAGGAGTAGAAAACAGAGCAAGGCTGATGCAGGACAATGTATCTTCTATTCTTCCTGCAATTTACCCTTAATCGGTAGTCTTGTATTCTTTTGTCTGTCGTTCTAACTGTACTTTCTGTGCGACAGAAAGTACCAAAGAACTCGGCACACGGGAAAAACAGTCAGGCCGGCTTTTGGTTCGCGAGTTGCTTTGCAACATCCCTCAGTCAAGCCGCCTTTGCCGATTAAACTTTCCTTTTGATTTTTGGGCGGTGCGGAATTTAACTTGTTCAATCGATAATGCTTGCAGCAATTGGTCGCGCGAATGCGCGGGTTGCGGACAGCAAGCATTATCAACTCCACATCATACCGAAATTAACTGTATTTTTGGCTTCGCCCAAGTTGCTGCCACTCGGCAGTGTGCAAGTGAACTTGCCACTGCGCTCGTTTAACCGCAACCTTCAACGGTGCCGGTTTTCTTTGATATTACCTTTTCCGCAGAAAGAGAGAGAAAAGAGAGAAAGAAAAATTCTGCAATTTACTGCTCCTCGTGCCTGAGGGGAGCTGTCACGTAGTGACTGAGGAGTAGGAATGTATCTAAGATTTCTTATATCGAATCCACGTTAATTATAGCAAAATACCGTTTTCCGCCGAATTTACCTAACCGGCATTACTAATAATAAAGGTTAAATATTGCAGAGCGTTTTTATAATTTTTTGAATCGCAGAAAAGTTATCATATTTTTGTAAAAAACAACATAACATATACAGGTATGAAAAGGGTTCTCGCAATACTTACATTTGCTACATTTACATTGCTCGCTGCCACGGCGCAGAGCAGAATTGACAGCATAGCACTCAGAGCAATGCAGGTTGGACGCGTCATGCAGCAGGAACGTATTTTCCTGCATTTCGACAATAACTCCTACTACCTTGGCGAAACCATGTGGTTCAAGGCTTATGTAACATTCGGCACCGATGACCGCAGCAGCACACCAAGCAAGGTTCTCTATGTGGAGCTTGTTGCTCCCGAAGGCTATGTTGTTGAGACAAAGAAATACAAGATTGGCGAGGATGGCAGTTGCCACGGCGAGTTTGAACTGAACCGGTTGCTTCTCTCGGGCTATTATGAGGTGCGCGCATACACGCGATATATGCTCAACTGGGACAAGAGCGCGATTTTCAGCCGTGTATTCCCGGTATTCGACAAGGTAAATGCCGACAACTGGGACTTCAGGAATATGCTTGACCGCCGCCGTGGGTTCAGCGAGAAAGGCAAGTGGGTTTCGGCCAAGCTGCCCGAAGCGACTTTGGACTTCTTCCCCGAGGGCGGACACCTTGTAGCAGGGATTGAGAGCAAGGTTGCATATGAACTGCGCGAGGCCGACGGACTTTTCAGCGAAGAGAAGATTACCATATACAAGAATGGCGAGAAGCTTCTTGAGAGCACCCCGGAGCATATGGGCAAGGGAACATTCAGCATAACACCCGAAAAGGGAGCCAAATACCGTGCCGAGGCTATGATAAAGAACAAGGAGGGCAAGATGAAGAAGCATAGCTTCAAGCTGCCCGAAGTTGCCGAGGAGGGTGTGGTGATGAGCATAGCCGAGAAGGGCGACAGTGTGAGTATAGACATAAGGAACAACATTGGCGAAAGCAGCGAAATGGGATTTGCCATATTATACCGTGGAGCAATGGGCTACTACAAGAAGCTGGCTACTGCCGACAAGGAGACAACGATAACCATTGCACGCAACAGCCTGCCCGAGGGCGTGTGCCGCGCTGTAGTGTTCATTAACGAGAATATTCCGCTTGCCGAAAGGCAGTTCTTTGTGATGCACGACGAGCTGCAGAAGAGCGGACGCGAGACCGTAAGGCTCAATGTCACGGCCAACGGCTACCACACACATAACCTCAATGCCAAAGCCAACGAGAAGATAACGTTGAAGGTATCGCGCGACGACGGAAAGCCCATACCCGATGGCAGCGACCTGTCGCTGACGGTAGGAGATGCAGCCGGCACTCAGGCTACATCGTACAACTACAACATATACAGTTATCTGCTTTTGGGTTCCGAACTGAAAGGATACATCCCCGACGCAGCACAATACTTCGACAGGGACAATGCCAAACGCAAGGAGCATCTCGACCTGGTGATGCTCACCCATGGCTGGACATCGTATGACTGGCACCTGCTTACACGCAAGAAGATAACCAATATGCAGCCCATTGAACGTGGAATAACCATAAAGGGCAAGTTCCTGCAGAAGAACCGCAACAAGGAGTTGAGCGCGAGAGGCAAGATTCTGGTCATTCCACAGAAGAACAATCTTACAAGAGTGGACATAGCCACCGACGGCAGGAATGTCATCACAACGACATTCCGCACCGACAGCACCGGCTCGTTCTACATTGAACTCGACGATTTCTACGGTACACGCATTGCATCGCTGCGTCCGCAGACGACATTCAAGCACAGCCAGAACATTTCGTACCAGTTCGCGCTCGACCGCTATTTCTCGCCGGGCTACAGGCTGTACGACTACTGGGAACGTAACCTTGGCGCACCAATGAGCAGGAGCGAAGCCGACAGCCTTGTCAGGATAAACCCATTCGAGTATATGCTCTCGTCGGTAGACGTTGTAGCGACAAGGAAAAAGGAGATAAACAGCAGGCCTCCACACAGCGAAATGCGGTTCAATTACCTCAACGAGTGGGAATATGCACAGGATGTTACGTACCTCGACCAGTTCAGCACATACGAGGATGACCTGTTCTTCGATGCCTGGGATGATATTATGACCACTGACAATATAGAAGTCACTGAACAGACCGACGAGAATATTGAGACCGATGCGATTCCTAACGAGAGGAATGAGCCTATCTTGAACGGCGAGATAGTATCCTTGCCAATGAAAGGCCTCCCGGGTATAATAAAATATGTAGGAAGCATAAGATATGCCACCGGGTACCCCGATGACCCGAGAGAAGAAACTAAAGGGGAGACAATAACGCTCACGGTGGACCACGACTACGACCACACGCTCACTGCCAACGATGTGGTGCTAAGCGCAATGAAACGACACAACTACAGCTGGGCATACTGGGTGCAGCTGATGGTGGTGCTTGGAGAGTACAGCCAGGACAGCATACCCAGACCCGACACAGAGTACCTGAAAGGATTGCCCGACCCCGACAAGATGACGAACTTCAAGGAGTTTGTAATACGCTGCGACGAAAAGACAAAAGAGCAGTTCGAGAACAGAGACGTACACTGGACACCTCTGGGACGTATGATGGACAACAAAGTGCCAACGCAGAAGTTCTACAAGGGATTCCTGTCGCAAAGCTACCTTTTCGCCGGCAACGGAGCCGACGGATGCCCCGACAGCCGTCTCTTCAATAAAAGGATTGAATCGCAGAACGGCATTTCATACCCGATGAACCCGAACTATGTGGCTTGTCTCATACCATACACCAAGGAGGAGCGCGAGCAGGGCATCGTCCCCGAATTTGCAGCTACAGGAAGTTCATTGCGTTACACATCGGTACAGGGCTATAGCGAAAGCAAGCAGTTCTACTCGCCCGACTACAGCAAGATGAAACCCGACGAGAAGGACTACCGCCGCACACTGCTATGGGTTCCCGAGGTTACAGTAGCCAACGGAGAGGCTGTAGTGGAACTGTATAACAGCAGTAACTGCCGCAACATAAACGTCACCGTTGCCGGGCGCGACGGCAACAGGCTCTACAGCAACGACAACACCATTGTGACAAGGACACGCCCCGAAGAGACTGCAAACGTAAAGGAGAGGGATGAAAACACACAGGAAAGCAGTGCCGAGACTGTGGCAGAGGTGCAGATGAACCCCGAGACAGAGGCCGCCTGTGCAAGAGAGCACGAGAAAGGGATAATATACTACAACCAAAGACGCTACAAGGATGCGATAACAATTTTTGCCGAACTTGTACAGTATAAGTATAACCCATCGCTCTACTATATTGGCATGTGCTACCGCGATGGCACTGGGCTGAAGAAAAACGAAGAGCTTGCGGTGAAATTCTTTACAGATGCAGCAGTACAGGGTTACGCACCGGCAATGTATGACCTCGCAAGAATGATTGAGGAGGAGAAGGGCGCGGAGGCACACGGCTGGTTTGAGCGCGCAGCGGGAAAGGATGAGCCAAGGGCATTGCTCGAGATGTCGCACCGCTACAAAAACGGGACTATGGTTGAGAAGAACAGCGGCATTGCCGAGGAACTGCTTGCAAAGGCTGCATCGCTGAAAAACATAGATGCTATGCTTGAGTATGGGCTGCACCTGACAACTCAAGGCAAGGAGGGCATTGCATACATTAAGGCCGCAGCCGAGCAGAAGAACATCGATGCTCTGGCTTATGTTATGGAGCACGAGCATAATGCAGGCAACTACAAGGAGGCGTACAGATATGCAAAGATGCTATCGAAGGAGGGTGACCACAGAGGCACAAAACTTATGGCCGACTACTATTACGAAGGAAAGGGAGTGAGCCGGGACAAGAGCGTTGCAAAAGACCTTTACCGTGAGGCCGCAGCAGCAGGCAACGAGGAGGCAAAGAAGATTCTGAAGGAACTTTAGGAAAGGAGAAAGCAGAAAGGAGAAAGAATAAGGGGAGTATTCACGCTTTGTGAGGTGCGGATGGACGGTTATTCGAAAAAGAAACATTCTATTTTTGTTCTATAAAGATTTTGCGATATAAATAAACAACTTCTAAAATAGAGATAACATTTTGATAGGTGATGCTTTTTTTGTTATTTTGCAATGTTTGACGCAGTATAACGATGGAGAGCGACAGTAACAAAAAGATACACAGGAGCGTGCTGCAATTGCAGTGCGAACCGATAGAGTGCGTGCGCATTGGCTTTGTGGGCCTTGGCGTGCGTGCCAAGCGTGCCGTACACCGTATGATGCACATCGAGGGCTGCAAGGTAACTGCGCTTTGCGACCTTGTAGAGGAGAACATAGAGGAGGCCGGGAAAATAATTGCCGATGCAGGAGGTGAGAACCCGGCAACATTCTGTTCGCCCGATGGATGGAAGATTCTATGCGAAAAGGATGACGTAGACCTTGTATACATATGTACCGACTGGGCAAGCCACGCCGACATTGCAGTATATGCGATGCTTCAAGGAAAGCACGTAGCCACTGAGGTTCCGGCAGCAACCACTGTTGCCGACTGCTGGCGGTTGGTAGAGACAGCCGAAGAGACACAGCGTCACTGCATAATGCTCGAGAACTGCTGCTACGATGAATTTGAGATGGCTCTGCTTAACATGGCAAGCAAAGGCCTGCTGGGCGAGATAATACATGCCGAGGGAGCATATCTGCACGACTTGCGCGAACGTGTGTCGTCCAATGACAATGGCGAGCGCAAATGGAACAACTGGCAGGTGGAGTTCATGAGCAGCCACAACGGCAACCCCTACCCCACTCATGGGCTTGGCCCCATTGCACTGGCCATGAACATTCACCGTGGCGACAGGATGAAGAGTATTGTTTCTGTTTCGTCGAAACGTATCGAAGGTGCCAATGCGGAAAGCCTCAGCGGCACCATGAACAGTTCTATAATAACTACCGAAAAGGGGCATACGATACTTGTACAGAACTGTATGACGCTGCCACGCCCCTACAGCCGTTCGTTCCTGCTGAGCGGTACGAAAGGATTTGCACAGAAATACCCCATACCGCAACTGGCATTCGCACCCGACAGCGAGGAGGGTATCACCGGGGAGGCTTGCCAAAAGATTATAGAGGAGCACCGCCACCCTATTGTAGCCATGTACAAGGAACGCGGCGAGCAGCTATGTGGCCGCCGATGGATTGACTATGCAATGGACTGCCGTTTAATACACTGCCTGCGATGCGGTCTTCCGCTCGACATGAATGTATATGACGCTGCGCTATGGAGCTGCCTTGTAGAGCTTACCGACATTTCGGCGCGTAGCAGCGGCGCACCTGTCGAAATCCCCGATTTCACACGGGGACAGAGCCTGACAAACTGCAAGAAGACATTCTTATAGACCGCAAGTGGAACTACGCTATCTCCTTGCCTTGATGTGCACAGCAACCGCAATCGCAAGCGTAAGTACTCCGCCAAGAATATATGCCAGCATGCGGTTTTCCATTCCGCACATCATGGGGGAGATGAAAATATAGGACGAGCATACATATGTCATCACCAGTGCCGGCAAGGCTCCAATGACCAATGGTTTATTCTGCTTGTAAAGATAGACTGTGATACACCACAATGTTATCACGGCAAGCGTTTGGTTGCACCAGGCGAAGTAACTCCAGATTGTCTGGAACGGCAAGGCGAAGATTATGAATAGTGCTCCGGCAAAGAGCGGCAGGGAAACGGCCACTCTCCTGGAGAGTTTCTTTTGTTCTATGCCAAGCATGTCGGAGACTATGAGCCTTGCGCAACGGAATGCAGTGTCGCCCGATGTGATTGCACAGCCAACAATACCTACAAGCACGCAGGCTGCAAGAAGAGACCCCATAGTGGTATCCGTTATCTCGTTCACAAGGAGGGCTGCGCTGCCGTTGTTGGCTGCAATGGCTTCGTTAAGGCCTTGTACACCTCCCCAGAATGCCATGCCCATGGCAGCCCATATGAGGGCTACGATGCTTTCGGCAATCATTGCGCCATAGAAGATGCTGCGGCTCTGTTTCTCGTTCGTCATACAACGTGCCATCATTGGCGACTGGGTAGCGTGGAAACCCGATATGGCCCCGCAGGCTATGGTGGTGAAGAGCATGGGTACAACAGGAAAACTTTCGGGGTCGGATATTTGGTTCGCAAATGAGGTAAGTTCGGGTATTGTGTACTTGTCGCTATGGAAAAACAAGATGAAAAGGATGCTTAAAGCCATTATAAGCAGGGCTATGCCGAAGAGCGGATATATGCGGCCTATGAGCTTGTCAATGGGCAGAAGCGTTGCAAGGACGTAGTAGATGAGTATTGCGGCAAGCACTATGAGGAGTTCCCAGGTGTTGTTGTCGAAGGCAACAGTCTCGAGCGACGGCAACGATATGTTAGTTGCTATGAGCCCTGCCGGCTGAGACATGAAGACTGCACCCACGAGCACCATGAGCAGCACTGAGAAGATGCGCATAAAGTTGCGGCTGCCATTGCCAAGGTACCGGCCAATAATCTCGGGCAGGCTCTTGCCGTTCTCTTTAAGGGAGATGACACCTGCCACAAAGTCGTGCATCGCGCCCATGAATATGCCACCGAGGGTTATCCACAAGAAAGCTATCGGGCCGTATGCAGCACCGAGAATGGCTCCGAATATGGGGCCGAGGCCGGCGATGTTGAGAAGCTGGATGAGAAAGACTTTCCAGCGTGGCATAGGGATGTAGTCGACTCCGTCGTACATAGTCTTGGATGGTACGGGGTTTGCGGCATCGATTCCGCAGACTTTCTCGAGATACTTGCCGTAAGTGAAATAGGCAGTTACAAGCGCAGCCAGGCAAATCAGAAATGTTATCATAGTTTCTTGTTTATTTTGTTTCCTGAAATTGTTATGAGTTCTTCATCGCAAAGCTCACGCAGAAGCACTCTCATAGCGGTGCGGGAGAGCTTTAGGGTATCGAGTTCCTCCAACGGGTGGGATGCACCGTCGGAAAGCAGGGAAAGGAGCTGTTCGCGAGCCGGCAGCATGGTTTCGGTCGCTGCCGAAGGTTCTGCGACACAGACATCACAACGGCCGCAGGGGTGTGTATTCTTCTCGCCGAAGTATTCGAGGAGAAGACGGCTACGGCACCTGTCGGTACGTGTAGCATAGGATATGACGGAATTGAGCCTTTCGGAAAAGGCCGCCTTGCGCTCGTCGTAGACCTCGTGCGCGAAACGCAATTCGCTACCTGTCACACGGTGGCGGGTGAAGGTTATCACGGGGCATTTTTTCGACGGCGCATAGGCGACTATACCGCTGTTGGAAAGCGATATAAAAATCTCGTACATACGGTGACGTGTGAGCCCTGTTATGCGCGAGAGGTATCTCTCGTCTATGTAGACATAGTCGGTGAAGAGGCCGCTGTAGTTCCTGAGCAGGGCGTTGACAAGCAGTTCGTAGTCTCCGGTTATTCCCTTGAAACGGTAAAGGGTATCTTTCTCGACAATGAACCGCAGGCGTGAGGCAAATTCCATCTCCTCGACATATTCGAGGTAGCCCATCCGGGTGAGTATGCGTAGCGCGCTGTCGGTTTGAAGCGTGGGATGTCGGTAACTCTTGCAGAAATCGACAAGCGAGAATTCATAGGTGCAGTCGAGACCGTCGCCAAGTGCCATGCTGTAGTAGTAGCAGACTTCGTTGTAGATTTCGCGGATGAAATCCTTCGGAGGATAGTTGTCGGCAAGACGGCGGGCAACAATCCCCTTGTCGGCACGGCTGAAGAGGGCTACGGCATAGGCCCGATTGCCATCGCGGCCGGCACGGCCTGCCTCCTGGAAATAGGCCTCGACGGAACTTGGCAGGTCGGTGTGCACGACAAGGCGTACATCGGGCTTGTCAATTCCCATTCCGAAGGCATTGGTAGAGACCATAACCCTGGCACGTCCGCTCTTCCAGGCTTCCTCCTTGCAGTCCTTGCTCTCGGGGGTGAGGCCTGCATGGTAGTACTCGGCGGTGATGCCGCCGGCTACAAGGAATTCGCAAACTTCTTTGGTTTTCTTGCGGTTCTGCGTGTAGACGATTGCCGACCCTTCGATGCGGCGCAGTATGTGCAGCAGTTCGTGCTGTTTGTTCTCGGTATTGCGCACCACATAAACGAGGTTCTTGCGCTCGAAACTCATACTGTAGCAGTTTTTCTCGCGGAAGCCTAACTGCTGCTGTATATCGTCGACAACTGCCGGCGTAGCTGTTGCCGTGAGGGCAAGCACCGGGGCATCGGGGAAGAGGGCGCGAAGTTCTATTATCCTGCGGTAGGCGGGACGGAAATCGTGCCCCCACTGGGAGATGCAGTGTGCCTCGTCGATGGTTATGAGCTGCACCTTGACACGCCTTATCTTCTTGAGGAAGAGTTCCGATGCTATGCGCTCGGGAGATATGTAAAGGAACTTGTAATTGCCGAAGATGCAGTTCTCGAGAGTGGTTATTACCTCGGAAGTCTTCATTCCCGAGTATATGGCAAGTGCCTTGATACCACGGCTGCGAAGGTTGGCCACCTGGTCCTTCATGAGCGCAATGAGGGGTGTCACTACTATGCACAGCCCCTCGCCGGCAAGAGCCGGCACCTGGAAGGTGATGCTCTTTCCGCCGCCTGTGGGCATAAGGCCAAGGGTATCGCGCCCCTGGCCTATGCTCTCGATAATTTCGCGCTGTATACCACGAAAATCATCATATCCCCAGTATTTCTTCAGGATTCCGTGATATTTCACTTCTCTGTCAACGGGTTGCCTTTGTGTGGATGCTCTCTATCTGCAGCTGCACCTCGCCATGCTTGTAGGCATTGTCCTCGAGGGTGTAGCAGATGTCGAACGACTGTTTCGATTTTATATACCTGGCCTGACGGCTCTGCCCGAATGCTATGCCGTTGAGAATGGTGTTTGACTTGTTGTCGACAAGCTCGAGCTTTATGTGCTCCTGACGACGGCCGACGACCTTGCTTGTTCCATAATCGCGCACGTTGTAGGTGCAGAAAACGGGCTTGGGATTGTCGGGGCCATGAGGCGCAAACTTCTTCAGGTCGTTGAAGAAACGACGGCTTATCTGATAGAAATCTATTTCGGCATCTATCTCAATGACCGGATCCATCTGCTCGGGCAGGATGTTCTCGGAGACAAAGCTCTCGAAACGCTTTGCAAAGGCTTCGACATTCTCTACCTTCAGCGAGAAGCCTGCAGCATAGGTGTGGCCGCCGAAGTTGTCGAGAAGGTCGCGGCAGCTCTCCATGGCCTTGTAGACATCGAAACCGGTCACCGAACGTGCCGAGCCTGTTGCCACGTCGCCCGTGCATGTCATTACAACGGCGGGACGGTGATAGACCTCGGTGAGACGTGAGGCGACAATGCCTATGACACCGCGATGCCAGTCGGCATTGAAGATTACTATGGCACGCTTCTCGTCGAAGCTCTCGAGCCCTTCGACAATGCTGTTGGCCTCTTCGGTCATGCTCTTGTCGAGTTCCTTACGTGTCTCGTTAAACTCGTTTATCTGCTGGCTCATATCGAGCGCGGTTTGCAGGTTGTTCTCTATGAGCAGGTCTACGGCGACCTTGCCCTGACGGACACGCCCCGAGGCGTTGATGCGTGGGCCAATCTTGAAAATTATATCGTTGATGCTTATTTCCTTGTCGGCAAGACCGCAGACCGATATAATAGCCTTGAGACCGGTGCTGGGGCTATGGTTTATCTGCTTGAGGCCGTGGAAGGCCAAAATGCGGTTCTCACCCATGATGGGCACAAGGTCCGATGCTATGCTCACTGCCACAAGGTCGAGCAGCGGATAGAGCTGGTCGGAGGGTATGCCATTGTCGGCGGCAAAGGCCTGCATAAACTTGAAGCCTACACCACAGCCCGAGAGGTGCTGATAGGGGTAGGTGGAGTCGGCACGCTTGGGGTTGAGGATTGCCACGGCGCAGGGCAGTTCGTCATCGGGGACATGGTGGTCGCACACAATGAAATCAATGCCAAGAGACTTTGCATAGGCTATCTCCTCGATGGCCTTGATGCCGCAGTCGAGCACTATTATCAGTTTTACTCCGGTGGAATAGGCGTAGTCGACACCTCGTTTAGAGATGCCGTAGCCGTCTTCGTTGCGGTCGGGAATATAGTAGTCTATATTCGATGAGAACTGCTGCAGGAACTTGTAGACCAAAGCTACGGCTGTGGTGCCGTCGACATCGTAATCGCCATAGACAAGAATGCGTTCCTTCTTTCCTAGTGCATTGTTGAGACGGCGAACGGCAATGTCCATATCCTTCATGAGGAAGGGGTTATGCAGATTGCTGAGCTTTGGGCGGAAGAAATTCCTCGCTTCTGCAACAGAAGTGATGCCCCTCTTCAGCAGCAGGCTGCAAAGCACCGGACTGATGTCCAGTTCGGCCGAGAGCGTTCTGGCTGCCACAATCTGCTCGTAGGCAGGGGGTTGATATTTCCATTTCTGACCCATTATATATTGTTTTTTTATTTTCGTACTGTGTTGCGAAGAGCCATTTGCCGCACGCTGCATTTCAAACTCACCTATTCGGGGCAAATTACACAATAAATCTCTTCAATCTGTAAAATTACAAAAAGTGATTGAATATTCTGCAGTAAATATCTTTTTTTTATCGGTATTTAGAAGTTGTTTGAATTTATAAAAAATATTTTCCTTATAGAAACCGTGTGTTTCTTTGTAAATGAGAGTTTTTTGGGGCTCGCCAGGGAGTTGCACCCGTCAGCTAATGCTCATGCTGAGCGTACAAAGAAAAAGCGGGCTGCCACATCCGGCAGCCCGCTTATAGGGAACAGGTTGAATTACTTGATGCCCAATTTCTTGCGTATTTCCTTTGGAATCGCATTCTTGTGGACTACGATGTTCATAGTCTTGTAGCGTGCAAATGCCTTTGAGGCATACCAAATGCCTTTGTAGCTGCCGGCTTCGCCCCAAGAGTTCTTTACCATGTAGTACTCTACGCCGTCCTTGTCCTTTGCAATGCCATAGATTTGCATACCGTGGTCGTCGGTTGTCTCCCAGTTGTCGTATGCTATCTGACGCTCTTCCTGAGTACACCACTTCTCGGTAGATGGCTTAGGAGTGTTCTTCTTCTCCTCCTCGCTCAGCTTGAGCCACTTCGCCATGTCGGAACCTTCGAGGTCCGCGCTCTTTGTCTTGTCGGGCATAACAGCCTTGCCGTCGCGACCGAAACCGGCCTCGCTCACGTCGCTGCCCCAAGCGATGGTATAGCCTTCCATGATAGCATAGTCGAATACCTGCATAAACTCGTCGATTGGCAGGTTATAGGACTGTGCCCAACGCCAGTTGTCCTGAATCTCGAGAACGAAAGGCTTGTAGAAGGGGTGATGTGTATAAGATGTCAAAGAGATATAGTCCTCTGCCTTGAGGCCAAGAGACTCGTAGAATGACTTGGGAGTGTACTCCTTGCCATTGTATGTAAACTTCTCGGGACGCTTGCCAAGGTAGATGTCGTGGACAGCTTCGATAGCCTTCTTCCAAAGCGGCTGGCCGTCGGGGCTAACCTGCAGGCTGCGATGCTTGCCCTCGGCAATGGCTGCAACAACGGCATCGCTCACTGCTGAGAGCTCGTTGTGAACGCTAAGCTCTTTGCCGTACATTACACCGGGACGCATCTCCGCCTCGGGAACAAGACCGAATGCTTCCATGCCATAGATTACATCGTAGAAAGAACCGCCCTGTGAGAACGAGATGTCGCCATGAGTGCGGACAGCCTTGTCGGCACGGTCGAGGTAGGTGTTATGAACTATATACATTTCGGAGAAGTCGTACTCGCCCTTGCCCATGCGGAGCAGCTCTGACTCAATGAAAGCGAGCGATGAGTAGCACCAGCAGGTACCGGCCTGGTTCTGGTTCTTGATACTTGTAATGGGGTTCTCCTTTACCACAGTGAAGTCGGTAGCAGCGGCTTTCTCCTGTGCAAACGCGCCAAGGCCTGCAAAGGCCAGAGCGGCAAACAAAATAGTTTTCTTCATAGTATTCCAATAATTTATTGATGTTTGATACTGTTATATGAATTACTCGGCAACTTCTTCTGCATTGCCTTTCATTGCATCGGCTATCTTCATCTCGAGTTCCTCGGCAAGCTCGGGGTTGTCGGCAATGAGCGCCTTGGTGCGGTCGCGGCCCTGGGCGAGCTTGGTATCGTTGTAGCTGAAGAAGGAACCGCTCTTCTTTATTACGCCGTACTGAACGCCAAGGTCGACAATCTCTCCGGTGCGGGAGATGCCCTCGCCGAACATTATGTCGAACTCTGCCTTGCGGAACGGAGGTGCAACCTTGTTCTTGACAACCTTCACGCGCACTGAGTTGCCGACAGCCTCTTCGCCGTCCTTCAACTGGCTGACACGGCGGATGTCGAGACGTACCGATGCGTAGAACTTCAGAGCGTTGCCGCCGGTTGTGGTTTCGGGGTTACCGAACATTATGCCTATCTTCTCGCGCAACTGATTAATGAAGATGCAGGTTGTCTTTGTCTTGCTGATAGCCGATGTGAGCTTACGCAATGCCTGAGACATAAGACGCGCCTGCAGACCTACCTTGTTGTCGCCCATTTCGCCCTCTATCTCGGCCTTCGGTGTCAACGCCGCTACCGAGTCTATCACAATTATATCGATAGCCGACGAACGTATGAGTTGCTCGGCAATCTCGAGAGCCTGCTCGCCGCAGTCGGGCTGCGAGATGAGAAGGTTGTCGATGTCTACACCAAGCTTCTGGGCATAAAAGCGGTCGAACGCGTGCTCGGCATCGATTATGGCTGCAATGCCGCCCATTTTCTGAGCCTCGGCAATGGCGTGGATTGCCAGCGTTGTCTTACCCGATGACTCGGGGCCGTAGATTTCTATTATGCGCCCGCGCGGAAAACCGCCAACGCCAAGTGCTGCGTTCAGGCCCACAGAGCCTGTAGGTATAACTTCCACTTCCTCGAAACTGTCATCGCCAAGCTTCATTATTGAACCTTTGCCGAAGTTCTTCTCTATCTTGTCCATTGCAGCCTGCAAGGCGCGCAACCGCTCATTGCCTGCAATGTTTTCCAATTCTTCTTTCTTTGCCATTTATTTTACCGGGATTACTATGGTTACTGAGATAACTGGGGTTACTATGTGGGGCAGATATTAAAGTTCCAGGTCCTTGTCGAACTCCTCGTGCCAAGGCAGACCCTGCTTGTTGAGCTGCTCCATGAATGGATCCGGGTCGAACTGCTCGACGTTCCAAACACCGGGCTTGCGCCATATTCCCTTGAGGAACATCATTGCACCAATCATTGCCGGAACGCCCGTTGTGTAGCTTACGCCCTGCATACCGGTCTCCTTGTAGGCTGCCTGATGGCTGCAGTTATTGTAGACATAATAGGTGCGCTCCTTGCCGTCCTTGATACCACGAATGCGGCA